>NZ_JARVSP010000002.1:0-313198 GCF_030209115.1 Pseudomonas sp. FR229a | reverse complement strand
GCATGAGAAATGACCTAAACCCTATAACCGTGTCCAGTATCGTTTGACCAGAACAGATCGCGGTGTTTGGGAGAGGTACGCCGACGTGAAATACCGAGTCGAACCCAGATTCTGAAACAGATCAAAAGCCCCTCACCCTAGCCCTCTCCCAGAGGGAGAGGGGACTGATCGCGGTGTTTGGGAGAGGTACGCCGACGTGAAATACCGAGTCGAACCCAGATTCTGAAACAGATCAAAAGCCCCTCACCCTAGCCCTCTCCCGTAGGGAGAGGGGACTGACCGAGGTGTTTGGGAGAGCTACGCCGACGTGCGATTTCGCGTTGAACTCAGGCTTTGAAAAGCTCACAAATCGGCTCCCTCTCCCTCGGGAGAGGGCCGGGGTGAGGGGCAGTCACAACACAAATTAACAGCCGAACACCGCTTGGCTCTTCACCACTCAATAGGCCGAGTGTCAGCTCGCCTGCTTTTGATCTTGATCCACGGGCGACTTCGGAAGGCTGAGTGGAGGGATTGATCCGGGCGTGGGAGCGCAGCGACCGTTTGGCGCAGCCAAACACAGCGGGAGTAGGTGCAGCGAAGCAAACCGGAGACGCTGCGCCCGGATCGATCCCGGAGCGAAGGAACCCCGAGCTTTAGCGAGCGGGCCGTACGTAGGAGCAAGCCTTTTTGGTTACTTTTTCGGCGTTTGGAAAAAGTGACCCGCCGTAAGGGCGGACCCCTAAGTGGCCGTTACCGCAGCAACGGATATGTACCCAAAAAATATGTCGTAGCTGAAATCGATCCCCCTCACCCCAGCCCTCCCGAAACGTCGGACCGCCCCCAAGGGGGCGAGGGGGAAAGGGAGCAGATCTTCATGCAACGCAAAATCCCGGCCCGGCTCAAAATCAGTCACGAAGAAATTCAGCCACCTTCTGCGCAGCACCCGCCAAATGATCGGAATGCGTAAAGCCAGAAGCCTTGAGCGGCTTCAAATCATGATCCCCCGCCGCCAGCCACATCACCTCAATACTCGGTGACAAAGTGTAAGCCTCGACAGCTTCACGATTACCCAAAGCATCCCGCTCCCCCTGCACAATCAACGTCCGCGTCTTCAAACCAGCCAAATGCTCAACCCGAGGCTTCTCCGGTTTGCCCACCGCATAAAACGGATAGCCCAGACACACCAACCCATCAGCCCCCAACTCATCCGCCACCAGACTCGCCATCCGCCCGCCCATCGACTTGCCGCCAATCGCCAACGGCCCAGCGACATGACGCCGCACCACCGCAAACACCTCCCGCCAACATTCCTGCAGCTTGCCAGCAGGATTCGGCGGCCGCTTCACCCCATCCACCCGCCGCTGCGCCATATACGGAAACTCAAACCGCAACACATTCACCCCAAGCCCCGCCAGGCGCCCAGCCATGTCATTCATCCAGTCACTATCCATCGGCGCCCCCGCCCCGTGCGCCAGAATCAGCGTTGCCGAAGCCTCACCAACAGCGGCATCCCACAGCCACCCACGATCACGCACACACTGCGCCCATTGATCCCCGTCAATACTGGCCTTGTGCTGTTTGTCCATGCTTGCCTCGCTTTTAGTCTGCCTATAACTCCAGGCGAAGGATTCGCGCCGTTTGCGCGCGCTCACTTCGGCTGAACCGTGGATGGGGAACCATGAACACTTCTATCAGTACCGCCTACAACTACAAGGTGGTCCGCCAATTCGCCATTATGACGGTGGTGTGGGGCATCGTCGGCATGGGCCTCGGGGTTTTTCTCGCGGCGCAATTGGTCTGGCCGGAACTCAACTTCAATCTGCCCTGGACCAGTTTCGGCCGTCTGCGCCCGCTGCACACCAACGCCGTGATCTTCGCTTTCGGTGGCTGCGCGCTGTTCGCCAGCTCTTTCTACTCGGTGCAACGCACCTGCCAGACGCAATTGTTCGCGCCGAAAATCGCCGCGTTCTGCTTCTGGGGCTGGCAACTGGTGATCCTGCTGGCGGCGATCAGCCTGCCGCTGGGTTACACCAGTTCCAAGGAATACGCCGAGCTGGAATGGCCGATCGACATCCTCATCACCATCGTCTGGGTCGCCTACGCCATTGTGTTCTTCGGCACGATCATGCAGCGCAAGACCAAACACATCTATGTCGGCAATTGGTTCTTCGGCGCGTTCATCATCACCGTGGCGATTCTGCACATCGTCAACAATCTTGAGTTGCCGGTGAGTTTCACCAAGTCCTATTCGGTTTACGCCGGTGCCACCGACGCGATGGTGCAATGGTGGTACGGCCATAACGCTGTGGGCTTTTTCCTCACCGCCGGCTTCCTCGGCATGATGTATTACTTCGTGCCGAAACAGGCCGAGCGTCCGGTGTACTCGTATCGCCTGTCGATCGTGCACTTCTGGGCCTTGATCACCCTGTACATCTGGGCCGGCCCGCACCACTTGCACTACACCGCATTGCCGGACTGGGCGCAGTCGCTGGGCATGGTGATGTCACTGATTCTGCTGGCACCGAGCTGGGGCGGCATGATCAACGGCATGATGACCCTCTCGGGCGCCTGGCATAAGTTGCGCAGCGACCCGATCCTGCGCTTCCTCGTGGTGTCGCTCGCGTTCTACGGCATGTCGACCTTCGAAGGGCCGATGATGGCGATCAAGACCGTCAACGCCCTCTCCCACTACACCGACTGGACTATCGGCCACGTTCACGCCGGCGCGCTCGGCTGGGTGGCGATGATCTCCATCGGCGCGCTGTACCACATGATCCCGAAAATCTTCGGCAAGACGCAGATGCACAGCGTCGGCCTGATCAACGCGCATTTCTGGCTCGCGACCATCGGCACCGTGCTCTACATCGCCTCGATGTGGGTCAACGGCATCGCCCAGGGCCTGATGTGGCGCGCGGTCAACGAGGACGGCACGCTGACGTATTCCTTCGTCGAAACCCTGGTGGCCAGCCATCCGGGCTTTGTCGTGCGCCTGATCGGTGGGGCGATTTTCCTCAGCGGCATGTTGCTGATGGCTTACAACACCTGGCGCACCGTGCGGGCCTCGCAGCCTGCCGAAGTCGTCGCTGCCGCGCAGATGGCCTGAGGAGTCCGCCATGAAACATGAAACCATTGAAAAGAACGTCGGCCTGCTGATGCTGCTGATGGTGTTCGCCGTGAGCATCGGCGGCCTGACCCAGATCGTCCCGCTGTTCTTCCAGGACGTCACCAACAAACCGGTGGAGGGCATGAAGCCCTACACCGCGCTGCAACTGGAAGGCCGCGACATCTATATCCGCGAAGGCTGCGTCGGTTGCCATTCGCAGATGATCCGCCCGTTCCGCGCCGAAACCGAGCGTTACGGGCACTACTCGGTAGCGGGCGAAAGCGTCTGGGATCATCCGTTCCTGTGGGGCTCGAAACGTACCGGGCCGGACCTCGCCCGGGTTGGCGCGCGCTACTCGGATGACTGGCACCGCGCGCACTTGTACAACCCGCGCAACGTCGTGCCGGAATCTAAGATGCCGGCTTATCCATGGCTGGTCACCCAGGCCGTCGACAGCAGCCACACCGAAACCAAGCTGAAAACCATGCGCACCCTCGGCGTGCCGTACACCGACGACGACATCAGCGGCGCGGTCGCCAGCCTCAAGGGCAAGACTGAAATGGACGCCCTCGTTTCCTATCTGCAAGTGCTCGGCACTGCGATCAAGAGCAAGAGGTGAGCATGATGATCTTTGAGATGAGTGCAGGCCTGATCCGCGGCCTCGGCACGGTCGTGGTGTTCGTCGCCTTCGTTGGTTTGACGCTTTGGGTGTTCAACCGCAAGCGCACCCCGGAGTTTGCCGAAGCACGTCTGCTGCCGTTCGCCGATGAACCGCAACCTGACACTACCCAAGCACCTGAAACAAGGAGTACCCGGCCATGACCACCTTCTGGAGTACGTGGATCTGCGTACTGACCATTGGCAGCCTGATCGGCCTGACGTGGCTGCTGATCGGCACCCGCCGGGGCGAGACCAAGGGCAGCGTCGACCAGACCATGGGCCACAGCTTTGACGGCATCGAGGAATACGACAATCCGCTGCCGCAGTGGTGGTTCATGCTGTTCGCCGGCACGCTGGTGTTCTCGGTGGGCTATCTGATTCTGTATCCGGGCCTGGGCAACTGGAAAGGCATCCTGCCCGGTTACGAGGATGGCTGGACCGGCGTGCACGAGTGGGAAAAGGAGATGAACAAGGCGGACGCCCGGTTCGGGCCGATCTTCGCCAAATTCGCTGCCATGCCCGTGGAAGAAGTGGCCAAAGATCCGCAGGCGCTGAAAATGGGCGGTCGCTTGTTCGCCTCCAACTGCTCGGTGTGCCACGGCTCGGATGCCAAGGGCGCATTCGGCTTTCCTAACCTTGCCGACAGCGACTGGCGCTGGGGCGGCGAGGCCGAGACGATCAAGACCACCATCCTGGGCGGACGGATGGCGGCGATGCCGGCCTGGGGCGAAGTGCTCGGTGAAGCCGGGGTGAAAAACGTCGCAGCCTACGTGCGCCACGAGTTGGCCGGCCTGCCGCTACCCGCCGACAGCAAGGCGGATCTGCAAGCCGGGCAGCAAGCGTTCAGCACCACTTGCGTGGCGTGCCACGGCGCAACTGGCCAAGGCACCCCCGCGATGGGCGCACCGAATCTTACCCATCCGGCCGGCTTCATCTACGGCACCAGCCTGACCCAGCTGGAACAGACCATTCGCCATGGCCGCCAAGGACACATGCCGGCGCAGAGTGAGTTGCTGGGCAACGATAAGGTGCAATTGCTGGCCGCTTACGTGTACAGCCTGAGTCACAGGTTGAATACAGAAAACCTGGCAATTGAAGACATAAAGAAATAAAACCTGCGTACACAACTGCCGCGACTTTTTCGTTGCGGCAGTTTCCCGCCCCATTGCGACGCATTGTCGCACCCCTTCCCACCTCACCTTTCGGTTCGCCTGATTCAGGTCTACGCTTGTTCGAGAGCGGATTGGTGCGTGACAGTTTCAGATCACTCCCGGGCGATGCGGCCGCTGAAACGGCTGACGGATTCGCCGCAAGGGCAGGTAGATAACGGCTGTTGCGCCGAATGCCTTTCGTCCCCCGATCATGACGTCGAAAAAGACGCCGTCGATGGCCATCCGAACTCCGCGTTTTTTTCACTCACAGCGACATTTTGACAGGGGCCGTTTTGACCCTACACGGCGCATGGAAAGGCCGCAGAATCAGCGCTGGAAAGCATTGACCCAGGTCATGGCGCGTTGCAATGACCCCCTGCTCTCTGCATACTTGCGGCCGATTCCAATCCTAATAAAACACCCAAACCGTGGAACCTTAGAATGAGCACAGCAATCAGTCCGACTGCTTATAACTATAAGGTAGTCCGCCAGTTCGCCATCATGACGGTGGTCTGGGGGATCCTTGGCATGGGGCTCGGTGTCTTCATTGCCTCGCAACTGGTCTGGCCGGAATTGAACTTCGGTCTGCCGTGGACGAGCTTTGGACGCCTGCGCCCGTTGCACACAAACCTGGTGATTTTCGCCTTCGGCGGTTGTGCACTGTTTGCCACCTCCTACTATGTCGTGCAGCGAACCTGCCAGACGCGACTGATTTCCGACAGCCTCGCAGCCTTCACCTTCTGGGGCTGGCAGGCGGTCATCGTCGGCGCCATCATTACCTTGCCGCTGGGTTACACCACCACCAAGGAATACGCCGAACTGGAATGGCCGATCGCCATTTTGCTGGCCATTGTCTGGGTCACCTACGGTCTGGTGTTCTTCGGCACCATCACCAAGCGCAAGACCAAGCACATCTATGTCGGCAACTGGTTCTACGGCGCGTTCATCGTCGTCACCGCGATGCTGCACATCGTCAACCACATGTCGTTGCCGGTCAGCCTGTTCAAATCGTATTCGGCCTACTCCGGCGCCACTGACGCGATGATCCAGTGGTGGTACGGCCACAACGCGGTGGGTTTCTTCCTGACCACCGGTTTCCTCGGGATGATGTACTACTTCGTGCCGAAACAGGCCGAACGTCCGATCTATTCCTATCGCCTGTCGATCGTGCACTTCTGGGCCCTGATCACCCTGTACATCTGGGCCGGCCCGCACCACCTGCACTACACCGCCCTGCCGGACTGGGCACAATCGCTGGGCATGGCGATGTCGATCATTCTCCTGGCGCCGAGCTGGGGCGGCATGATCAACGGCATGATGACCCTGTCGGGCGCCTGGCATAAATTGCGCACCGACCCGATCCTGCGCTTCCTGGTGGTATCGCTGGCGTTCTACGGCATGTCGACCTTCGAAGGGCCGATGATGGCGATCAAGACCGTCAACTCGCTTTCGCACTACACCGACTGGACCATCGGCCACGTACACGCCGGCGCACTCGGCTGGGTGGCGATGATTTCCATCGGCGCGATCTATCACATGATCCCCAAACTGTTCGGCCGGGCGCAGATGCACAGCATCGGGCTGATCAACGCGCACTTCTGGCTCGCGACCATCGGCACCGTGCTCTACATCGCCTCGATGTGGGTCAACGGCATCACCCAGGGCCTGATGTGGCGTGCAATCAACGATGACGGCACCCTCACCTACTCGTTCGTCGAAGCGCTGCAGGCCAGCCACCCGGGCTTCATCGTCCGTGCGCTGGGCGGTGCTTTCTTTGCCAGCGGCATGCTGCTGATGGCTTACAACGTGTACCGCACCGTTCGTGCGTCGGATCCGGTTGAAGCCGAAGCCGCCGCCAAGATTGCCGTCGTTGGAGCTCACTGATGAAGCATGAAGCTGTCGAGAAGAATATTGGCCTGCTGGCCTTCTTCATGGTCATCGCCGTCAGCGTCGGTGGCCTGACCCAAATTGTTCCGCTGTTCTTCCAGGACGTCACCAACAAGCCGGTCGAGGGCATGAAGCCACGCTCGGCGCTGGAGCTGGAAGGCCGCGACGTGTACATCGCCAACGGTTGTGTCGGCTGCCACTCGCAGATGATCCGCCCGTTCCGCGCTGAAACCGAACGCTATGGCCACTATTCGGTTGCCGGTGAAAGCGTCTGGGACCACCCGTTCCTGTGGGGTTCCAAACGTACCGGTCCGGACCTGGCCCGTGTGGGCGGTCGTTACTCCGATGACTGGCAGCGTGCGCACTTGTACAACCCGCGCAACGTGGTCCCCGAGTCGAAAATGCCGGCTTACCCGTTCCTCGTGGAAAACAAGCTCGACGGCAAGGAAACCGCGAAGAAAATGGAAGTGTTGCGCACCCTCGGCGTGCCTTATACCGACGAAGACATCGCCGGTGCTCAGGAGGCCGTGAAGGGCAAGACCGAAATGGACGCGCTGGTGGCCTACCTGCAAGGCCTGGGCACCATCATCAAAAGCAAACGGTGAATCTGATGGATATCGGGATGATTCGAGGCCTGGGCACCGTTGTCGTGATGGTGGCCTTCATCGGTCTGGCCTTGTGGGTGTTCAGCCCCAAGCGCAAGTCGGAGTTTGACGACGCGACCATGTTGCCTTTTGCAGATGATCCCGAAGCCATCAAGCACGTCGAGCAAGCTTCTAGGAGTAACAAAGAATGACTACATTCTGGAGTCTGTACGTCACAGTCCTCAGTCTCGGTACGATCTTCGCACTGACCTGGCTGCTGCTGTCGACCCGCAAGGGCCAGCGCAGCGAACAGACGGACGAGACGGTCGGCCACTCCTTCGACGGGATCGAGGAGTACGACAACCCGCTGCCGAAATGGTGGTTCATGCTGTTCGTCGGCACCATCGTGTTCGCCCTGGGTTACCTGGTGCTGTACCCCGGCCTGGGCAACTGGAAAGGTCTGCTGCCGGGCTACAACTATCTCGATACCGAGAAGCAGACCGCGTTCGCCAATGGCCAGACCGGCTGGACCGGCGTCCACGAATGGGAAAAGGAAATGGCCCGTTCCGACGCTCGCTTCGGTCCGATCTTCGCCAAGTTCGCGGCGATGCCGATCGAAGAAGTTGCCAAGGATCCGCAAGCACTGAAGATGGGTGGCCGTCTGTTCGCCTCCAACTGCTCGGTGTGCCACGGTTCCGACGCCAAGGGCGCCTACGGTTTCCCCAACCTGACCGACGCCGACTGGCGCTGGGGCGGCGAGCCGGAAACCATCAAGACCACCATCATGGGCGGCCGCCACGCGGTGATGCCGGCCTGGGCGGAAGTGATCGGCGAGCAAGGCGTGGCCGACGTGGCGGCCTTCGTGGTGACCAACCTCGACGGGCGCAAACTGCCGGAAGGCACCAAGGCCGACCCGGCCAATGGCGGCAAACTCTTCGCCGCCAACTGCGTGGCCTGCCACGGCCCTGCCGGCAAAGGCACCCCGGCCATGGGCGCGCCCGACCTGACCCACCCGGGCGCATTCATCTACGGCTCGAGCTTCGCGCAACTGCAACAGACCATCCGTTACGGCCGTCAGGGCCAGATGCCGGCGCAGGAACAACTGCAGGGCAATGACAAGGTTCACCTGCTGGCGGCGTATGTCTACAGCTTGTCCCACGGTGAAAAAGCACCGGAGGCAAAGGCTGAATAAGTCCAGCGTTTGAAACATAAAAGGCCCCGCCAATCAGATTGGCGGGGCCTTTTTTCATGGTGGCATTCATGATTCGAAACGTTTGCTCGATGGACATTTCCAGCCGCGAGCTTAATCAGGACACCCGTGCAGCCAAATAAGCCACACATCAAGGTCCAGTAATCATTACTGACCGAGGCAGGCCTGCCCACGTATTGCTCAGCATTGAGGAGTACCAGAAACTGACCGGCTGCCGGACGAGCATCGCTGAGCTACTGGCGATGCCGAATGCGGCTGAAATCGAATTCGCCCTATCACCGGCGGGGCTTTTTCATGGGCGTTGGGCAAAAACCGAATGCACTGGCGTGGTGTCGATCAGAGTCCGCTCACGCCATTGGTTGTTCTCTACCAGATAGATCTGCAACTGCTTGCGATCCTCGGTAAAGCTCGCAGTCAGATAGGTCTGCTGGGACGTACTGCCGCTCAGGTACATCGGCACACTGCCCTGCCAGTAGGCGTCACCGCCATCTGTATGCAAATGGCCGGCAAAGATCGCCGTCACCTGGTATTTGTTGACCATGTCACGGAAACGCTTCAGTTGCTCGGGGCTGCCTTTGTGCCTCAGCGGCTTATGCATATTGATGATGATTGCATAGCCCTGAGCTCGCGCTACCCTGAGATCTTTTTCAAGCCAGTCCAGTGCGTCGTTGATTTCGAATGTCGTCGGGTTCAGCGCATGGGCAATCCGTGTGGTGTAGGTCGGCTCGTTATTGAGCTGGACCAAATGCACTTCGCCGACATTTTTCGAATAGGCGAGACTGCCGGAATACGTTTTGCTCAGAAAGCCGCCAGTAATCTCCAGGTCGAAGTTATCGACTTTACCTTCATGATGTTCTTTGAACTCGACGATGCTGCCTGCTGCACAGCTGTTACTGAAACAGTCATCGACATTATTTTCATAGTCGTGATTGCCCAGCCCGTACAAGTAGTCACCACCGAAATACTTGTTCAATGCCGCCTTCATATAAGACCGCTGCCAGCCATGACCAAAAGCAGTGATATCGCCATTGATCATCAGAGGCACCTGCGCTTGAGAGCCGTGCTGGTTTCTGAATTCGGCAATGCTCGCAAGTTGGCTTTCAACCAGCCATTTCGAGCGCTCCTTGAATTCCGAATCCGATTCCGGTTCGCTGCTATCGGTCTTGTCTGTCCACGGATATTGGGTATCCGAAGCAAAGACCATGTGTTTGGGCAGGCCAGTAGCCGCGTGAGCGGTAATAGCCAAAACCAGCAAGCAAGCACTTATAAAAATGCGCACAAGATTATTAAAAACCATACATTAAATTCCATTTAGATTGATTATTTAAACGCGAAACATGCTTCGCGAGGAGCCAACTTATTCGAACACAACGAAAACCTCAAAGCTCTTGCAAATAACAATCAAGTGAATATATTTCAGACCAAACAACTTACAACATACAACATACATATCAACTGAAACCTGTCGCTTAGTGCCGGGCCAGGCACCGTCAAAGAATCCCACCGATTACTTGTAATCAAACTTGCGAAATCAACGGCTGTGGTGTGAACAAGCGATTGAAAAAAGATGAACTAGCCGCTTCGGCAAAACCGTCCATACTCAACAAGTCAATTGATCTGCGTCAGGCTTTTCCGCAATCGCTACACCATTCGGATTTTTTACCCAACGCGACTAAAGGTCGCACCCTTGAGCCAGAGCGGCAGGCGTATCATCGCGCTACTGCAACAGCCCTTTTTGACCTTGGTTGGCACGTATCGACCGGGGCATTTTTCCACTGCCGTGGGATGCAATGATGAGCAATCAGATTCCGGTACACGACGTCACGCCGCCGAACAAGAACGCGAACAACAGCGTCGATCTTTATGCCTCAAGAGAAAAAATCTACACCCGCGCCTTCACCGGCCTGTTCCGCAATTTGCGGATGCTCGGCGGTGCGGCGTTGTTTCTGCTGTACTTCGGTACGGTGTGGCTGAACTGGGGCGGACACCAGGCGGTGTGGTGGAACCTGCCGGAGCGCAAGTTCTTCATCTTCGGCGCCACCTTCTGGCCACAGGATTTCATTCTGCTCTCGGGCCTGTTGATCATTGCCGCGTTCGGCCTGTTCTTCATCACGGTCTACGCCGGACGCGTCTGGTGCGGTTACACCTGCCCGCAGAGCGTGTGGACGTGGATTTTCATGTGGTGCGAAAAGGTCACCGAAGGCGACCGCAACCAGCGCATCAAACTCGACAAGGCGCCGATGAGCGCCAACAAATTCCTGCGCAAACTGGCCAAGCACTCGCTGTGGCTGCTGATCGGTTTTGTCACCGGCATGACCTTTGTCGGTTACTTTTCGCCGATCCGCGAACTGGTCATCGAATTTTTCACCGGCCAGGCTGATGGCTGGTCGTATTTCTGGGTCGGTTTTTTCACCCTCGCCACGTACGGCAACGCCGGTTGGTTGCGTGAGCAGGTGTGCATCTACATGTGCCCGTATGCGCGTTTCCAGAGCGTGATGTTCGACAAGGACACGCTGATCGTTTCCTACGACCCACGCCGTGGCGAGAGCCGTGGGCCACGCAAGAAAGGCATCGACTACAAGGCTCTCGGCCTCGGCGATTGCATCGACTGCACGATGTGCGTGCAGGTCTGCCCCACCGGCATCGACATCCGCGATGGCCTGCAGATCGAGTGCATCGGCTGCGCCGCGTGCATCGACGCCTGCGACAGCATCATGGACAAGATGGATTACCCGCGCGGGCTGATCAGCTACACCACCGAACACAACCTCTCCGGGCAGAAAACCCATAAACTGCGCCCGCGCCTGATCGGCTACGCCGTGGTGCTGCTGGCGATGATCAGCCTGTTGGTCGCCGCGTTCTTCATGCGCTCGCTGGTCGGTTTCGATGTCAGCAAGGACCGCGTGCTGTACCGCGAAAACGCCGAAGGGCGGATCGAGAACGTCTACAGCCTGAAGATCATGAACAAGGATCAGCGCGATCACACTTACCTGCTGCAAGCCGAGGGCCTGCCGGACCTGCGCCTGCAAGGCAAGCGCGAGATCAAGGTGGCTGCCGGGGATATCGTCAGCATGCCGGTCGAATTGTCGAGCGCACCGGAACAACTGCCATCGAGCACCAACGAGGTGAAATTCATCCTCAAGGATGCCGATGACGACAGCGTCCACGTTGAAGCCAAGAGCCGATTCATCGGCCCACAAATCCGTTGAGAGAATTTTGAACATGCCCGCTGCAAACGCCGCAAGTCCCTGGTACAAGCACCTCTGGCCGTGGATCATCATCGCCATCCTCGCCTGCTCGGTGGCCTTGACCCTGTCCATGGTGACCATCGCGGTGAACAACCCGGACAATCTGGTCAACGACAACTATTACGAAGCGGGCAAAGGCATCAACCGCTCACTGGACCGTGAACTGCTGGCGCAAACCCTGAAACTGCGTGCGGCGGTGCATCTGGATGACGTGACCGGCGAAGTCAATCTGCGCCTGAGCGGAGACAGCCAGCCGCAAACCCTGGAACTGAACCTGATCTCGCCGACCCAGCCGGAGAAGGATCGCAAGATCGTGCTGACCCGCAGTGACAGCGATACCGGCCGCTACATTGGCCAACTGAGTGACAAGGTCGAAGGGCGTCGGTTTGTCGAGCTGCTCGGCAGTCAGGATGAACACGTGTGGCGCATGTTTGAAGAAGAACTGGTCAGCCATGACAAGGAACTGCTGCTGGGTGATGAGCCATTGCAGGGCGCGGAAGACCTGAAGAAGTGAATCAAGGTCTAGAGCCCCTCACCCTAGCCCTCTCCCTGAGGGAGAGGGGGCTGATCTCGGCTGCTTGGAAGCGTGGCGTATGACAGTGACAATGTCGGCGACTGAAGCCGCTTTTCCGGCTCACACCGATCGGCTCCCTCTCCCTCCGGGAGAGGGCTGGGGTGAGGGCAAGCGGATACACCCAATGCCAGGGCTCACACCCTCAACGATGCCATGACCACCCCACTTGCCTGCTACCACTGCGCCCTGCCCGTCCCGTCCGGCAGCCGCTTCACCGCCGTCGTCCTCGGGCAGGCCCGCGAGTTCTGCTGCCCGGGCTGTCAGGCGGTGGCCGAGGCCATCGTCGCCGGAGGGCTGGAAAGTTATTACCAGCATCGCAGCGAAGCCTCGGCCAATCCCGAAGCGCTGCCGGTGCAACTGACCGATGAACTGGCGCTGTACGACCGCGCCGACGTGCAACAACCCTTCGTCCGCCACGAAGGCGATCTGGCCGAAACCACCTTGTTGATGGAAGGCATCAGTTGCGCCGCCTGCGGCTGGCTGATCGAGAAACACCTGCGCACCCTGCCCGGCGTCGCCGAAGCGCGGCTGAACCTGTCCAACCATCGCCTGCACGTGCGCTGGGCAGACGCTCAACTGCCGCTGAGCCAGATCCTCGCTGAACTGCGCCACATCGGTTACGCCGCCCATCCCCATCACGCCGATCGCGCCAGCGAACAACTGGCCAGCGAGAATCGCCTGGCCCTGCGCCAACTCGGCGTTGCCGGGCTGCTGTGGTTTCAGGCGATGATGGCGACCATGGCCACGTGGCCGGAATTCAATATTGACCTCAGCCCCGAGCTGCACACGATCCTGCGCTGGGTCGCGCTGTTTCTGACCACGCCGATCGTGTTCTACAGCTGCGCGCCGTTCTTCAAAGGGGCGATGCGCGATTTGCGTACCCGCCACCTGACCATGGACGTCTCGGTGTCGCTGGCGATCGGCAGCGCCTACATCGCCGGGATCTGGACGTCGATCACCGGGGTCGGCGAGCTGTACTTCGATGCGGTCGGCATGTTCGCGCTGTTTCTGCTCGCCGGGCGTTATCTGGAACGGCGCGCCCGCGAGCGCACCGCCGCTGCCACTGCGCAACTGGTCAACCTGTTGCCGGCCTCGTGCCTGCGCCTGGATAGCGATGGCCATAGCGAACGCATCCTGCTCAGCGAGCTGCGTCTCGGCGAGCGGATTCTGGTGCAGCCGGGCTCGATTCTGCCGGCGGACGGCAAGATCATCGATGGCCAATCGAGCATCGACGAATCGCTGCTGACTGGCGAATACCTGCCGCAACCGCGTGCGCTGGGTGATGCGGTCACCGCCGGTACCCTCAACGTTGAAGGCGCATTGACCGTGGAAGTGCAGGCGCTGGGGCAGGACACGCGGCTCTCCGCGATCGTGCGCCTGCTCGATCGCGCTCAGGCGGAAAAGCCGCGTCTGGCAGAAATCGCCGACCGCGCCGCGCAATGGTTTTTGCTGTTGTCGCTGATCGCCGCGGCAGCGATCGGCCTGCTGTGGTGGCAACTGGATTCATCGCGGGCGTTCTGGATCGTCCTCGCCATGCTGGTGGCGACCTGTCCGTGTGCGCTGTCGCTGGCGACTCCGACTGCACTCACCGCCGCCACCGGCACGCTGCACAAACTCGGGCTGCTGCTGACCCGCGGCCACGTCCTGGAAGGGCTGAACCAGATCGACACGGTAATCTTCGACAAGACCGGCACGCTCACCGAAGGGCGCTTGGTACTGCGTTCGATTCGCCCGCTCGGCGCGCTCGACAGCGAGCAATGCCTGAGCCTCGCCGCCGCGCTGGAAAACCGTTCGGAACACCCGATTGCCCGCGCTTTCGGCCGCGCACCATTGGCCGCTGAAGAGGTGCACAGCAGCCCGGGACTGGGCCTTGAAGGGGTGGTCGGTGAACGACGCTTGCGTATCGGTCAGGCGCAGTTCGCCTGTGCCCTGAGCGGCGCGGCTCTGCCGTCGATGCCCGACGAGGCCGGGCAATGGCTGCTGCTCGCCGACACCCACGGCCCGCTGGCGTGGCTGGTCCTCGATGATCGCCTGCGTGACGACGCCCCCGCCCTGCTCGCGGCCTGCAAAGCGCGGGGCTGGCGCACCTTGCTGTTGTCCGGCGACAGTTCGCCGATGGTCGCCAGTGTCGCCGCTGAACTGGGTATCGACGAGGCCCGCGGCGGTTTGCGCCCCGATGACAAACTGCAAGTGCTGCAGCAACTGCACAAGGAAGGTCGCAAGGTGCTGATGCTCGGCGACGGCGTCAACGACGTGCCGGTGCTGGCCGCGGCCGACATCAGCGTGGCGATGGGCTCGGCCACCGATCTGGCAAAAACCAGCGCCGATGCGGTGTTGCTGTCCAACCGTCTCGGCGCCCTGGTGCAAGCTTTCACGCTGGCGCGACGTACGCGCCGGGTAATCATCGAAAACCTGCTGTGGGCGGCGCTGTACAATGGCCTCATGTTGCCGTTCGCCGCCCTCGGCTGGATCACTCCGGTGTGGGCGGCGGTCGGCATGTCGATCAGTTCGCTGACCGTGGTGCTCAACGCCCTGCGCCTGACTCGCCTGCCGAGCGCGCCGGCCGCCAGCAGCCCGACCCACACCCGCCCGCTGCCGGCCTGAGCCGCGCGGGCCTGGAGTTACCGATGCCAGCTCTCTACGTGATGATTCCCGCTGCCTTGCTGATCGTCGCCATCGCCGTGTACATCTTCTTCTGGGCGGTGGACAGCGGTCAGTACGATGACCTCGACGGCCCGGCGCACAGCATCCTCTTTGACGATCAGGACCCCAACCACACCGCCGCGGTGGATGAAGCCAACGCCGGCAAACCGGACGACAAGGCGCCACCCCATGCTTGAACTGGCGCCCCTGCTCGTTTCGGCACTGATCCTCGGCCTGCTCGGTGGCGGCCATTGTCTGGGCATGTGCGGCGGTCTGATGGGCGCGCTGACCCTGGCGATCCCCAAGGAACAGCGCAGCCGGCGCTTTCGCCTGTTGCTGGCTTACAACCTCGGGCGGGTTCTCAGTTACGCCACGGCGGGATTGCTCATCGGCCTGGCCGGCTGGGCCGTCGCCAACAGCCCGGCGGCGCTGGTCATGCGCGTGCTGGCCGGCTTGCTGCTGATTTCCATGGGGTTGTACCTGGCCGGTTGGTGGAGCGGGCTGACCCGTATCGAAGCGCTCGGGCGTGGCTTGTGGCGCTTCATTCAACCGGTGGCGAACCGCTTGCTGCCGGTTTCAAGCCTGCCGCGCGCCTTGCTGCTCGGTGCGCTGTGGGGCTGGCTGCCGTGCGGACTGGTTTACAGCACGCTGTTGTGGAGCGCGAGTCAGGGCAATGCGCTGGACAGTGCGCTGTTGATGCTTGCGTTTGGCCTCGGCACCTGGCCGGTGCTGCTCGCCACCGGGCTGGCGGCTGAACGGGTCACCGCGATCCTGCGCAAACGCAGCGTGCGTATGGCCGGCGGTTTGCTGGTGATTCTGTTTGGTTTGTGGACATTGCCCGGCCCGCATCAGCATTGGCTCATGGGCCATTAAAAGCAAAAGATCGCAGCCTTCGGCAGCTCCTACAGGAGGTCGCATTCCAAGGTAGGAGCTGCCGAAGGCTGCGATCTTTTGACCTTGTGCTGTTGATGCAAATCAACAGCCCCATCGCCGCACCCCGATAGACTCGCCACACTGCCAGCCTATCCGGGGGAATGCCCGCATGCTCGACGCCATTCGTTGGGACTCTGATCTGATCCGCCGCTACGATCTGGCGGGGCCACGCTACACCTCGTACCCGACTGCCGTGCAATTTCACGGGCAGGTCGGCACGTTCGACCTGTTCCACGCCCTGCGCGACAGCCGCAAGGCCCAGCGGCCGTTGTCGCTGTACGTGCATGTGCCGTTCTGCGCGAACATTTGCTACTACTGCGCCTGCAACAAGGTCATCACCAAGGATCGCGGTCGCGCGCAGCCATATCTGCAACGGCTCGAGCAGGAAATCCAGTTGATCGCCTGCCACCTCGACCCGGCGCAAAAAGTCGAGCAACTGCATTTCGGTGGCGGCACGCCGACCTTTCTCAGCCACGACGAACTGCGCCAGCTGATGGCGCACCTGCGCAAGCATTTCAATCTGCTCGATGACGACTCCGGTGATTACGGCATCGAAATCGACCCGCGCGAGGCCGACTGGTCGACCATGGGCCTGCTGCGCGAATTGGGTTTCAACCGGGTCAGCATCGGTCTGCAGGATCTTGATCCGGCGGTGCAGCGCGCGGTCAATCGCCTGCAAAGTCTGGAGGAAACCCGCGCGGTGATCGACGCGGCGCGGACCCTGCAATTTCGCTCGATCAACATCGATCTGATCTACGGCCTGCCGAAGCAGACCCCGGACAATTTCGCCCGCACCGTCGACGAAGTGATAAGCCTGCAACCGGATCGCCTCTCGGTGTTCAACTACGCGCATCTGCCGGAGCGCTTCATGCCGCAACGGCGGATCAACAGCAGCGAATTGCCCAGCCCGGCGCACAAGCTGGAGATGCTGCAGCGCACCATCGAACAACTGATCGCTGCCGGTTACCGCTACATCGGCATGGACCACTTCGCCCTGCCCGATGACGATCTGGCAATTGCCCAGGAGGAACAGACCCTGCAACGCAATTTCCAGGGTTACACCACCCACGGCCATTGCGATCTGATTGGTCTGGGCGTGTCGGCGATCAGCCAGATTGGCGATTTGTACTGCCAGAACAGCAGCGACCTCGCTGCTTATCAGAACAGCCTCGCCAGCGCGCAACTGGCGACCAGTCGCGGCCTGATGTGCAACGCCGACGATCGCTTGCGCCGCGCGGTGATTCAGCAGCTGATCTGTAATTTCAAACTCGAATTCGCTGAAATCGAGCAGCAGTTCAATGTCGACTTCCAGGGCTATTTCGGCGGGCTGTGGCCGCAATTGCAGGGGATGGCCGAGGATGGCCTGATCAGGATTGATCGCGACGGGATCGAGGTGTTGCCGGCGGGCCGATTGCTGGTGCGCTCGGTGTGCATGGTCTTCGATGCGTACCTTGAGCAGCAGAACCGCCAGCGTTTCTCGCGGGTGATCTAAGGCTTGGTCAGCAACGAGCCGACCTTGAGGTTCTGATCAGGGCTCAGCGCCGACTGGTTCATCACTTTCGACAAAGCCAGGTTGGCGGTGATCAGGCCGCTGTTGAGGGCGGCGATGGCTCCACGCAATGCGGCGAGCTTGTTGATCTTTTCTTCATTGGAGAGGGTTTTGTCGGACATCACCGCCGCCATGCGCGCTTTCTTTTCGATAATTTCTTTCTGGATTTTGCGGATCATCTTCAGCAATTGCTGGATGTTCTCCGGTAGGCCGCTGTTGTCGATGTCGCTGTTTTCGCCGCCGACAGCGGCGGATTTGGCGATGGCCGCGCCGGACAGCGACACTTTGACGCCCTCGACCAAGGTCGGGCTTGCCGTTATCGACAGGTCGTCGTCGCGGTCGCTCGCAGCGTCGGTATTGTTTAACTCCGGCGCGGCAGCAACGCCGCTGCTACCGGGGCCTAGCGTGCCAATGGCGGTCATCGGAACCTTCCGTGGATGAATGCTGATAGCTGTTTATCGGCCGCCGGTGCTGCGGCTTTATGTCTGTGGGACAACATCGCCGCGTGCTGGCCTGAATGTCCTTGGGTGGGTTACCCTTACGTCTTATGTGTGTTTTCCCACAAGGATTGAAGAAATGTCCGAGCCAGTCAAACTGCGCGCTCACAACCAGGCCCACTGCAAGGATTGCAGCCTGGCCCCGCTCTGCCTGCCACTTTCTCTGAATCTGGAAGACATGGATGCGCTGGACGAAATCGTTAAACGCGGCCGCCCGCTGAAGAAAGGCGAGTTTCTGTTTCGCCAGGGCGACACCTTCGATTCGGTTTATGCAGTTCGCTCCGGCGCCCTGAAAACCTTCAGCCTGAGCGATGCCGGCGAAGAGCAACTGACTGGTTTCCATCTGCCGAGCGAACTGGTCGGACTGTCGGGCATGGACACCGAGAAACACCCGGTGTCAGCCCAGGCGCTGGAAACCACTTCGGTCTGCGAAATCCCCTTCGAACGCCTCGACGAACTGGCCCTGCAATTGCCGCAACTGCGCCGCCAGTTGATGCGAGTGATGAGCCGCGAGATCCGCGACGACCAGCAAATGATGCTGCTACTGTCGAAGAAGACCGCTGACGAGCGCATCGCCACCTTCCTGGTCAACCTGTCGGCACGCTTCCGCGCTCGCGGCTTCTCGGCCAACCAGTTCCGCCTGAGCATGTCGCGCAATGAAATCGGCAATTACCTGGGTCTGGCGGTGGAAACCGTGTCGCGGGTATTCACGCGCTTCCAGCAGAACGAGCTGATTGCCGCCGAGGGCAAGGAGATCCACATTCTCGATCCGATCCAGCTGTGCGCGCTGGCCGGCGGTTCGATCGAAGGCTGATCACGACCCGCGGTTGAGCGAATCGTTTCAGCCGCGGGTATACTGCGCCGTTTGCAGCCCTGCCAGGACACCCCGATGGTCTTCGACTCCTTCGACATCAAATCCCTGATCCGCCCCGTGATCGACTTTCCCAAGCCGGGCGTGATCTTTCGCGACATCACCCCGTTGTTCCAGTCGCCGACCGCCCTGCGCCTGGTGATGGACAGCTTTGCCCATCGCTACGTCGAAGCCGACTTCACCCACATCGGCGCAATGGACGCCCGTGGTTTCCTGATCGGTTCGGTATTGGCCTATCAGTTGAACAAACCGCTGGTGCTGTTCCGCAAGCAAGGCAAACTGCCGGCGGACGTGCTCGCCGAAGGTTATGCGACCGAATACGGCGAAGCATTTCTGGAAGTGCACGCCGACAGCCTGTGCGAAGGCGATTCGGTGGTGATGTTCGATGACCTGATCGCCACCGGCGGCACGCTGATCGCGGCGGCCAACCTGATTCGCCGCATGGGCGCACGGGTGCATGAGGCTGCGGCGATCATTGATTTGCCGGAGCTGCAAGGTTCGCAGCGTCTTGAGGATATGGGCATCCCGACTTTCTGCCTGACGCAGTTTGCGTTGACTGATAAATAATCAAGAGCAAAAGATCGCAGCCTTCGGCAGCTCCTACATTGGGATGTGCGTTTCCCTGTAGGAGCTGCCGAAGGCTGCGATCTTTTGACTTTAAAGCCCCATCTGCTTGCTGATGATTTCATTCATCACCTCCCGCGTCCCGCCACCAATCGACAGGATGCGATTATCCCGGTACAGCCGCTCCACCAGGCTTTCGCGCATATAACCGAGCCCGCCAAGAATCTGCACCGCCTCCGTCGTAATCCGGTCCGAGGTGTCGGTGGCGAAGTTTTTCGCCATGGAAATTTCCTTGATCACACTCTGCCCTGCCGCCATCTTCGCCGCTTGCCGGTAAGTGAACTCCCGCGACACTTCCAGCGCCGTGGCCATTTCGGCGAGGCGATGCTTGATCACCTGAAACTTGCCGATGGGTTTGCCGAACGCTTCACGCTCGCGCGCCCACTTCAGGCTCTCCTCCAGCGCCAATTGCGCGGTCATGTTGGCCATCAGCGCCAGCGCCAGCCTTTCGCTCTGAAAATTGCCCATGATGCAGGCGAAGCCCATGTTCTCTGCGCCGATCAGATTGCCTACAGGCACGCGGCAATCGTCGAAGAACAATTCAGCGGTATCCGACGCCCACCAACCCATTTTCTTCAGTTGCCGACCGACGCTGAAACCTGGCGTGCCCTTCTCGATCAGCAACAAACTGATGCCGCCAAACCCCGGCGCACCGGTGCGCACCGCGACGGTGTAGAAATCCGCGCGCACGCCGCTGGTGATAAAGGTTTTGCTGCCACTGACCCGGTAGCAATCGCCGTCGCGCACGGCGCGTGTTTGCAGGTTGGCGACGTCGGAGCCGCCACCGGGCTCGGTGACCGCCAAGGCGCTGATCTTTTCGCCGCTGAGGACCAGTGGCACGACCCGCTCGCGAACTTCTGGCCGCGCCCATTTGACGATCGGCGGCAGACCGATATCCAGCGAGCCAAGGCCCGCGACCAGGCCGCCAGAGCCGCAGCGCATCAACTCCTCACTGGCGGCGACCTTGGCGAACAGATCGCCTTCATGGCTACCGCCGAGCGCTTCGGGATAACCAATACCGAGAATGCCCGCCGCTCCGGCCTTGAGGTAAAGCTCGCGAGGAAAGCTTTCGGCTTCTTCCCACTGATCGATGTCCGGCAGGATCTCGCGTTCGACGAAACGTCTGACGCTGTCACGGACCAATTGGTGACTGGGGTCGAAGTATTCCTGAAAGGCAGGCATGGGCGAGCTCCACGGAAGGGTTCGCCGACGTTAACCGAGCGCTTGCTTGGTTTTCAATGAAATTGTGTGAATCAGATAGGCCGCGCCGCGCCATTCGCGAGCAGGCTCGCTCCCACAGGGGATTTGTAAACGACACAAAACCAATGTGGGAGCGAGCCTGCTCGCGAAGGCGTCAAAACAGACACCGCATAATCAGAGGGAAATCGGTTTGCGCCCGGCAAACGAATGCGCCAGCGTGCCGCCATCAACCAGCTCCAGCTCACCGCCCAGCGGTACGCCGTGGGCAATCCGCGAGGCGATCAGGCCTTTGTTCTGCAACAACTGCGCGATGTAATGGGCGGTGGCCTCGCCTTCGACCGTCGGGTTGGTGGCGAGAATGACTTCGGTAAACGTCCCCGCCTCTTCAATCCGCGCCATCAACTGCGGTATGCCGATCGCTTCCGGCCCCAGACCATCAAGCGGCGACAAATGCCCCTTGAGAACAAAATAGCGGCCACGGAATCCGGTCTGCTCCACCGCATAGACATCCATCGGCCCTTCGACCACGCAGAGCAGCGTGTCATCACGGCGCGGGTCGGCGCATTGCGGGCACAGATCGTCTTCGGTCAGCGTGCGGCACTGGCGGCAGTGGCCAACGCCTTCCATGGCCTGGCTCAAGGCCTGCGCCAGACGAATGCCACCGCTGCGATCACGTTCGAGCAACTGCAACGCCATGCGCTGAGCGGTTTTCTGACCCACGCCCGGCAAGGTGCGCAGGGCGTCGATCAGTTGGCGAATCAAAGGGCTGAAGCTCATGGGTAAACAGTCCGACTAAACAACGAGACGCGGTTTATACCCGCGCCTCTGGCCAGCGTCAAATCCTCAGTCTTGGGCGACCCGGACCACCAGTTTGCCGAAGTTGCGCCCTTCCAGCAGACCGATGAACGCCTCGGGCGCCTGCTCCAGGCCTTCGACCACGTCCTCGCGGAATTTCACCTTGCCGTCGCGTACCCACGGCACCATGTGGCTGATGAATTCCGGCTGACGATCACCGTAGTCATCGAAGACGATAAAGCCCTGAATGCGCACACGCTTGGTCAATAGCGTGCGTTGCAGCATGGGCAGGCGATCCGGGCCGGTGGGTGCCTCGGCGGCGTTGTAGCCGGCGATCAGACCGCACAACGGGATGCGCGCCTTGGGGTTGAGCAATGGCACGACCGCGTCGAATACATGGCCGCCGACATTCTCGTAGTAGATGTCGATGCCGTTGGGGCAGGCCTTGGCCAGTTGCTCGGCGAAGTCGTCGGCCTTGTGGTCGATGCAGGCATCAAAACCCAACTCCTCGACCACGTATTTGCACTTCTCGGCCCCGCCAGCCACGCCAACTGCACGCAGGCCTTTGATCTTCGCCACTTGCCCGACCACCGAGCCGACGGCGCCGGACGCAGCGGCCACCACGAGGGTTTCGCCTTCTTTCGGCTGACCGATGTCCATCAGCCCCATGTACGCGGTCATGCCCGGCATGCCCAGCACCCCGAGAGCCATCGACGGACTCGGCAGACCGGCAGGAATCGGCATGATGTTGCGGCCGTCGCTGATGCTGTGGCTCTGCCAGCCAGTCGCACCCACTACCAGATCGCCGGAGTGGAATTTTGGATGATTGGATTGCTCGACCCGGCTGACCGCGCCACCGGTCATGACTTCGCCGATCTGCACGGGTGCGGCGTAGGACGGTGCGTCGCTCATGCGTCCGCGCATGTACGGATCGAGCGACAGGTACAGGGTTTTCAGCAAGACCTGACCATCCTGCAGATCCGGCAAAGCCTCGCGCTCGAGACGGAAGTTTTCCGGAGTCGGCGCACCGGTCGGGCGCGAGGCAAGGACGAAGCGTTGGTTGAGGGTGAGAGGGTCGGACATGTCAGCGTCTCCTGTGAATGGGGAATTCGGTGTATAGGGAGCAGACCTTGGTAGCGGTGGTGTGTTCGATGTTTCTTCAGTTTTGACCGAGGCGCGCCCTTCGCGAGCAGGCTCGCTCCCACAGGGATTGCATTTCCAAGTGTGGGAGCGAGCCTGCTCGCGAAAGCGCCAGTCCTGCCGGCACATGCCCATCATGCAGAAACAAAAATGCCAGGCGCGATGCCTGGCATTTTGTGTAGCTCATCTGCCGCGCAGTGGCGAATCAGAACGGCAGTTTCATACCCGCTGGCAGGTTCATGCCGGCGGTCATGCTGCCCATTTTTTCCTGGCTGTTGGCTTCGATCTTGCGCACGGCGTCGTTGACGGCGGCGGCGACCACGGCTTCCAGCATCTCTTTGTCGTCTTCGCTCAGGCCTTCAACCAGGCTCGGGTCGATGCTCACGCTCTTGACGTCGTGACGACCGGTCATCACCACGGTGACCATGTCGCCGCCGGCCTTGCCGGTGACTTCGGCGTTGGCCAGTTCTTCCTGCATCTTGGCCATTTTTTCCTGCATCTGCTGCGCCTGCTTCATCAGGCCGGCCATGCCACCTTTCATCATGGGAATCACCTCAAACGTACTTGGATAAAACAGCGCCCGGCCATCGCGGCCGAGCGCCTTCAGTTATTAGCCTTGGGTGACCAAGGCGTCGACAGGTTCAATAGTATCGCTTCGCACCACCGCACCGAACTGCTGAACCATCTGCTGGATGAACGGATCACCATGGATCGATTCCTCCGCCTCGCGCTGCCGATTGGCGCGGCGACGGGAAGCGGCCTGGGCCGGGGTTTCCTGTTCGGGTTTGATCAGCTCGATGGTCAGCGTCAGCGTGCGCCCGTGGAACTGGTTCAACGCGTCGTTGAGACGACGCTGTTGCGTAGTGTTGAACAGTGCGCTGTGAGCCGGATCAAGGTGCATCAGCCAATGATCGCCGTCGACCGCAATCAAGGTGCAGTTGGCGGCGATGCTGCCGGTCATGCCGGAAATCGGCAGTTTCGGGAACAGCTCCAGCCACTGAAGGGCCAGACCGGTTGCCGGCGCGGCGGCAGGTTCCGGCTCGGGCTCAGGTTCGGGATCGGCG
Source organism: Pseudomonas sp. FR229a (assembly GCF_030209115.1). Lineage (NCBI taxonomy): Bacteria > Pseudomonadati > Pseudomonadota > Gammaproteobacteria > Pseudomonadales > Pseudomonadaceae > Pseudomonas > Pseudomonas sp. FR229a. The sequence continues at coordinate 289,486 of NZ_JARVSP010000002.1, read as the reverse complement.
GCGTGTTCGCTGGCCAGTTCGTCGAGATAGCTGTAGGCCGAATCCATGTCCGGCTCGATGTAGTCCTCGTCCAGCGGCGGTTCGTCGTCCATGTCCATGCCTGGCGTGGCGGCATCGACGTCAGCGACGGACGGCTCGGGAATCGGCGCGGCGGCCCACTCCGGCGCGTCCGGCACCACGCTGTCCGGGGTTGGCAACGGCATTGGCGGCAGCTCGGGCTGTTCGCCAGCGGTTTCCAGCACCGGCTCGACGGCAGGTTGCTGTGCCGGCGCCGGCTCGGGCTCGGCTTCAACCGGGTCGTTCCACGGCAGATCGACCACGGCTTCGACGGCGACCGGCTCAGGCTCCGGTTGCGCTTCGACAACCGGTGCAACAGATTCTGGCTCGGCAGTCGGCGCGGTTACCGGCGCTGGCTCAGCCACGGGCGCTGGCGCTGGCGCAACAGCCGCAGCGACCACCGGCGCAGGCTTCGGCGCGGCAGCCACGGAGTTTGCGGAATCAACTGTGGCCTGGCTGATCCCCACTGGCTTTAGCGGTTGCCTCGGCGCGTCCGCCGTATCCGCCGGGCGGAACGCCAGCATTCGCAGCAGGACCATCTCGAAGCCGCCACGCGGGTCCGGCGCCAGCGGCAAGTCGCGGCGGCCAATCAGGCCCATCTGGTAATAGAACTGCACGTCCTCGGCCGGCAACGCCTGGGCCAAAGCCAATACGCGATCACGGTCGCCGTGGCCGTTGTCGACGCCTTCCGGCAGCGCCTGAGCGATGGCCACACGGTGCAGCACGTTGAGAATTTCCGAGAGCACGCCGTTCCAGTCCGGACCTTGCTCGGCCAGATGCCGCACGGCTTCGAGCAGCGCCTTGGCGTCACCCTCGATCAATGAATGCAGAACGTCGTAGACCTGACCGTGATCCAGGGTGCCGAGCATCGCCCGCACGTCAATAGCCAGCACCTTGCCTTCGCCGAAAGCAATGGCCTGATCGGTCAGGCTCATGGCGTCGCGCATCGAGCCGTCAGCAGCGCGGCCAAGCAGCCACAGTGCATCGTCTTCAAACGGTACGTTTTCCGCCGTGAGCACGTGGGTCAAATGCTCGACCACACGCTCGGGCGTCATGTTCTTCAGGGAGAACTGCAGGCAGCGCGAAAGAATCGTTGCCGGAAGTTTCTGCGGATCGGTGGTCGCCAGGATGAACTTGACGTAGGGCGGCGGCTCTTCAAGGGTTTTCAGCAGCGCATTGAAGGAATGGCTGGAAAGCATGTGCACTTCGTCGATCAGGTAGACCTTGAAGCGCCCACGGCTTGGCGCGTACTGCACATTGTCGAGCAGTTCGCGGGTATCTTCGACCTTGGTGCGGCTGGCGGCGTCGATCTCGATCAGGTCGACGAAACGGCCTTCGTCGATCTCGCGGCACACCGAACATTCGCCGCAGGGGCTGGAGGTGATACCGGTCTCGCAGTTCAGGCACTTGGCAATGATCCGCGCGATGGTGGTCTTGCCGACCCCGCGCGTCCCGGTGAACAGATAGGCGTGGTGCAGCCGCTGGCTGTCCAAGGCATTGATCAGAGCCTTGAGCACATGGGTCTGGCCGACCATTTCGCGGAACGAGCGCGGACGCCATTTACGTGCAAGAACCTGATAACTCATCGAAAACCGTCGCAGCGAAGGAAGCAGAAGCGGCTAATGCTAGCGGAGCAAGGGCAAAATTGCATCCGGTGTCCTCGTCTAATATGGCTAAGCTGCATCAGCAGAGGCTTTTATCGGCTCGGGACGGCGAATGACCGGAGCGTTTATGCGGTGGGCCCTGGGGGCATTGCTGGGAATCAGCCTCAACGCGATGGCAGCGCAAGCGCCGTTGCGCTTCGCCGTGCCGGACAGCTGGGCGATGCCGATGGTGCAACTGGAAAGCGGCAGGCCGACCCAGGGCATCCTGCACGACATCCTCCTCAGCCTGGCCACGCAGGTCGGCGCGCCGGCGCAGTTCATCGTCCTGCCGCGTGCGCGGGTCCAGAGCGCCATGGAACACGGCGACATCGACGTGCGCTGCTATGCCGCACAGTCGTGGCTGCCGAATCAGTCCGGCGATTACATCTGGAGCGTGCCGCTGTGGTTTCAGCGCGACCTGCTTGTCAGCCGCGAAGATAAATCGGCGCAGATCAATCCCGCCGATCTGCCGCGACAGGCCATCGGCACCGTCCTCGGTTACAGCTACCCGACCCTGCAATCACTGTTCGACGCCGACCGGTTGCAACGCGAAGACGCGCGCAATCAGGAGCAGGTGCTGGAAAAGCTCCTCGCCGGCCGTTATCGCTACGCGGTGAGCAATCAGTGGACGCTGGACTGGATCAATCAGCGCCTGCTGCCGGAGCAGCAGTTGCGAGGGGTCGCGGTGCTGCAGGAACAGCATATCGGCTGCTATGTGAGGAACGATCCGAAGGTGCCGGTGCAGCGGATTCTGCGCACGTTGCTGCGGATGAAAATGTCCGGCGAGATAGACGAGATCATCCGGCTCTACACCGGCACCTCCGAACACACCCCATAACCCTGTAGGAGTGAGCCTGCTCGCGATAGCGGTGTATCAGTCAAATGATGATTGGCTGGCCGGACGCTATCGCGAGCAGGCTCACTCCTACAGGGGGATATTAATAGCCGTGCGATTCGCGGAATTTCTGGTAATCGTGAAAGTCGATCCACTCGACTACGTCGTAAGGCAGGTACAGCTGTTGTCGGGCGCGGGAAATGGCGATGTAGACGGCACAGATGCGCTGATCGAACTCATAGGCGTCCTTGAATTTCTCATTGCTGAGCAAGGCCCGCGTCAACAGCACCCGTTTGAACTCCATGCCACCGGCCCGTTCGGCCATCATCAACAGACAGGCCTTGCCTGGGTCGATGATCTTCTGGCTCAGTCGAGTCAGGTCGGCAATCATGAAGCCTTCTTGCAGTTGCGCTTCGATCCACAAAAACGCCTCGTCGAAACGATGGGTCTCACGCACCTGCTGCCAGTCGGCCATGTCGCTGAAAAACGGGTGCGGCCCTTTCTCGCTGGACCCGGCGCTGTAGAAATCGCGGCGGAACAGCTCGATGGCGGTGGTCATGAAATGCTTGATGTCGTCCTGCGCTTCCTTGTCGGGAAAACTGAAGGCGCAACTGGAATCATGCAGGTGGATGGCCCACATCATCGTGTCCCACGGTGACGCAGTCAGCACCACGCAACCCTCCGGCGGCACGAAGGCTTGCGGGTAGTACTCGATATCGACGTCAGCATGGCGAGCACCTTCAAACGGCACTTTGCTCTTCTGCGTGTGGCGCGAGATCAGCGGGTTGACCAGGCGCTCGACATTGCGCCCCGAGCGCACCGAATAGCAGATATCGCTCTGGCGAACCTCACGCTTGCGCTTGAGCGGCTCGCCCTTGGCCTGCTGATATTCATCGCCGAGGGTGATCAGCACCTGCTGCCCGCGTTCGATAATCTGCAGCAGCGACGCCGGCACATCCTGGCTTTCGTCGATGATCACATGGGTGTAGCGCGGCGGGACGCGGCAACCGGCCAGACTGGCGCGCTTGATCATCAACAACGTCTGAAAACCGCTCTGGCTGGCCCAGGCCGGGTTGGCCTCCAGATACACCCACAGGCGACTGGAATACTCCAGCAGCGCCTGCGAGTCTGCGGCGGTCAAGGGCTGCTGGAAATGGGGCAGATGCCTGGCGGACAGCGTGTGGTCTCTCGACGCGCAATACAGCTCCAGCACTCGCAGACAGACCTCGAGCGTGCCCGGGCAATCATGGTGGCGGAAACCAAAAATATTCAGTTCCTGCGCCAGCGCCTGCTTGCTCGGGATCCGCGCAGGCGTCCCGGCCCTGTGCATCCGTGGGCCAAGCAGCTGGGCCTGGGCAAAGTCGAAAAACGTCTGACCGATCTCGGTGTTGTGCACTTGCGTGATGTGTTTGCGCAACGTCGCCAGTTTCGCCGGGGTGCGCGCCAGCACCAGGGTGCGTTTCGAGCGCAGGCATTCGATCAGCGCACTGAGCATGTAGCTCTTGCCGATGCCCGCATAGCCCTGCACGTGCAGGTCTTCGTCGAGATTGGCGCGAAAGGTCCGCAGCAGCTTGTCCTGCGCGGCGCTTAACCAGTGCTCACGCTCACGAGGCGTGACCATTTGCTGACTGAACGGGTTGTTCTGTTTCTGATGGCGAATCTTGTAGTCGACATCCCATTGCCCGTCGCGCAACAGGTATTCCTGCGCAGTGACTTCGTCAGCCATGAGAAACCGCAGGTTCAGGCCTTTGAGCGCATTGAGGCCGAAATACAGTTTGCGCGAATCGAACAATCGCCGCGCCTCTGAAATCAGTCCCGTCGATCCAGAGCGCCGGGAGGTGACGGACCAGTCAATGAGTCTGGCGAGAATTTTCTCTGCCGCGTTGGCGCTCAAATCCTGCTCCGTGGCCTGGGCGAGGTTCTGGATAACCAGCAGCGCCGCCAGTTCCGGGTCAGTCAGGTCGGCCAGTGCCGCTTCACCCTCGGGCTGCAACAACGCCGTACATGCATCATGGGTAATCGGTAGAAGTACCGGGGTGGCCAAATCAAAATGTTCCGGGTGCATACAACCTCGCCGCCTGGGCTTTGACACAACACCAGATCAGTCCTGGTCATTCTCGTCGCGCAGTTCATGGGTGGGCGGCAAGCATCCCTCATTGCCGGTCTCGGGGTGGATCCGCAGCTCGAAGGAGTAGTCGCCCAGCGTGCCGGACATGCCGCGTCGAGCTGCGCAGTCGGTCATCGAGCCCGCATCGATCTGTGCCTGCACTTCGTAGAGCGCCATTTCGAGCAGTTTGCGCAAGTGTTCAGGGCTTTGAGCGCTGGCGTGCAATTGCAGGTCGTACTGGCCGGCCCTCGGTTGAGCGGCGGGCTGGTCCTGCACCGCGACCGGCTGCGCCGTTTCTTCAACCGCGTTGAACACGGTCGAAGCCGCCAGGATCGCGGCGTGCTCTTCATCCATCAGGTCGAGCAAGCGCGACAGCTCCAGGGTTCGCTCGGGCTGTTCCCGCATCTGTTCCTTGACTTCCAGACGACGCAACTGCCATTCGCGCAGTTTTTCCCGAGTCAGATCGTCAATTTCACCCACTTGCCTTACCTCTCGATGCCAGGCGAGGGAGTATGCCACTGTTCAGCTTCGACAGCCGCACGGCCAACGGGACGCTACGCTGCTGATCTGAGCGTTTCTGATAGCAGATCAACGCCAAAAGCCAAATCACAGGCATAAAAAAACCGCAGTGGGCGAAACCCATGCAGTTCTGTCTGAAGCCTTCGATGGTTCGTTAAGGTGGTGCCCCCACCAGCCACACCCCGGCACACAATGTTCCCGCTGTGGCTGCTTCCTTCCGGATCTGACCAGGTTCACGGGTAATCGTTGCGGGGGGACCGATGGGGTCACCATAACGACGCTTGCCTGTCGGCGAGCCGCGCCATTGTACCTGTCTGAGATGAAGTTACAACCGTTGGTTGCAGATAAAAAATATGAACGGGTTCAAGGACATAAAGATCGCAGCCTTCGGCGGCTCCTACAGGGCCAGAACTTCGTCTGCACGACCGCCCGCCTGCTGGATCACCAGATGAATGAAGTGCAGCTTGGCGATCGCCGCTGCCGGCAGTACGAACGGATAGAAATCCGGCTGGCCCATGCTGCGCGACAGTTCGTTGAGCATGCCGGCCAGTTCGATCCATGCGTTGACGAATGACAGGAACGCGCTCCCGCCGGGGTGCTCCGGGTCGTACAGGGTGCTGGTCGGAAACGGCTGGTAATCGAAGTCCATTTCCCGCGCGCTCATGCCGAAACCCAGCGCAGTGTCTACGGCGTCCATCATGTGCAGGTAATGCGCCCAGGTTTCCGCCCAGTCTTCCCACGGGTGCATGGTCGCGTAGGCACTGACGTAATGCTGCGGCCAGTCCAGCGGTGCGCCTTGCTGATAATGCCGGTCCAGCGCCTCGGCGTAACTGGCGCGTTCGTCGCCGAACAGGTTGCGGAATGCGCCGAGCCAGGGGCCGTTGGCGATCAGGCGATCCCAGTAATAGTGCCCGACCTCATGGCGAAAATGCCCGAGCAGCGTGCGATAGGGCTCGTGCATTTGCGCCCTGACCTGCTCGCGATGGGCATCGTCGGCTTCCTGGATGTCGAGAGTGATCAGACCGTTGGCATGACCGGTCATTGGTGCGTTGCCTTGCAGGTCGACTCCGATGAAGTCGAACGCCAGCCCGGTTTCTTCATCCACGGTTTTCGCGATCACCGGCAGGCCGAGGGTGATCAATTGCGCGACCAGTCGACGCTTGGCGATCTCGACCTTGCGCCAGCGCTCGGGGTTTTCCGGGACGGACAGGTCGGGGATGGTGCGGTTGAGGCTGCAAGCGATGCACAAGGTGTCGTGATCGTTGGCCGGCAGCAGCCAGTTGCAGGCGGCGGGCATGTCGAGGTTGGCGCAGCGGCGGAACAGGCCGGCGTCGGGATCGACGTCGAGTGTCCAGGTGCCCTCTTCCGGCCCAGGCTGCAGCGAGGTCAGGCGACTTTGTTCAGGTTGATAACCGAGCAAGGCGTTACAGGCCAGGCACTGGCTGTTGCGAAAGAACAGCGACTGGCCACAACGGCACGGCCAGACTTTGCTGTTGCGTGAGGATCCGGCCACGAACGGCGCGATGATGCGGGAACTGAGCTGCTCGAAAAAGCGGTGCATGGCGATCTCTCCCTGGGACTGGCCAAGACTAGATCATCCTCAAGACAACATCGTTCCCGAATACCGCGCGCTACCCGATGACACCGCCATTGGGCGAGGGAGCTCGCTCCCGCTCGGTCGCAAATCCAGCATCCGCGGTTTGCCTGCAAGGGTTTGGGGCTGCTCCGCAGCCCAGCGGGAGCAAGCTCCCTCGCCACAAGAGCGGCACATCCCTTACACGGTGACGCCGTGGGTTTTGAGGAAGGCGATAAACGCTTCTTCGTCCATGACCTTGACCCCGAGTTCATTGGCCTTGGTCAGTTTCGAGCCGGCACCGGGGCCTGCGACCACGCAATGGGTTTTCGCCGACACGGAACCGGCAACCTTGGCACCAAGGCTTTCCAGATGATCCTTGGCCACATCCCGGCTCATCAGTTCGACCTTGCCGGTCAGCACCCAGGTTTCGCCGGACAATGGCAAACCTTCAACGACTTTCTTCTCGCTCTGCCAATGCATGCCGAAATTGCGCAGTTGTTGCTCAGACTGCTCGGCGAGTTGGCGATTCTCGGGCGAGGCGAAGAACTCGCGCACCGAGTTGGCCTGCTTCTCCGGCAGCGCCTGACGCATGTCCAGCCAGTCAGCGTTCATCACCTCTTCCAGCGAGCCAAAGCGGTCCGCCAGTTTCTGTGCACCACCGGGGCCGACGAAAGGAATGTGCAGCTTGTCGAGCAAGCCGCCCAGCGTGGTACTGGCGGCGAACTCCGCGCCCAGCTCCCCTTGGTCCTGAATCTGCAAGCCGTGGCCGAGCAATTCGCTGATGACCTGCTGGTTGTGCGCATCCTCGAAGAAGCTGTGAATCTCGTGCGCCACTTCCAGGCCGACATCCGGCAGGTAGGTCAGGACGTGCGGCAAGGCCTGTTGCACGCGCTCCAGCGAACCCAGCGACCGTGCCAGCACCTTGGCTGTTTCCTCGCCGACATCAGGAATGCCGAGGGCGTAGATGAAACGTGCCAGGCTCGGTTGCTTGCTGTCTTCGATGGCTTTCAACAACTTGTTGCTTGAGACTTCGGCAAAGCCTTCCAGATCGACGATGTCATCGAACTTCAGCGCATACAGATCGGCTGGCGAACTGACCAGACCTTCGTCGACCAGTTGCTCGACGCTCTTGTCGCCCAGACCTTCGATGTCCATGGCCCGGCGCGAAACGAAGTGAATGATCGCCTGCTTGAGTTGCGCGCCACAGGCCAATCGGCCGACGCAGCGATACACCGCGCCTTCGCTGAAGGTTTCCTTGCCCTTGCTGCGCTTGACCAGTTGCGTGCGTTCGACATGCGAGCCGCACACCGGGCAGCTTTCAGGGATGGCGACCGGGCGCGCGTTATCAGGACGACGCTCGGTGACCACCTGCACCACTTGCGGAATCACATCGCCGGCGCGGCGAATGATCACCGTGTCGCCGATCATCAGGCCCAGACGTGCCACTTCGTCCATGTTGTGCAAGGTGGCGTTGGCCACGGTGACGCCGGCGACTTTCACCGGCTTCAGACGCGCCACCGGGGTCACCGCACCGGTGCGGCCGACCTGGAATTCAACGTCGAGCAGCTCGGTGAGTTCTTCCATCGCCGGGAATTTATGCGCGATCGCCCAGCGCGGTTCGCGGGCGCGGAAGCCCAGTTCACGCTGGTCGGCAATGCTGTTGACCTTGAACACCACACCGTCGATCTCATAAGCGAGTGCATTACGCCGTGCGCCGATGTCGTGGTAGTACTCCAGGCACTCGTCGATGCCCTTGGCCAGCTTCAGTTCGTGACTGATCGGCATGCCCCACTTCTGCAACTGCTTGAGGTTGCCGATGTGGGTGTCGGAAATGTCGTGGGATACCTGACCGATGCCGTAGCAGCAGAATTCCAGCGGCCGGTTGGCGGTGATCTTCGAATCGAGCTGGCGCAGACTGCCCGCAGCAGCGTTGCGCGGGTTGGCGAAGGTCTTGCCGCCGATCTCCAGTTGCGAGGCGTTGAGTCGCTCGAAACCGGCCTTGGACATGAACACTTCACCGCGCACTTCCAGCGTCGCCGGCCAGCCTTCGCCGTGCAGCTTAAGAGGAATGTTGCGCACGGTGCGCACGTTGACACTGATGTCTTCGCCAGTGGTGCCATCGCCTCGGGTGGCGCCACGTACCAGCAGACCGTCCTGATACAGCAGGCTGACCGCCAGGCCATCGAGCTTCGGCTCGCAGCTGTATTCCACCGCCGCGCCACCACCGAACAGATCGCCGGCCGGCACGTCGAGACCTTCGTTGACCCGGCGATCGAACTCGCGCATGTCGGATTCTTCGAAGGCGTTGCCGAGGCTGAGCATCGGGATTTCGTGACGCACCTGAGTGAACGCAGTCAGCGCCATGCTGCCGACGCGCTGGGTCGGCGAGTCGCTGGTGATCAGTTCCGGGTTGGCTGCTTCCAGTGCCTTGAGCTCGTGGAACAAGCGGTCGTACTCGGCGTCCGGAATGCTCGGTTCGTCGAGAACATGGTAGCGATAGTTGTGCTGATCCAGCTCAGCGCGCAGCTCTAGAATGCGGGTTTTGGCGGCGGTCATGGGTGTTCTCTCACAAAGCAAAAGAGCAGCCGAGGCTGCTCCAGTGTCTAATCATAGTCGCTCAAGGTGGTAGACCTTGTGGCGAGGGAGCTTGCTCCCGCTCGGTGGCGAAGCCGCCGTAAATTTGGGGTCGCTTCGCAACCCAGCGGGAGCAAGCTCCCTCGCCACAACTGCGCTCTGGCCTTAGCGCTTCTGGGTCAGCGCGCGGCGTTCGAACTCGACGATGCGCTGACGGTAGTGCTCGATCGTCTGCGCGGTCAGCACGCTGCGCTGATCATCTTTCAGTTCGCCGTTCAGCTCCTGGGACAGCTTGCGTGCTGCCGCGACCATCACGTCGAAAGCCTGTTTCGGATGACGCGGGCCTGGCAGACCGAGGAAGAAGCTCACCGCCGGGGTGCTGAAATGGTCGATGTCGTCCAGATCGAAAATGCCCGGCTTGACCGCGTTGGCCATGGAGAACAGCACTTCACCGTTGCCGGCCATGCTTTCGTGGCGGTGGAAAATATCCATCTCGCCAAAACGCAGACCGCTTTCGAGAATGTTCTGCAGCAGCGCCGGGCCCTTGAAGCCAGCCGGGTCGCGGCAGATTACGCTGATCACCAGGACCTCTTCGGCTTGCGGCTGATCTTTTTCCGCCACGGTCGGTGCAGGCTTGCTGTCTTCGGCGAAATCGTCGTCACGGCTGCTGAAGCTCGGACCGCCGTCCAGATCGAGGTCGAGGTTCAGGTCGCCCTGCGCCGGGCCATTGCTGCCGCGCTTGCCACGTTTCGAGCCGGATTCACGCGGCTCGCGGGCTTCGCGGTTGGGCATGCTCACCGACGGCAGATCGTGCTCGTCCAGTTGCGGCTCCTTGTGCGTGTCCAGCACGCGGGCCGGGCCCAACAGCTCGGCGCTGGTGTCCTCGTCCGGCAGATTGGACAGGCTCCGGTCGAGACGGAATTTCAGCTTTCCCTTGCCGCCGCGCATACGGCGCCAGCCATCGAAAAGAATACCGGCTATCACAATGATGCCGATGACGATCAGCCACTCGCGCAGACCGATTTCCATGTAATCCCGTGCCTCTATAAAAAATGCTGAAAAATAAGGGGTTTACACTGCGTAAACCGCTTTAAAACGTGGCGCCAACTCTATGTTCTGACAGGCGTTTTGCCCACGTATACGAAAAATTGACATTAAACTAGCACGATCAAAGGCTTCGCAGCTACAAGCTTTAAGCGCCAAGCCACAAGCCGTCCACCTGCAGCCTGGAGCTTGTCACTTGCAGCACCGCCGCTAGGCGTCCACCATCGCCATCGCCTCCTCGACATCCACCGCCACCAGCCGCGAACAACCCGGTTCATGCATGGTCACGCCCATCAATTGCTCGGCCATTTCCATGGCGATCTTGTTGTGGGTGATGTAGATGAACTGCACGGTCTGGGACATCTCTTTGACCAGCCGTGCGTAGCGTCCAACGTTAGCGTCATCCAGTGGCGCGTCAACTTCGTCGAGCATGCAGAACGGCGCCGGGTTCAACTTGAAGATGGCAAAAACCAGGGCCAATGCAGTCAGGGCTTTTTCGCCACCGGAGAGCAAATGGATGGTGCTGTTCTTCTTCCCGGGCGGCTGCGCCATGATCGTCACCCCTGTATCGAGTAGATCTTCGCCCGTCAGTTCCAAATACGCCCGTCCACCGCCGAAAACTTTTGGAAAAAGTGCCTGTAAACCGCCATTGATCTGATCAAAGGTATCTTTGAAACGATTGCGGGTTTCCTTGTCGATCTTGCGAATGACGTTTTCCAGCGTCTCCAGCGCCTCGACCAGATCGGCGTCCTGCGCATCCAGATAACGTTTACGCTCCGATTGTTGCGTGTATTCATCGATGGCCGCGAGGTTGATCGCGCCCAGGCGCTGAATCCGCGCGTTGATGCGTTCGAGTTCTTCTTCGGCTTCGCGTTCACTGGCTTGCGCCGTCAATGTCGCGAGCACGCCGTTGAGATCGTAGCCATCTTCAAGCAATTGGTCCTGCAAGGCCTTGCGGCGCACGGTCAGGGCTTGCCACTCCATGCGCTGCTGTTCGAGCTGGCCGCGAATCAGCTGCGATTGCTGTTCGGCCTGGGTCCGGCGTTTTTCCGCATCGCGCAATTCGCGATCGGCGTCTTCCAGGGCGATCTGCGCAGTCTTGAGTTCTTCGTCAACGGTCATGCGCTTGTCGAGCAACTCTTCGAGCTTGAGGCGTAACTCTTCCAGCGGCGCCTCGCCCTCCTCCAGATTCAGACTCAACTGTTCGCGCTTTTCAGTCAGGCGTTCGGCCTGCATTTCCAGACGCTCCAACGCCTGCCGCGTGGAGTCATGCTGGGCGCGCAACGAGCCGAGACGCACGGCCAGTTGATGGGCGTGATCCTTGTGCTGCCGCGCTTCCTGACGCACGCGATCAAGGCGCTCGCGCAGGCTGTCGCGCTGGGCCAGCAGTAACTCGCGCTGCTCGGTGTCGAGCGCCATGGCATCCAGTGCTTCCTGCAATTGCATGCGCGCCTCGCCGACCTGTTCGTGCTCAAGCTCGCGCTGTTCGGCGAGTTCGACCAGTTCTTCATCAAGACGGGTGCGACGCAATGTCAGCTGTTCGGCCTTGGCTTTGCCGGCGGACAGCTGCGCTTTCAATTCGCCTTGCTGGCGCGCTTCGTCTTGCAGCAAGCGACGCAGATGTTCGCGGCCGTTTTCCTGCTGGCGCTGTTGCGCACGCAAGGTTTGCAGACGGGTTTCCATGGCCTCGACCGTGGCTTCGCGCTCTTCGCGTTCAAGCTGCAAGTCTTCGATTTCCTGGCCACGGGCGAGCATGCCGCTTTCCGCTTCGCTGGCGCGACGTACGCGTAAAAAGTGTCGTCCGACCCAATAGCCGTCGCGGCTGATCAGGCTTTGCCCGGTGCTCAACTGACCGCGCAACGCCAGCGCCTGTTCAAGGCTGTCGACCGGTTTGACCTGACCAAGCCACGGCGACAGATCGATCTGCGCCTCGACTTTATCCAACAGGCTGCCCGCCACCCGCACGCCATCGCTGGCCGGGCTGAGCAGGCGCAAATCGCCTTGGGTGAAACCGGACAGATCGAAGCCGCTGAAATCGTCGACCAGCACCGCTTGCAGATCGGCACCAAGCACGGTTTCCACCGCCAGCTCCCAACCGGCCTCGACCTTCAGGCCCTCGGCCAGACGCGGACGCTCGGCGAGGTTGTGTTCCTTCAACCACTCAGCAGTGCCGGTGCCGGGATCGAGCGCGGCCTGCTGCAAGGCTTCCAGCGACGCCAAACGCCCGTTGAGCCGCTGCAGATCGCCCTGCGCCTGCTGCTGGGCGGTCAAGGCCTGCTGCAATTCCTGACGCAGTTGTTCGAGCTTTTCGACCTGCGCTTCTTCGCTGGTCTGCAAATCTTCCAGGGTCGCTTCGGACTCGGCGAGCTGCTCGTTGAGCGCCATGATCGCCGCATCTTCCGGATCGGCTGAAAGCAACGCACGTTCTTCGCCGAGGCGTTTCTGCCGGTCGGCCAGGCGCTCCATGCTGCTTTCCAACTGCTGGATCCGCGACTGTTGCACTTCGGCCTGACGGCGCGGTTCGGCAGCCGTCAGGTTGAAGGCGTCCCACTGCTCCTGCCAGCCGTGCATGGTGGTTTCGGCTTCTTCAAGCGCAGCGGCGGCTTCTTCGGCGGCGGCGCTGGTGACTTCCTGCTCGGGGGTGAGCATGTCCAGCTCTTCACCGAGGGTCAGCAGCAAGGTGCGGTCGTGGCCCAGGTGCGATTCGGTTTCCAGACGCGCGCGCTCGGCTTCTTTCAGATCGTCCTGCAACTGGCGCAAACGCTGCTGGCCGTGCTGAATGCTCTGCTCGACCCGGGCGATGTCGCCGCCGACCGAATAGAAGCGGCCCTGCACCAGATTGAAGCGCTCGGACAGGTCGTGGTGGCCGTCGCGCAGGCGTTCGATGGCCGCATCGGCGTTACGCTGCTCGGCGACCAACGCTTCGAAGCTGACTTCCTGGTTGCCAATGATCGACTCGCGCTGGCCGACCTGCTCGTTGAGATCCTGCCAGCGCAGGGCCGACAGTTGCGCCTTGAGCTGACGCTCTTCGGCCTTGAGCTCCTGGTACTTTTTCGCCGCCTCGGCCTGACGGTGCAGACGTTCGAGCTGGCGCTCCAGCTCTTCGCGCAGGTCGGTCAGGCGTGCGAGGTTCTCGTGGGTGCGGCGGATGCGGTTTTCGGTTTCGCGGCGGCGCTCTTTATATTTCGAGATGCCGGCGGCTTCTTCGATGAAGTTACGCAGGTCTTCAGGCTTGGACTCGATCAGCTTGGAGATCATCCCCTGTTCGATGATCGAGTAGCTGCGCGGGCCGAGGCCGGTGCCGAGGAAGATATCGGTGATGTCGCGCCGACGGCACTTGGTGCCGTTGAGGTAATAAGTGGTCTGGCTGTCGCGGGTGACTTTGCGGCGGATGGAAATCTCCGCGTAGGCGGCGTATTCGCCGAGCAGCGTGCCGTCGGAGTTATCGAACACCAGCTCGATGCTCGCCTGACTCACCGGTTTGCGGCTGGTCGAGCCGTTGAAGATGACGTCGGTCATCGACTCGCCACGGAGGTTCTTCGCCGAACTTTCGCCCATCACCCAGCGCACGGCGTCGATGATGTTCGACTTGCCGCAACCGTTCGGCCCGACGACCGCCGCCATGTTACTGGGGAAGTTCACCGTGGTCGGGTCGACGAAGGACTTGAACCCCGCCAGTTTGATGCACTTTAGCCGCACGCTCAGGCAACCGTCAGCGCAGACACCACCAGATCGCAGCTGCGCTGGGCGTACGCCGTGAGCACGATGCGGATCTGCGGCAAATCTCGGGCGAGCACGGCAGCGAGCAAGCGTTCGAACAGCTCGAGGAACTCGCTCATTTCCGCTTTGCGCTGTTCGAGGGCGAGAAAGTAGGCGCGGCTCATCGCCGGCTGGAGGTTCTCGACGGTTTCCTGCAGATACGGATTGTTGGCAAACGGATAGGCGGCGCGCATCACCGCGAAGCTGTCGTCGACGAAGCTGCGGATATCGCCGCGCTCGTAATTGGCGGTCAGGCGCTGCTGGATCTGTACGAACGGCGCCATGTCCGACTGCACTTGCCAGCCGTTGGCCACGGAATTGCCGAGCAGGATGTACAGCTCGCTCATCAGCGTGCACAGGCTCTGCACCTTGTGCGGCGTCAGCTCGGTAACGTGGGCGCCACGACGCGGCAGGATCGCGATCAGGTGACGGCGCTCGAGGATCAGCAAGGCTTCGCGGACCGAACCGCGGCTGACGTTGAGCGCCAGCGTGACCTTCTGTTCCTGGATGCGCTCTCCCGGCTTCATTTCGCCACGAATGATGCGTTCGGCGAGGTGGTGAGCGATTTGCTCGGCGAGGCTGTCCGGCGCCTTGAACGTCATGGTTGTCCTTCAAACTCTATCGATCTGCACAAGCGGCGCAGTGTAGCGCAAATGCACGGTCATGGCGGAGTGCCCACTCAGCGGTTTTTGGCACGAATCCCGCAAAAAAGCGCGGTGACCGATGAAGGTCAATACTGAATAGACACGCTGGTGATCGACGAAACGGATTTTCCTGACCTTTAAGTCAGAAAACCATTGACCGAAAAGTCAGACCTGCTAAATTCGGTCCACGTCGGTTAACAACAATAATGAGTCTGCGAGGCCTTCCGTGATCCAGTTTTTACTTAACCAGGAACTCCGTAGCGAGCACGCCCTGGACCCGAATCTGACTGTGCTCAACTACCTGCGCGAACACGTGGGCAAGCCCGGCACCAAAGAAGGTTGCGCCAGCGGCGACTGCGGCGCCTGCACCGTGGTGGTTGGCGAGTTGCAGACCGATGACACGGGGCGTGAACACATCCGCTATCGCAGCCTCAATTCGTGCCTGACTTTCGTCTCGTCCTTGCACGGCAAACAACTGATCAGCGTCGAAGACCTCAAGCACAAGGGCGAGCTACACAGCGTGCAGAAAGCCATGATCGAGTGCCACGGCTCGCAGTGCGGTTTCTGCACTCCCGGCTTCGTCATGTCGCTGTTCGCCCTGCAAAAGAACAGCGATGCACCGGACCAGGCCAAGGCCCACGAAGCACTGGCCGGCAACCTCTGCCGCTGCACCGGCTACCGGCCAATCCTCGCCGCCGCCGAACAATCCTGCTGCGCCAAACCAGCGGATCAGTTCGACGCCCGCGAAGCCGAAACCATCGCCCGCCTCAAGTCCATCGCGCCGACCGATATCGGAGAACTCAACAGCGGCGACAAGCGTTGCCTGGTGCCGCTGACCGTGGCCGATCTGGCCGATCTCTATGATGCTTACCCACAAGCCCGGCTGCTCGCTGGCGGCACCGATCTGGCGCTGGAAGTCACCCAGTTCCACCGCACCCTGCCGGTGATGATCTACGTCGGCAACGTCGCCGAAATGAAGCGCATCGAGACCTTCGCCGACCGCATCGAAATCGGCGCCGCCACTGCCCTCTCCGACTGCTACGAAGCGTTGAACGCCGAGTATCCGGACTTTGGCGAACTGCTGCACCGCTTCGCCTCGTTGCAGATCCGCAACCAGGGCACCCTCGGCGGCAACATCGGCAACGCCTCGCCGATCGGTGACTCGCCACCGCTGCTGATTGCCCTCGGCGCGCAGATCGTGCTGTGCAAAGGCGAAACCCGCCGCACCTTGAACCTGGAAGATTACTTCATCGACTACCGCGTCACCGCGCGCCAGGAAAGCGAATTCATCGAAAAAATCATCGTCCCGCGCGCCAGCGCCGAGCAGTTGTTCCGCGCCTATAAAGTGTCGAAGCGTCTCGACGACGATATCTCCGCCGTCTGCGCCGCGTTCAACCTGCGCGTGGAAAACGGGGTGATCGCCGACGCGCGCGTGGCCTTCGGCGGCATGGCGGCGACCCCCAAACGCGCCGCGCATTGCGAAGCCGTGCTGCAAGGCGCGCCGTTCACCAACGCGGTGATCGAGCGTGCCTGCGCCGCGCTGGCCGAAGATTTCACACCGCTCTCGGACTTCCGCGCCAGCAAGGAATATCGCCTGCTCAGCGCGCAGAATCTGCTGCGCAAATACTTCATCGAACTGCAAACACCGCACATCGAGACTCGGGTGACCGCTTATGTCTAACCATCACGCCGTAGAGAAGACCCAGGCTGAGCTGGCCGAATTGTTCGCCCAGGACCTGACCACCGGTGTCGGCCGCAGCGTCAAGCACGACAGCGCCGCCAAGCATGTGTCCGGTGAAGCGCAGTACATCGATGATCGCCTGGAATTCCCCAACCAGTTGCACCTGTATGCACGCCTGTCGGACCGCGCCCACGCGAAAATCCTCAGCATCGACACGCAGCCCTGCTACGCCTTCGAAGGCGTGCGCATCGTCATTACCCACGAAGACGTGCCGGGCCTGAAAGACATCGGCCCGCTGATGCCGGGCGATCCGTTGCTGGCCATCGATGATGTGCAGTTCGTCGGCCAGCCGGTGCTGGCGGTCGCGGCGAGAGACCTGGAAACCGCACGCAAAGCGGCGATGGCGGCGATCATCGAATACGAAGATCTCGAACCGGTGCTGGATGTCGTCGAAGCCCTGCGCAAACGTCACTTCGTGCTCGACAGCCACACCCACCAGCGCGGCGATTCGGCCTCGGCGCTGGCCACCGCAGAGCATCGCATTCAAGGCACGTTGCACATCGGCGGCCAGGAACACTTCTACCTGGAGACGCAAATCTCCTCAGTCATGCCCACCGAAGACGGCGGCATGATCGTCTATTGCTCGACGCAGAACCCCACCGAAGTACAGAAACTGGTCGCCGAAGTGCTCGACGTGTCGATGAACAAAATTGTCGTCGACATGCGCCGCATGGGCGGTGGTTTCGGCGGCAAGGAAACCCAGGCCGCGAGCCCGGCCTGCCTGTGCGCAGTGGTGGCGCACCTCACCGGCCAGCCGACCAAAATGCGTCTGCCACGGGTCGAAGACATGCTGATGACCGGCAAACGTCACCCGTTCTACGTCGAGTACGACGTTGGTTTCGACAGCAGCGGCCGTCTGCACGGGATCAATATGGAGCTGGCCGGCAACTGCGGCTGCTCGCCGGATCTGTCCGCGTCGATCGTTGACCGGGCGATGTTCCACTCGGACAACTCGTACTACCTCGGCGATGCCACCATCAACGGTCACCGTTGCAAGACCAACACCGCGTCGAACACTGCTTATCGCGGTTTCGGTGGCCCGCAGGGCATGGTCGCCATCGAGGAAGTGATGGACGCGATTGCCCGTCACTTGAAGCTCGACCCGCTGGCGGTGCGCAAGGCCAACTATTACGGCAAGACCGAGCGCAATGTCACCCACTACTACCAGACCGTCGAGCACAACATGCTCGAAGAGATGACCGCCGAACTGGAAGAAAGCAGCCAGTACGCCGAGCGGCGCGAAGCGATCCGTCGCTACAACGCCAACAGCCCGATCCTGAAGAAAGGCCTGGCGCTGACTCCGGTGAAATTCGGGATTTCCTTCACGGCGAGTTTCCTCAATCAGGCCGGTGCGCTGATCCACATTTACACCGACGGCAGCATCCACCTGAATCATGGCGGCACGGAAATGGGCCAGGGCCTGAATACAAAAGTCGCCCAGGTCGTGGCGGAAGTGTTCCAGGTGGAAATCGACCGTGTGCAGATCACCGCGACCAACACCGACAAGGTGCCGAACACTTCGCCGACCGCTGCCTCCAGCGGAGCCGACCTGAACGGCAAAGCTGCGCAGAACGCAGCGCAGACCATCAAGCAACGCTTGGTCGAGTTCGCCGCGCGGCACTACAAGGTCAGCGAAGAAGACGTCGAATTCCGCAACGGCCACGTGCGTGTGCGCGAGCAGATCCTGACGTTCGAAGCGCTGATCCAGCAGGCGTATTTCAATCAGGTCTCGCTGTCGAGCACCGGGTTCTACAAGACGCCGAAAATCTACTACGACCGCAGTCAGGCACGTGGCCGTCCGTTCTATTACTTCGCTTTCGGCGCAGCCTGCTGCGAAGTGATCGTCGACACCCTGACCGGCGAATACAAGATGCTGCGCACCGACATCCTGCATGACGTCGGCGCCTCGCTGAACCCGTCGATCGATATCGGTCAGGTCGAGGGTGGCTTCATTCAAGGCATGGGCTGGCTGACCATGGAAGAGCTGGTCTGGAACAACAAGGGCAAGCTGATGACCAACGGCCCGGCCAGCTACAAGATCCCGGCCGTGGCGGACATGCCGCTCGATCTGCGGGTGAAACTGGTGGAAAACCGCAAGAACCCGGAAGACACGGTGTTCCATTCCAAGGCTGTCGGTGAACCGCCGTTCATGCTCGGCATCGCCGCGTGGTGCGCGATCAAGGATGCGGTGGCGAGCCTCGGTGATTATCAGCATCAGCCGAAAATCGACGCACCGGCCACGCCGGAGCGAGTGTTGTGGGGATGCGAGCAGATGCGTCAGTTGAAGGCGGTAAAGGCTGTAGAAGCTGAGACCGAGCTGGCTCCGCTCTAGTACCGAGGCGCGGCCATTCGCGAGCAGGCTCGCTCCCACAGGGATATGCATTGCCAATGTGGGAGCAAGCCTGCTCGCGAAGAGGCCCGAACAGACAACGATGTTGTAGGGGTGACATATGTACAACTGGATCGACGCCCTCGCCGACCTGCAGAACCAGGGCGAGCCCTGTGTGCTGGTGACGATCATCGAAGAACTCGGCTCGACGCCACGCAACGCCGGCTCGAAAATGGTCGTCAGCGCCGACCGCCTGTTTGACACCATCGGTGGCGGGCATCTGGAATTCAAAGCCATGCAGATCGCCCGCGAGATGCTCGCCAGCGGCAAGCAGGACACGCATCTGGAGCGCTTCAGCCTCGGCGCCAGCCTCGGTCAATGCTGCGGCGGCGCCACGGTGTTGCTGTTCGAACCGATGGGCCAGGTGCAGGCGCAGATTGCCGTGTTCGGCGCCGGCCACGTCGGCCGCGCCCTCGTGCCGCTGCTCGCCAGCCTGCCCTGCCGGGTGCGCTGGATTGACTCGCGCGAGGCCGAGTTCCCCGAACACATCCCCCACGGCGTGCGTAAAATCGTCAGCGAAGAGCCGGTGGATGAAATCGATGACCTGCCTGCCGGCAGCTACTGCATCGTCATGACCCACAACCATCAGCTCGATCTGGAGCTGACAGCGGCGATTCTCAAGCGCAACGATTTCACCTGGTTCGGCCTGATCGGTTCGAAAACCAAGCGCGCCAAATTCGAACACCGCCTGCGTGATCGTGGTTTCGACCCGAGCGTGGTGCAACGCATGCGTTGCCCGATGGGCATCGGCGAAGTCAAAGGCAAATTGCCTGTGGAAATCGCCATCTCCATCGCCGGCGAAATCATCGCCACCTACAACGCCAGTTTCGGCCAGCACAGTGCCCGCGCCGAACCGATTGCCCGACTGCTGCCCGCCTCGCGCCGCAGTCAGGCGGCCAAACTCAAAGCCTCAAACTGATTAGAGAACCCTCATGCCTCTGACTCGCAAAGCCTACCGCGCCGCCATCCTGCACAGCATTGCCGACCCTGCCGAGGTCGGCATCGAAGCCTCCTATGAATATTTCGAGGATGGCCTGCTGGTGGTCGATGACGGCAAGATCAGCGCCGTCGGCCACGCCAGCGAACTGCTGCCAACCCTGCCGACGGATATCGAGATCAACCATTATCAGGATGCGCTGATCACCCCGGGCTTTATCGACACGCACATTCACCTGCCGCAAACCGGCATGGTCGGCGCCTATGGCGAGCAACTGCTCGACTGGCTGAACACGTACACCTTCCCCTGCGAGAGCCAGTTTGGCGACAAGGCCCACGCCGACGAAGTGGCGGATATTTTCATCAAGGAACTGCTGCGCAATGGCACCACCACGGCGCTGGTGTTCGGCAGCGTGCATCCGCAATCGGTGAATTCGTTTTTCGAAGCCGCCGAGAAGCTTGACCTGCGCATGATCGCCGGCAAGGTCATGATGGACCGCAATGCCCCGGACTATCTGGTCGACACTGCCGAATCCAGCTACGTCGACAGCAAGGCGCTGATCGAGCGCTGGCATGGCAAGGGCCGTTTGCATTACGCAGTGACGCCGCGCTTCGCCCCCACCAGCACCCCGGAACAACTGACCCTCGCCGGGCAACTGCTGACGGAGTATCCGGATATGTACATGCAGACCCACATCAGCGAAAACCTCAAGGAAATCGAATGGGTCAAGGAGCTGTTCCCGGAGCGCAAGGGCTACCTCGACGTCTACGATCACTACCAGTTGCTCGGCGAGCGCTCGGTGTTCGCCCATGGCGTGCACCTGTGTGACGACGAATGCGCGCGACTGGCGGAAACCGGCTCGGCGATCTCGTTCTGCCCGACCTCGAACCTGTTCCTCGGCAGCGGCCTGTTCAACCTGCCGATGGCCGAAAAGCACAAGCTCAATGTCGGCCTCGGCACCGACGTCGGCGGCGGCACCAGTTTCTCGCTGCTGCAAACCCTCAACGAAGCCTACAAGGTGATGCAACTGCAGGGCGCACGGCTGAGTCCGTTCAAGTCGCTGTATCTGGCGACCCTGGGTGGCGCGCGGGCGCTGCGTCTGGAAGACAGGATTGGCAATCTGCGGCCGGGCTCGGATGCCGACTTCCTGGTGCTGGATTACAACGCCACGCCGCTGCTCAGCTATCGCTTGAAGCAGTCCAAGAACATTGCCGAAACGTTGTTCGTGTTGATGACGCTGGGGGATGACCGCACGGTTGCGCAGACGTATGCGGCGGGGGCGTTGGTGCATCAGCGCTGAGTTTTTTCAAAGCATAAAAAATCCCCCGGTGGTGGACGCCCCGGGGGATTTTTGTTGGCGGTCAGATTGTCTTCGCGAGCGGGCTCGCTCCCACCTTTGAAATGCATTCCCCTGTGGGAGCGAGCCTGCTCGCGAAAGCCGCGACTCGGTTTCAGATCAGAGCTTGGCGCTCGAGCGACCCGGCTTCTTGGTCTGCAACAAATGCGAGAACACCGCATGCAGGTCATCCGACGCACCTTCCTCGTCGAGATTGAGCTTGCTGTCGATGTGATCCATGTGATGCATCATCAGGTTCACCGCCAACTCGCCGTCGCGCTTCTCGATCGCGTCGATCAGTTGAGTGTGTTCGTCATACGAGCAGTGCGAACGGTTGCCGCTTTCATACTGGGCAATGATCAGCGAAGTCTGCGAAACCAGGCTGCGCTGGAAGCTGATCAACGGTGCGTTCATCGCCGCTTCCGCCAGTTTCAGGTGGAATTCGCCCGACAGACGAATACCGGCGCCGCGATCGCCACGGGAGAAACTGTCGCGTTCGTCATTGACCATCTGCCGCAGTTCGGCGATCTGCTCGGCGGTGGCGTGTTGCACGGCCAATTCGGTAATGGCGCGTTCGACCAGACGCCGGGCGAGGAAAACCTGACGCGCCTCTTCAACGCTCGGGCTGGCGACCACCGCGCCACGGTTTGGCCGCAACAGCACCACGCCTTCATGGGCCAGACGCGACAGCGCGCGGCGAATGATGGTGCGGCTGACCCCGAAGATTTCCCCCAGCGCTTCTTCGCTCAATTTCGTGCCGGGCGCCAGACGCTGTTCGAGGATGGCCTCGAAGATATGCGCGTAGACAATATCGTCCTGGGTCCCGCTGCGGCCGGCTTTGCCTGCTCGCGGTTGTTTCTTGAGGGGTTGCAACTGTTCGTTCATGGGCACTCGAGTCGGGAAAACTGCGGCGAATAGACCGTGACTGTAATACGGCACAGTAGGTCGCTGGCAAGTATCGCGTAAAAAACAGCGCGATTGTACACAATGAATGGTGGCAACACGACTGTACGGCTGTTTGCGACATCGGCTGTATTGCAACGGCAGGTTACGTTTGAGTTTAGGCTTGATCGCAGAATCCGCCTTCTACGCACTATCCCCTGTAGGAGTGAGCCTGCTCGCGATGGCGGTGTGTCATTCAGAGATAATTCGACTGACACACCGCCATCGCGAGCAGGCTCACTCCTACAGGGGGATTGCGTCGAAGGGGACCTCTCCATTGGTATAAGGAACACCGCCGTCATGACCGACGCCACCCACGCCCGCCTGCGCCCGCTGGCCGATACTTCGCCTTCCGCCATCGTCGCCGGTTTCATCGCGATGATGACCGGCTACACCAGTTCGCTGGTGCTGATGTTCCAGGCCGGGCAAGCGGCCGGGCTGAGCAGCGGGCAGATTTCCTCGTGGATCTGGGCGATCTCGATCGGCATGGCGGTGTGCTCGATCGGCCTGTCGCTGCGCTATCGCACTCCGATCACCATCGCCTGGTCGACCCCCGGCGCGGCGTTGCTGATCACCAGCCTGGGCGGTGTCAGCTACGGCGAGGCGATCGGCGCCTACATTACCTGCGCGTTACTGGTGACGATTTGCGGCCTGACCGGCAGCTTCGAACGGCTGGTGAAAAAGATCCCGGCTTCCCTGGCGGCGGCATTGCTCGCCGGGATTCTGTTCAAGATCGGCAGCGAAATCTTTGTCGCCGCGCAACACCGCACCGGGCTGGTGCTGGGGATGTTCTTCACCTATCTGCTGGTCAAACGCCTGTCGCCGCGTTATGCCGTGCTCGTTGCGCTGCTGATCGGCACCGCGCTGTCGGGCTTCATGGGGCTGCTGGATTTCAGCGGCTTTCATCTGGAAGTGGCGACGCCAGTCTGGACTACGCCGCATTTCTCTCTTGCGGCGACCATCAGCATCGGCATTCCACTGTTCGTGGTGGCGATGACCTCGCAGAACATGCCCGGCATCGCGGTGCTGCGTGCCGATGGCTATAACGTCCCGGCCTCGCCACTGATCACCACCACCGGCATCGCCTCGTTGTTACTGGCGCCGTTCGGCTCCCACGGCATCAACCTCGCGGCGATCAGCGCGGCGATCTGCACTGGCCCGCATGCCCACGAAGACCGCAACAAACGCTACACCGCCGCGGTGTGGTGCGGGGTGTTCTACGGGATTGCCGGGGTGTTCGGCGCCACATTGGCGGCCCTGTTTGCCGCATTGCCGAAAGAACTGGTGCTGTCGATTGCCGCACTGGCGCTGTTCGGCTCGATCATCAATGGTTTGAGCATCGCCATGAGCGAGGCGAAGGAACGGGAAGCTGCACTGATCACCTTTATGGTCACCGCGTCGGGGCTGACGCTGTTTTCCATTGGCTCGGCGTTCTGGGGGATTGTTGCGGGGGTGGTGACGCTGGTGATTTTGAATTGGCGTAAAGCTTAAGATCAAAAGCCCCTCACCCTAGCCCTCTCCCGGAGGGAGAGGGAACTGACCGTGGTGTGTGGAAGAGGTGCGCCACATGAGGTACCGAGTCGAACTCACATCTTGAAAAGCCCAAAAATCGGCTCCCTCTCCCTCGGGAGAGGGCTGGGGTGAGGGGTGAATCCACCACTGAATCCAAGTCGAACACCCAAACCCCAGACGAAAAAAAACGGCGACCCGAAGGTCGCCGTTTTTTCAGTATCACTTGGCCGCGTTGATCGGCTTTTCCGGATACCACACGTCCAGCAGCGGGCTGACTTCGTACTTGGTCAGCTCGGAGCGGTTTTTCAGCCAGGCTTCAACGGCAGCGCGCTGCTCTTCGTTGACCGAGCCACGCTTCTGCAGGCATACCAGACCGAAGTCGTCGCCGCCTACATAACCCAGACCGTTGGCTTCCATGGCTTCTTTGATGAATGCTTCGAGGAAAGCGTCAATGGCTTCTTCGGACAAGTCTTCTTTGAAGTCCAGGTTCAGTTCGAAACCCAGCTCTTGAAATTCATCAACGCACAGTTTTTTGCGCAGACGCTGGGAACGGTTAGTCGCCATTGGAACAATCCTCTTAAGTAATAACGGCCGGCACTTTACCAGTTTAAGCCGGCGATTGCCCGACTCTCTGGCCGCTGCGGCCGACCGCCTGTAAAAAAATAACCCCTTGGCCGGCCCTGACACGGCACAAGCTGTTACAGCTTGGGGCATAATGCCGACACTTTCATGACCACTGAGGGCCTTTTCATCCATGTCCTCGTCTTTTTCCCCCTCTTCAGCAGGGTTTTATTGCATATGATCAAATCGTTGCGTCCACTGTTTCTCGCTGGCCTTCTTCTGCCTTTGGCCCTGCCCGTTTCCGCTGCCACCATCAACACTTCCCTCACCCCGAACGTTGAAAAAGCCCTCAAGGCCAGCAAGCTGCAGCCTACCGCGCTGTCGCTGGTGATGGTGCCGCTCGACGGTCCGGGCACGCCGACCGTGTTCAACGCCGATGTGTCGGTCAACCCGGCCTCGACGATGAAACTGGTCACCACCTACGCGGCGCTGGAAATGCTCGGCCCCAACCATCAGTGGAAAACCGAGTTCTACACCGATGGCGACCTCAGCGGCGGCATTCTCAACGGCAATCTCTACCTCAAGGGTGGCGGTGACCCGAAGCTGAACATGGAGAAACTCTGGCTGCTGATGCGCGACCTGCGCGCCAACGGCGTCACACAGATCACCGGCGACCTGATCCTCGACCGCAACTTCTTCGTGCAGCCGCAATTGCCGGAATTCAACGATGACGGCAACGACGACAACAAGCCGTTCCTGGTCAAGCCCGATTCGTTGCTGGTCAACCTCAAGGCCCTGCGCTTCGTTGCACGCAATGATGGTGGCCGCGTGTTGATTTCGGTGGAGCCGCCGATTGCCAGCATTCGTATCGAAAACACCGTCAAGGCGCTGCCCTCCAAGCAATGCACCGGCGGCGTGCGCTACAACCCGGTGCCGCAGGCCGATGGCAGCGTGACCGTGACCGTTGGCGGCCAGTTGGGTGAAGGTTGCAGCTCGCAGACCTACCTGTCGCTGCTCGACCACGCCACCTACACCGCCGGCGCCGTGCGCGCGATCTGGAAGGAGCTGGGTGGCAGCATTCAGGGCAAGGACCGTCTGGCGCCGACGCCGAGCAGCGCCAAGTTGCTCGCCCGCGCTTACTCGCCGGATCTGGCCGAGATCATCCGCGACATCAATAAATACAGTAACAACACCATGGCTCAGCAGCTGTTCCTCAGCCTTGGCCAGCGTTTCCGCAACGACGCCGACGGTGATGACGCGCGGGCGGCGCAGCGCGTGGTCCGTCAATGGCTGGCGAAGAAAGGCATCACCGCGCCGCATCTGGTGATGGAGAACGGCTCTGGTCTGTCGCGGGCCGAGCGAGTCAGTGCGCGGGAGATGGCCAATATGCTTCAGGCCGCCTGGCACAGCCCGTACGCCGCCGAATACATCAGCTCGCTGCCGATTGCCGGTACCGACGGCACCATGCGCAAACGTCTGAAAACCACGGCGATGCGCGGCGAAGCCCACGTCAAGACCGGTACTCTGAACACCGTGCGCGCAATCGCCGGTTTCAGCCGTGACGTCAACGGCAATACCTGGGCGGTGGTGGCGATCCTCAACGACAAGGCCCCATTCGGTGCTTCGTCGGTGCTCGATCAGGTGCTGCTGGATCTGTACAAACAGCCGAAATTGCCGCAGACCGCTTCGGTCCTCTGACCGACGCTGAAACCCCTGTAGGAGTGAGCCTGCTCGCGATAGCGGTGTATCAGACGCTGACATGTGTCTGGACGGACGCTATCGCGAGCAGGCTCACTCCTACAAGGGATCGATGTGACGACTCAGCTCATCTCCCGCTCAACCCGATCCCGGCCATTCTGCTTGGCCGCATAAACCCCTGAGTCCGCACGCAGCAGCAACGCATCCGCGCCCTCCCCCGGGCGCCAGCTGGCGATGCCGAAACTGGCGGTGACCACGCCAACCACGTCCACCGGCGTACTGCGCAGGCCTTCCCACAATTCCATTGCCAGCATGTACGCGTGCTCGCCGTCGATGTCCGGGCACAGCACCATGAACTCTTCGCCGCCCAAGCGGCAGAACACATCGGTGCGGCGCAGGCGATGGCCAATGCGCTCGCACACCGCTTGCAGCACCCGGTCGCCGACGGCGTGGCCGTAATGATCGTTGATGCGTTTGAAGTGGTCGATGTCGAGCATGATCACCGACAACTCGCCGCCGCCCCGCTCGACCCGGGCCATTTCCGTGGTCAGGCGCTCCTGGAAATAGCGGCGGTTGTGAATGCCGGTCAGCGAATCGGTGATCGACAACGCACGCAATTCTTCTTCCACGCGCTTGAGGTCGGAAATGTCCGAGATGTAGCCGTGCCACAGCACCCCGCCACCCGGTAGCTCCTCCGGTGTCGCCTCGCCGCGCACCCAGCGCAGGCCGCGCTCAGGCAGTTGCACGCGGTATTCCTCGCGCCACGGGCTGAGATTCTCCGCCGATTCGCGGATCGATGAGCGCACGCGAATCGCGTCCTGCGGGTGGATGCGGCTGAAAATCGCCTCGGAGTCGAGCAGCAGGACATCCGGCTCCAGTTCATAGATCTCGCGGATGCCATCGCTGGCGTAGATCACACTGAAGCGCCCATCGAATTCCATCTTGAATTGGTAGATGCCACCGGGAACATGGGCGCTGAGCTTCTTCAGCAACGTGTCGCGTGCTGCCAGCACTTCGTGCACGCGCTTGCGCTCGGTGATGTCGATACAGATTGCCAGATGGCCGACCCACAAGCCCTGCTCGTCGAGCACCGGGGTGGCGAGCATGTTGACCGGCAGATGACTGCCATCGCTGCGCACCAGCGTCCATTCGCGTGCTTCATGACCGCCGACTTCGCCGCCCTCGACCAGCATCGCGTGGCAGGTCGGAATGCTTTTGCCGTAGCGCGCGCTCAGCTCCGCCGAACGCGCCGCCAGCTCTCGGGGCAAATGCAGGTTTTCCAGGGTCATGCGTCCGACCACTTCGGCGCTGCTGTAGCCGAGCATCTGTTCAGCGCCGGGGTTGAAGGTGTTGATCACTCCGCGCAGATCGGTGGCGATGATCGCGACCTGGGTGGCGGCATTCAGCACGCCGCGCAACTGCCCATGGGTGCCGCGCAGTTCCTGCTCGCGCTCATGCAATTCCTGGGTGCGCACCTCGACCAGACGCACCGCGCGCTGACGCTGGCTGACCAGCACGTATAGCAAGGCACTGAGCAGCGCGCTGAGCAAGCCGCCCAGAATGATCACACTGCCCACCGAAGAATGGTTGGCCTGCATGAACGCGTAGCTTGGCAGGATATCGACCTGATAGTCGTGATCGGCCATGCGCAGCAAACGCGTCGCCGCCAGATCGCCGGGCACCGCCTCGTTGGTCGATTCGAACAGTTCCTCATGTTGATCAGGGGTCGACATATCCAGAATGCGCACCGACAGGTAATCGTGCAGGGCATCGGGCAGACCGTCGGCAAGCAACTGGCGCATGCTGATCACCGCCATCACATAGCCGAATGGCTGTGACTCGCCTGATCGATTGACCGGCGCCAGCAACAACACCCCACGCGCATAGGCCGGCTCGATCCCGACCAGATGCATCGGTTGCGACACGACCAGGTTGCCGAGACGGTCGGCGCGTTCAAGGGTTTCACGGCGCAAGGGTTGGGCGAGCAAGTCGTAGCCCAGCGGCGGCGCCAGTCGACTCTGAGTCTGTGTGTACAGCACCGGCACGTATGCGTCGCGTGGTGCTGCCAGCTGCAGATCACCCTTGGCGTCCAGCTCGCGGATGGTGAAATTGCTCAGGCCTTCGTCACGCACACGCTGTTCGAACGCCTCCCGCTCAGCGCCGCTGATTTTCGGTGCGTAGGTATAGGCTTGGGTGCGCAGTAATAAAGGTCGGGAGTAACCGTCGAATTCGGCGCGGGACACCGATTCGGAGTTGGTAAAGAACCGGCGCAGGCCATCGAGACGTTGCTCCTGGTCCTGAAAGCGTTCGGCGATGCGGCTGTAGCGTTCGTTGGCCAGCAGCTGAAAGCGCTGACGCGATTGTTGCTGGAACTGATTGTGGGTGCCCCAGGCAAGCAACCCGGTGAGAATCCCGCCGGCAAGCAATACCAGCAAAGCGACCAGCCAGGCTGAGACGTCTTCGCTGATAAAACCGAGAATTTTCGGGCGCACGGGGTGCAACGGCATAAGCACAACTCACTACGCCAGATTCCCGGGAAAAACCCCATTGGCGGTGTGTGAGTTATAGCTATTAGCCACTAATTTAGCCAGCACCGCAGGATCCACGGAGCCTTTAAAAATCAAGGCTCTGTGGATCCAATGGGACAAAACGTCAACGAGCCGTGATTTTCCAGGCGCGATGGATCTTGGTATTGCGGGCGAAATCCGGATCAATGGTCTGCGCGCTGATTTCCTCCACCGCATAGCGCTCGGCGAGGTTCTCTTCCAGCTGGAACTTGCGGAAGTTGTTGGAGAAATACAGCACGCCACCCGGTGCCAGACGCGCCATCGCCAGGTCGATCAGCTGCACCTGATCGCGCTGGACGTCGAAGATGCCCTCCATGCGCTTGGAGTTGGAGAACGTTGGCGGGTCGATGAAGATCAGGTCGTATTCGTCGCGGCTGCTTTCCAGCCAGGCCATCACATCGCGCTGCTCCAGGCGGTTCTTGTCCGAGA
This sequence comes from Pseudomonas sp. FR229a, assembly GCF_030209115.1. Lineage (NCBI taxonomy): Bacteria > Pseudomonadati > Pseudomonadota > Gammaproteobacteria > Pseudomonadales > Pseudomonadaceae > Pseudomonas > Pseudomonas sp. FR229a. The sequence goes on along the minus strand of NZ_JARVSP010000002.1, from coordinate 260,616 downwards.
ACCCGTTCAGCGACAGGTTGCGACGAGCCCAGTCCAGATAGGTTTTCGACAGATCGACGCTGGTGGTGCTGCGCGCACCGCCCTTGGCCGCGTGCACGCTGGCGGTCGCGGTGTAGCAGAACAGATTGAGAAAGCGCTTGCCGGCGGCCTCTTTCTGAATGCGCATGCGCATCGGACGGTGATCGAGGAACAGGCCGGTGTCGAGGTAGTCGGTGAGATTGACCAGCAACTTCACGCCGCCTTCATTGACCTCGACGAACTTGCCCTGGGCGGCCTGACGCTCGTACTGCTTGGTGCCGCTCTGCCGCTCGCGGCGCTTGACCACTACGCGATTCTTGTCGACGTTCAACGCCTGCGGAATGGCCGCCAGCGCATCGAACATACGCGCCGAGGCTTTTTCCGGGTCGATGGATTTCGGCGCGGCGTATTCCTGAACGTGCACCCAGTCGTGGTACAGGTCGATGGCCATCGCGTATTCCGGCATATCGGCATCGTAAACGCGGTAGCAATCGATGCCTTCGCGCTTGACCCACTTGCCCATCGCCTTGAGATTCTTTTGCAGACGGTTGGCAAACATCTGCCCGCCTTCGCTCAGGCGCGGTTGCTCGATCACCGGCGCCGGGGCTGGGGTCGGCTTGATCGGGTTGCCGTTCTTGTTGAACTTGCGTTCCTGCGGCTCGTCCGGGGTCTGGTCGTAGGCCGCTTGCTCGCGCTCGGCCTGACGCTGTTCCGGGGTGCGCCGCTCGCCAGTGACGAACTGATCCGGCAGGACCTTGATCAGCAACAGCTTGCACGGCAGCGCGCCGTTCCAGAACGAATACTGTTTGTGGCTGCGAATGCCCATGCGCTTGCCCAGATCCGGCGCACCGGTGAACACCGCCGCTTCCCAGTTAAGGCAGGCCTGACGCAGACGCTCGCCGAGGTTCTGGTAGAGATACAGCAGACTGGCTTCATCACCCAGACGCTCGCCGTACGGAGGGTTGCAGATCACCAGACCTTTCTGGTTCTGGTCCGGACGCGGCTCGAAGGTCGCCACTTCGCCCTGGTAGATCTTGATCCACTCGCTGAGGCCGGCGCGCTCAACGTTGTTGCGACCCGGCTGAATCAGTCGAGGATCGGCTTCATAACCACGAATCCACAACGGTGGCTTGGCCAGACCGGCAGCAGCGCGCTCGACGGCTTCTTCGTGAAGTTTTTTCCACAGCGCCGGCACGTGGCCGAGCCACGCGGTAAAGCCCCACTGCTCGCGGCGCAGGTTCGGCGCCATGTCGGCGGCGATCATCCCGGCTTCAACGAGAAACGTACCGACACCGCACATCGGGTCAGCCAGCGCGCCGCCCTCGGCGGCAATACGCGGCCAGCCGGAACGAATGAGGATGGCGGCGGCGAGGTTTTCCTTCAGCGGCGCGGCGCCCTGCTGCAAGCGATAGCCGCGCTGGTGCAGGCTGTGGCCGGACAGGTCGAGGGACAGAATCGCTTCGCCGCGATCCAGACGCAGGTGAATGCGCAAGTCCGGGTTGAGTTTGTCGATCGACGGACGGTCGCCCTGCGGCGTGCGCAGTTTGTCGACGATGGCGTCTTTGACTTTCAGCGCGCCGAAGTGGGTGTTGTCGATGCCCGAGCCGTGGCCGCTGAATTCGACGGCCAGGGTGCCGTCGCTGAGCATGTGATCCTGCCAGTCGATGTCGAGCACGCCGTGGTAGAGGTCTTCGGCGTCCTTCATCGGGAAACGCTTGAGCACCAGCAACACACGGTTGGCCAGGCGCGACCAGAGGCACAGGCGGTAGGCGGTTTCCATGGTTGCCATGCCACGCACGGCGGAGGTGTGCTCGCGCGCTTCTTCAAGGCCAAGCCCGACGGCTTCCTCGATGAGCAGGCCTTCAAGGCCTTTGGGGCAAGTGAGGAAGAGTTCGAAACGATCGGACATGGTAATTCCAGAGCCTTTGGCTAGTGGGCCGGCAACGCATTGCCGACCCGGTTTTCAATCAGGCGCTTTTCTGAAAGAGCGCCCGCGTGGCACGAAGGTGTGCCGTTCCATCCCCGCTGCTCGGGTTAAAAGAGCTTAGATGCCGGGACAGATAAAAAAGTTGGTGAAACAAAAAGACTGAAAGCGACCCTTCGTCGAATAGTACCCAAGCGCAAACGTGGGTCATTCTCACTTGAAGATTAACCCGCCGGGTCAGCGGGGCGCCGATCATACCGGGGTTTGCGCGTTGATCGTTGAATAAATACGCGGTTACTTATCGCCATAGCATCCTTTCCGTTACGTGCTTATGACAAAACGATCATTCCCTCGATGTGACTCATTGGTTAGAACTGAGCACAGGTTGACGTCGCAACGGCGTCAACACCTTGGCTCGCCACGCCGGCAGCGAGCCGAACGATGGCAGGTTTTTTCTGCCAGACCTCAATTGAGGTCAACGCGACACTACAGTCAACAAGTGAGGGAAACACCCTATGAGAAGACTTAAGCGTGATCCGTTGGAAAGAGCATTTTTGCGCGGATATCAATATGGCGTTGGTGGCAAATCCCGTGAGCTTTGCCCATTTACTCTACCGTCGGTACGTCAAGCCTGGATCAACGGCTGGCGAGAAGGACGCGGCGACAACTGGGACGGTATGACCGGCACTGCGGGAATCCACAGACTCAACGAACTTCACGCCGTCGGCTGACACAGGGCATTTATTCCGACACGACAATCTGAATCTGCACTGAATTAACCACGCACGTCCCTCCCGGACGGCGGGCTACGGCCCAGGGGCTCCTTCGAGGAGCCCTTTTTATTGCCCGCAAAATCATCCGGCTGAACACATAACCTGTAGGAGTGAGCCTGCTCGCGATAGCTTTCTTTCGGTCACTTCATCAGCGACTGACAGACCGCCATCGCGAGCAGGCTCACTCCTACAAGGGAACAGTGGTGTCTATGGATCAGCGCAATGCGGCGATCGCATCCACTGATTCACGAATCAGCGCCGGGCCTTTATAGATGAAGCCCGAATAGATCTGCACCAGGCTCGCGCCGGCAGTGATTTTCTCCGCCGCGTGCTTGCCTTCGGTAATCCCGCCCGCGGCAATGATCGGCAAACGCCCGGCCAACTCGCCCGCCAGCACTTTCACGGTGTGGGTGCTCTTCTCACGCACCGGCGCGCCCGACAGACCGCCCGCCTCGTCGCCATGTTCCATGCCTTCGACGCCGACACGGCTCAGGGTGGTGTTGGTGGCGATCACCGCGTCCATCCCGGTTTCGAGCAGCGCCTGGGCCACCTGCGCGGTTTCTTCGTCGCTCATGTCCGGCGCAATCTTGATCGCCAGCGGCACATGCTTGCCGTGACGCAACGCCAGTTCGGCGCGGCGCGTGGCCAGATCCGCAAGCAATTGCTTGAGCGAGTCACCGAACTGCAGGCTGCGCAGGCCCGGAGTGTTCGGCGAGCTGACGTTGACGGTGACGTAGCTGGCGTGGGCGTAGACCTTGTCCAGGCAGATCAGGTAGTCGTCGACCGCACGCTCGACCGGGGTGTCGAAGTTCTTGCCGATGTTGATCCCCAGCACGCCCTGGTATTTCGCCGCAGCGACCCGCGCCAGCAGGTTGTCCACACCGAGGTTGTTGAAACCCATGCGGTTGATGATCGCCTCGGCTTCCGGCAGGCGGAAGATCCGCGGTTTCGGATTACCCGGCTGCGGACGCGGGGTCACGGTGCCGATTTCGACGAAACCGAAACCCAGTTGCGCAAAGCCATCGATGGCCGCGCCATTCTTGTCCAGACCTGCCGCCAGCCCCACCGGGTTCGGGAACTCGAGCCCCATGACGGTCACTGGCATCTTCGCCGGTGCCTTGCTCAGCAAGCCGTTGAGACCCAAACGTCCGCCCGCGCCGATCAGATCCAGCGACAGATCGTGGGAGGTTTCCGGGGAAAGTTTGAACAACAGCTGACGGGCCAGGGTGTACATGGGCGGCAATGACTCGGGCGGCGAAAAGAGGCGGCGATTATAGCCGGGCATCGTCCCCCGGCGCGAGGCGCCTGCACGAATCAGGTGACTGGCATATGCCTTGCACCGCCCTGTTCATCAGTCTGCCGACCAATGACGGCGCGCAGACCAGGACAATGGCGTCGTCCTCGGGTTTTGCCTGCGCAGAATCCGGGACGACGTTTTTTTTGAGGTAGCGTATGAACGAAACGTCCATGGGGCATCTGGCCTGGGTCAATGGCAGCGATGCGCCGGAAAAGAGCGCGATCAATCTCGGCTTCATGGCACTGAGCGACTGCGCCTCGGTGGTGGTCGCCGCCACCCAGGGCTTCGCCCAGCCCTACGGGCTGACGCTGAACCTCAAGCGGCAGGCGTCGTGGGCCAACCTGCGCGACCAACTGGTCAGCGGCGAACTGGATGCCGCCCACAGCCTGTACGGGCTGATTTATGCGGTGCACCTGGGCATCGGTGGGATCGCCCCGACCGACATGGCAGTGCTGATGGGCCTGAACCAGAATGGCCAGAGCCTCAACCTCTCGCATGGTCTACAGCAGGCTGGCGTGAACAGTCCTGAAGCGCTGGATCGGCATGTGCACCAAAGCCGCGCAAAACTGACCTTCGCCCAGACCTTCCCAACCGGCACCCACGCGATGTGGCTTTATTACTGGCTGGCGAGCCAGGGCATTCACCCGTTGCAGGATGTCGACAGCGTGGTGGTGCCGCCACCGCAAATGGTCGCGCACCTGCAAGCCGGGCGCATCGACGGTTTTTGCGTCGGCGAACCGTGGGCAGCCAGCGCGGTGCAGCAGGATCTGGGTTTCACTTTAGCCACCAGCCAGAGCATCTGGCCCGACCACCCGGAAAAAGTCCTCGGCTGCACCCGTGAATTCGTCGAGCAATACCCGAACACCGCGCGGGCGCTGGTCATGGCCATTCTTGAGGCCAGCCGCTTTATCGAACAAAGCCCGGAGAATCGCCGCAGCACCGCGCAATTGCTCAGTGCCGCCGAATACCTCGACACCCCGGCCGCGTGCATCGAACCGCGCTTCATGGGTGACTACGCCGACGGCCTCGGCAATCGCTGGCAGGACCCGCACGCGCTGCGCTTTCATGGCGCAGGCGAGGTCAATCTGCCGTATCTCTCCGACGGCATGTGGTTCATGACCCAGTTCCGCCGCTGGGGTCTGCTGCGCGAGGATCCGGATTATCTGGCCGTCGCCCGGAAGGTTCAGCGTCTGGATCTGTACCGCGAGGCCGCCAGCGCTGTCGGTGTGGCAGCTGCCCATGCAGACCTGCGCAGCAGCCAGTTGCTCGACGGCAAGGTCTGGGACGGCAGCGATCCGGCGGGCTATGCGCGCAGTTTCAAACTGCATGCCCTGAACGACGCCGCCCCCCTTCTCGCCCAGCGCTGACAGGAGACGCCAACATGTTGCGCATTCTGCTGATCAACGACACCGCGAAAAAAGTCGGCCGCCTGAAAGCGGCGCTGACCGAGGCCGGCTTCGAGGTGATCGACGAGTCAGGGCTGACCATCGACCTGCCGGCGCGCGTCGAAACGGTGCGCCCGGACGTGATCCTGATCGATACCGAGTCACCGACCCGTGATGTCATGGAGCAAGTGGTGCTGGTCAGCCGCGACCAGCCACGGCCGATCGTGATGTTTACCGACGAACATGACCCGGGCGTGATGCGTCAGGCGATCAAGTCCGGGGTCAGCGCCTACATCGTCGAAGGCATCCACGCCCAGCGTCTGCAGCCGATTCTCGATGTGGCGATGGCACGCTTCGAGAGTGACCAGGCCTTGCGCGCGCAATTGCAGGCCCGTGACCAGCAACTGGCCGAGCGCAAGCGCATCGAACTGGCCAAGGGTTTGTTGATGAAAATGAAGGACTGCAACGAAGAAGAGGCCTACACCCTGATGCGCCGCCAGGCCATGAGCCGCCAGCAGAAACTGATTCAGGTGGCGGAGCAGATTATTGCCATGAGTGAGTTGCTGGGCTGAGGCGTTCTCTCCGCTGAAGAGCCCCTCACCCTAGCCCTCTCCCGGAGGGAGAGGGAACCGATTGGGGGATGCTCGGGAAATACGCCGACCTGCAATTTCTTTTGTGAATCCATAATCGCCTCGGTCGTTCAGGTCGCTGTATTCGTTGGAACAACATGGTCAGTCCCCTCTCCCTCTGGGAGAGGGCTAGGGTGAGGGGCTTTTGCTTTTCAGCTTTTGGCACAAATCTCGCTATGTAATCCGCACAGGTAACCAACGGCGGTTGCCCCACCTACGACAAAGACGTCGCTCACCCCGTTCGCCTCCGGCGAATCAGGTAGCGGCGTTTTTGCGTTTTGGCCCCAGAAAACGGGGCCGGTGGTGCGGCCGTGAGGCGCTCCACCTGCTGTGCATGACTCCTTTCGAGACTCTTTTCAGCCGAGGTGCGCGATGAATTCAAGCTTCTGGAAATCCGGCCATACCCCGACCCTGTTCGCGGCCTTCCTGTATTTCGACCTGAGCTTCATGGTCTGGTACCTGCTCGGCCCGCTGGCCGTGCAAATTGCCGCCGATCTGCACCTGACCACCCAGCAACGCGGCCTCGTCGTCGCTACGCCGATTCTGGCCGGTGCGGTGTTGCGCTTTGCCATGGGCATGCTCGCCGATCGCCTGTCGCCGAAGACCGCCGGGCTGATCGGTCAGGTCATCGTCATCTGCGCACTGTTCGGCGCGTGGAAACTGGGTATCCACAGTTATGAACAGGCGCTGATCCTCGGCCTGTTCCTCGGCATGGCCGGCGCGTCGTTTGCCGTGGCCCTGCCGCTGGCGTCGCAATGGTACCCGCCAGAACATCAGGGCAAAGCCATGGGCATCGCCGGCGCGGGCAACTCCGGCACTGTGTTCGCCGCACTGCTCGCGCCGGTAATTGCTGCAGCGTTCGGCTGGAGCAACGTTTTCGGATTTGCCCTGATCCCGCTGGTCCTGACTCTGGTGCTGTTTGCCTGGCTGGCGAAAAACGCTCCGCAACGGCCGAAAGCGAAAGCCATGGCCGACTACTTCAAGGCCCTCGGTGATCGCGACAGCTGGTGGTTCATGTTTTTCTACAGCGTCACCTTCGGCGGCTTCATCGGCCTGGCCAGCGCCCTGCCCGGTTACTTCAACGATCAATACGGTCTGAGCCCGGTGACCGCCGGCTACTACACCGCGGCCTGCGTGTTCGGCGGCAGCCTGATGCGGCCGTTGGGTGGTGCGCTGGCCGATCGCTTCGGTGGTATCCGCACCTTGCTGGCGATGTACACCGTTGCCGCCATCTGCATCGCCGCGGTCGGCTTCAACCTGCCAAGTTCCTACGCGGCGCTGGCGCTTTTCGTCTGCACCATGCTCGGATTAGGCGCGGGCAACGGTGCGGTTTTCCAACTGGTGCCGCAGCGTTTTCGTCTGGAGATCGGCGTGATGACCGGGCTGATCGGCATGGCCGGCGGTATCGGCGGCTTCGCCCTGGCGGCGGGCATGGGCGCGATCAAGCAAAGCACCGGCAGCTATCAACTGGCGCTGTGGTTGTTCGCCAGCCTCGGTGTGTTGGCGTGGTTTGGCCTGCACGGCGTCAAACGTCGCTGGAGAACCACTTGGGGTTCGGCGGCAGTAACGGCGGCGCGAGTCTGAGGCTTCAATGGCCCTGCAACTGAGTTTCGCCGAAGCCAGCGCCATCGGCCCGCGCGCGGAGAATCAGGACGCCCTGCGTTCGGTGACACCGGCGCCGGCCTTGGCGCTGAGCAAGGGTTTTCTGTTCGCCATCGCCGACGGCGTCAGTCAATGCGCCGACGGCGGCCTCGCCGCGCGTTCGACCTTGCAGGCGCTGGCGCTGGACTACTACGCCACGCCGGAAACCTGGAGCGTGGCCCAGGCGCTGGATCGATTGCTGCTCGCGCAAAACCGCTGGCTGCAGGCCAATGGCGGCGGGCAACCGCTGCTGACCACGGTCAGCGCGCTGGTGATGCGCGGTCGGCGCTTCACCCTCGCGCATGTCGGCGATTGCCGGGTCTATCGCTGGCATGCCGAGCGGTTGAAGCGCATCAGCGAGGATCACGTCTGGGAGCAACCGGGCATGCAGCATGTGCTCAAACGTGCGCTCGGGCTCGATCAGCATCTGGTGCTGGACTTCCTCGACGGCGAACTGCGTGAGGGCGAAAGCTTCGTGCTGCTTAGCGACGGCGTCTGGTCGACCTTGGGCGATACCGCAATCGCGGCGGTTCTGCGTGATCAGCCGTATCTGCACAGCGCGGCGCACACTCTGGTCAACGCCGCGCATCTGGCCGGCAGTCAGGACAACGCCAGTGCCCTGCTGGTGCGCGTGGATGCGCTGGGCGAATCGAACATCGGCGATGCGCTGGTGCAACTGCAGCAATGGCCGCTGCCGCCAGCGCTGAAACCCGGACAAGCGTTCGAAGGCTGGCAGGTGCAGAGCATCGTCGGCCAGAGCCAGCAATCGCTGCTGTATCGCGTGCTCGATGGCCACGGCCAGCGGTGGCTGTTGAAGACCTTGCCGACGCGCCTGGCCGACGATCCACAGGCCGGGCAAGCGCTGCTGTCCGAGGAATGGTTCCTCAAGCGCGTGGCCGGCCGGCATTTTCCGCAAATCCATGCCTGCACCCAGCGCCAGCATTTGTACTACGTGATGCGCGAATATGCCGGGACGACGTTGGCCGTAGCGTTTCAACACGGCGGCCCGCTGCCATTGGCGCAATGGCAGGACATCGCCGAGCGCCTGCTGCGCGCGGTGGGGCTGTTGCATCGGCGGCAGATTCTGCACCGCGATATCAAACCGGAAAATCTCCTGCTGGGTGATGACGGCGAGTTGCGCTTGCTGGATTTCGGCCTGGCTTATTGCCCGGGCTTGTCGGAAGACGCGCCGGCGACATTGCCGGGAACGCCAAGCTTCATTGCTCCGGAAGCGTTTCGCGGCGAACCACCGAATGCACAGCAGGATTTGTATTCAGTTGGCGTCACCCTTTATTACCTGCTCACCGGGCATTTTCCCTACGGCGAGATCGAAGCTTTCCAGCGGCCCCGGTTTGGCGTGCCGGTCAGTGCCAGTCGCTATCGACCGGACTTGCCGGAATGGCTGGCGCAGAGTCTGGAACGCGGTGTCGCAGCCGATCCGCAGCAACGCTTTGAAACCGCTGAAGAGTGGTTGCTGGTGCTGGAACAGGGTGAGCGCCGCAGCCTGAGTGTGCGACCCCGGCCTTTACTGGAGCGGGAGCCGTTGAAGGTCTGGCGGAGCATGGCTTTGGTGGCGTTGCTGGGGAATATCGTGCTGCTGGTTTTGTTGTTTCATGGCTGAGACCGTGTTGCGGCGATCGCGAGCAGGCTCACTCCTACAATTTGGAATGCGTTCCCCTGTAGGAGTGAGCCTGCTCGCGATGGCGCCAGACCTGGCAGCGCAAACCCTCCATAGATAACGCGCCACGAACGAGCAACACGCCTCGATTCGGTGCAGAAAACGTACGTGAGCTGTAGGAAAAGCCCAATAAATCCGCGCATCCCCAAGTTGGCACAACCACTGCATTACCCCAATCACCACACATAAAGCCCAACCTTCAACGACGAAGGCTGCGCTTCCCGAGAGAACGGGACCAGGACAAAGGCGTCCTCGCTAGGCAACTAGCGGGACGCCTTTTTTTGTTTGCGCGAAATTTGTCGAGCAAGGCCCGACGGCCCACCAGAGGCCAGCCGCAGCTCCCGGAGAACCTGATGAAAAAACTCAAACTGGTGATGATCGGCAACGGGATGGCCGGGGTGCGTACCCTGGAAGAACTGCTCAAGCTGAGCGACGAACTCTACGACATCACCGTCTTCGGCGCCGAACCGCACACCAACTACAACCGCATCCTGCTGTCGCCGGTGCTGGCCGGTGAGCAGACATTCGAAGAGATCGTCCTCAACGACCTCGACTGGTACCTGGAAAACAACATCAAGTTGCTGCTCAACCGCAAAGTCGTGGAGATCGACCGGGTCAAACGCCGGGTAATCGCCGAGGACGGCACCGAGGCCGAATACGATCGCCTGCTGATCGCCACCGGCTCGACCCCGTTCATTCTGCCAATCCCCGGCAACACTTTGCAGGGCGTGATCGGCTACCGCGACATCGCCGATACCCAGGCCATGATCGACACCGCCAGGACCCACAAACACGCCGTGGTCATCGGCGGCGGTCTGCTCGGCCTCGAAGCGGCCAACGGCCTGATGCTGCGCGGCATGCACGTCACCGTGGTGCACCTCGGCGAATGGCTGCTGGAGCGGCAACTGGACAAGACCAGCGGCCAGTTGCTGCAATCAGCGCTGGAATCCCGTGGCCTGCATTTCCGCCTGTGCGAACAGACCCAGGCCCTGCACGACGCCGGCAATGGCCGGGTCGGCTCGGTGCAGTTCAAGAACGGTGACATCATCCCTGCGGATCTGGTGGTGATGGCCGCTGGCATCCGCCCCAACACAGAACTGGCGGAAAAGGCCGGCATCCCGTGCAATCGCGGGATTCTGGTCAACGACACCCTGCAAACCTACGACCCGCGCATCTACGCGATCGGCGAATGCGCCAGCCATCGCGGCATCGCCTACGGCCTGGTTGCGCCGTTGTTCGAACAGGCCAAGGTCTGCGCCAACCACCTCGCTCAACTCGGCTTCGCTCGCTATCAAGGTTCGGTGACTTCGACCAAATTGAAAGTCACCGGTATCGACCTGTTTTCCGCCGGCGACTTCATGGGCGGCGAAGGCACCGAGACCATCACCCTCTCGGACCCGATCGGCGGCGTGTACAAAAAACTGGTGATCAAGGATGACGTGCTGGTCGGCGCTTGTCTGTACGGCGATACGGCAGATGGCGGTTGGTATTTCCGGCAGATTCGTGAGAATCACGCCATCGGTGAGATCCGCGATCACTTGATGTTCGGCGACAACGCTTTAGGCGACGTAGGACATCAGGGCCAGGACAAAGCCATGGTCATGGCCGACAGCGCCGAAGTCTGCGGCTGCAATGGTGTGTGCAAGGGCACCATCGTCAAGGCGATTCAGGAACACGGTCTGTTCAGCGTCGATGAAGTGAAAAAACACACCAAGGCCGCCAGCTCCTGCGGTTCCTGCGCCGGGTTGGTCGAGCAGATCCTCATCAATACGGTAGGTGGCGCGGCGGACGTCAAACCGAAAAGCGAAAAAGCCATCTGCGGTTGCAGCGATCTCAACCACGGGCAGATTCGCCAGGCGATTCGTCAGGAACACCTGCTGACCATCGCCGAGACCATGAGCTACCTCAACTGGCGCACACCGAACGGCTGCGCGACCTGCCGCCCGGCGCTCAACTATTACCTGATTTCCACCTGGCCCGGCGAAGCCAAGGACGATCCGCAATCGCGCCTGATCAACGAACGCGCCCACGCCAACATCCAGAAGGACGGCACCTATTCGGTGGTGCCACGCATGTGGGGCGGCGTGACCAACCCGTCGGAACTGCGGCGCATCGCTGATGTGGCCGATAAGTACAACGTGCCGATGGTCAAGGTCACCGGCGGTCAGCGCATTGACTTGCTGGGGATCAAGAAGCAGGACCTGCCCGGCGTCTGGAAAGACCTCGACATGCCGTCCGGCCACGCCTACGGCAAATCCATCCGCACGGTGAAAACCTGCGTCGGCAGCGAATTCTGCCGCTTCGGTACACAGAACTCGACGCAACTGGGCATCGAGCTCGAGCACGACCTGTTCAACATGTGGTCGCCGCACAAAGTGAAGCTGGCTGTGTCCGGTTGCCCACGCAACTGCTCGGAAGCGGGCATCAAGGACGTAGGAATTATCGGCGTCGACTCCGGCTGGGAGATGTACATCGGTGGCAACGGCGGGATCAAGACCGAAGTCGCCGAGTTCTTCGTCAAACTGAAAACCGCCGAAGAAGTCCGCGAATACAACGGCGCCTTTTTGCAGCTGTATCGCGAAGAGGCCTTCTACCTCGAGCGCACCGTGCACTACCTGCAACGGGTCGGCATGGAGCACATCAAGAAAAACGTGCTCGAAGACGCCGAGCGGCGCAAGGCCTTGAACGAGCGCCTGCAATTCTCCCTGTCGTTCGAACAGGACCCATGGAAAGAACGCCTGGCACAGCCGCAACTGAAGAAAGAATTCGACGTGATCCCTGTGAAAAACCTGGAGGTGCCGGCATGAACTGGCTCGATATCTGCGCGCTGGAAGAGATCAACGCCCTCGGATCGCGGATCATTGCCGGGCCGAAAGGTGACATCGCGATTTTTCGTACAAGCGACGATGAGGTTTTCGCCCTTGATGACCGTTGCCCGCACAAGGGCGGGCCGCTGTCGCAAGGACTGATCTACGGCAAACGTGTGGCGTGCCCGCTGCACAACTGGCAGATCGACCTCGAAACCGGCGAAGCCCAGGCACCGGATATCGGCTGTGCCCACCACCATCCGGCGCGAGTCGAGAACGGTCGGGTGCAACTGGCCCTGCGGGACGCCATCTGATGAACCGCCAGACGACCGCCTCGACCTGCTGTTACTGCGGGGTCGGCTGCGGCGTGCTGATCGAGCATGACGGCGAGCGCATCCTCGGCGTCAGCGGCGATCCGGCGCACCCGGCCAACTTCGGCAAACTGTGCAGCAAAGGCTCGACGCTGCACCTGACCGGCGACCTCGCCGCCCGCGCCTTGTACCCGGAACTGCGTCTGGGCAAAGGCTTGGCGCGCGGCCGCACTGACTGGAATACGGCACTGGAACACGCCGCCAACGTCTTTGCCGAAACCATCACCGCACACGGCCCGGACAGCGTAGCGTTCTACATTTCCGGGCAGTTGCTCACCGAGGACTACTACGCCTTCAACAAACTCGCGCGGGCGCTGGTCGGCACCAACAATATCGACAGCAATTCGCGGCTGTGCATGTCCTCGGCGGTGGTCGGCTACAAACGCAGCCTCGGCGCTGACGCACCGCCATGCAGTTACGAAGATCTGGAACTGAGCGACTGCGTGATGATCGTCGGCAGTAACATGGCCTACGCCCATCCGGTACTTTTCCGTCGACTGGAAGAAGCCAAATCCCGTCGTCCGCAGATGAAAGTCATCGTCATTGACCCGCGTCGCACCGACACCTGCGATTTGGCTGACCTGCATCTGGCGATTCTTCCGGGCACCGATGTCGCTTTGTTCCATGGGATTTTGCACCTGCTGCTGTGGGAAGACTGGGTCGATCGCGATTTCATCAAGGCGCACACCGAAGGCCTCGGCGAACTTAAAACGCTGGTCCGCGACTACACCCCGCAGATGGTTTCGCAGCTGTGCGGCATCAGCATCGAGCAGTTGCAGCAATGCGCGGAATGGGTCGGCACCGCGCCGAGCTTCCTGTCGCTGTGGTGCATGGGCCTGAACCAGTCCAGCGCCGGCAGCGCGAAAAACAGCGCGCTGATCAACCTGCACCTGGCCACCGGGCAAATCGGCCGTCCCGGTGCAGGACCTTTCTCTCTCACCGGTCAGCCAAACGCCATGGGTGGGCGGGAAACCGGCAGTCTGTCCAACCTGCTACCGGGCCATCGCGACGCCGCCAACCCCGAACATCGCGCCGAGGTGGCGGCATATTGGGGCGTGGAAAGCTTGCCTGAGGCGCCGGGGCTGAGCGCCATCGAACTGTTCGAAAACCTGCGCAGCGGCAAGATCAAGGCGCTGTGGATTGCCTGTACCAACCCGGCGCAATCGATGCCGGATCAGAACGCAGTTCGCGCAGCGCTTGCGGCCTGTCCCTTTGTGGTATTGCAGGAAGCCTTTCGCACCACCGAGACCGCCGCGTTCGCCGACCTGTTATTGCCCGCCGCCAGTTGGGGCGAGAAGGAAGGTTCGGTGACCAACTCCGAGCGGCGCATTTCCCACGTACGCAAAGCGGTTGTCGCACCGGGCGAAGCGCGGCCGGACTGGGCAATTACCGTGGATTTCGCACGGCGTCTGGAGAAACGTCTGCGTCCTCAGCAGCCGAGCCTGTTCGCCTTCGACCAGCCTTCGCAGTTGTTCGATGAATTCAAATGGCTGACCCAGGGCCGCGACCTGGACCTTTCCGGCATCAGTCATGCGTTGATCGACGAGATCGGCCCGCAGCAATGGCCCTTCCCCGCCGGCGCCCGCCAAGGCACGCCACGCTTGTACGGCGACGGCATTTTTCCCACTGCCAATGGCCGCGCGCAGTTCATTGCCGAGCCGTATCGCGCCGCCAGGGAACAACGCGATGCGCGCTTCCCGCTGACCCTGATCACCGGGCGCCTGCGCGACCAGTGGCACGGCATGAGCCGCACTGGCACCGCGGCGCAGTTGTTCGGTCACGTCAGCGAAGCCGTGCTGAGCCTGCACCCGGACGAGATGCGCCGGCATCGTTTGCAGCCCGGCGATCTGGTCAATCTGAAAAGCCGTCGTGGTGCCGTGGTTGTCGCGGTCGGCAGCGATGACAGCGTGCGTCCGGGCCAGGCATTTCTGCCCATGCATTGGGGTGACCGTTATCTCAAGGGCGGCGTTAACAAGCTGACGTTGCCGGCGTTTGATCCGCTGTCCAAGCAACCCGAACTCAAGCACAGCGGCGTGCGCCTGGAGGCAGTCAACCTGCCATGGCAACTGTTCGCTCTGATCGAGGGTGATGTTCAACGGCATTTCGAGACGCTACGACCGCTGTGCGAGGCGTTTTCCTACGTCAGCCTCAGCCTTGTCGGTCGGGAGCGGCCGGCGTTGCTGATACGCGCGGCACACGCCGAGGCGCCCGATCCACTGTTGCTGGGCGAGATCGACCGGTGCCTGTCGCTGCTGGATGGCCCGGTTCTGGCTTACGACGATCCGCGTCGCGCCATTGGCAAGCGGGTGCGCATCGAAAATGGCCGTATCACCGCCATTCGCCTGGCCGGCGAAACCCTTGCGCAGCACTGGCTGCAGAGCCTTTGGCTGGAGGGCCGCGCCGACCAGCAACTGCGGCGCTGGCTCCTCGCGCCGATGAGCGCACCGCCGGGCATTGTCGGCGCCATCGCGACTGACAAGACGCTGTGCAATTGCGAAAACGTCAGCCTCAACGCAGTCTGCGCCGGCATCCGCCAGGGCCTGGATCTACAAGGCCTGAAAAAAACTCTCCGATGCGGTACGCAATGCGGTTCCTGCGTGCCGGAAATCAAGCGTCTGCTGGCTGCCGAAGCGCGGCCGGTCGCGGTCATTCAATGAGGACAACACCATGAATGCGAAAGTCTGGCTGGTGGGCGCAGGCCCTGGCGATCCGGAATTGCTGACGCTCAAGGCAGTGCGCGCGCTGCGCGAAGCCGATGTGGTGATGATCGATGATCTGGTCAACGAGGCCGTGCTCGAGCACTGCCCCGGTGCACGGGTCATTGCCGTCGGCAAACGCGGCGGCTGCCGCTCGACACCGCAGGCATTTATCCATCGGTTGATGCTGCGTTATGCCCGTCAGGGTAAATGCGTGGTGCGGCTCAAGGGCGGCGACCCGTGCATTTTCGGTCGGGGTGGTGAAGAAGCGCAGTGGTTGCGCGAGCGCGGTGTTGAAGTGGAACTGGTCAACGGCATCACCGCTGGGCTGGCCGGGGCGACACAGTGCGATATTCCGCTGACGTTGCGGGGCGTGGCGCGCGGGGTGACGTTGGTGACCGCGCACACCCAGGATGACAGCCAGTTGAACTGGCAGGCATTGGCGCAAGGCGGGACGACGCTGGTGATCTATATGGGGGTGGCCAAACTGGGCGAGATTCGCGACCAGCTGTTGGCGGGGGGGATGGCGGCGGATACGCCGGTGGCGATGATCGAAAATGCCTCGTTGGCGCATCAGCGGGAGTGTCGCAGTGATCTGAGCGCGATGGCTGAGGATGCTTACCGGTTTGAACTCAAAAGCCCAGCCATTCTCGTCATCGGCGCTGTGGCGGCTGTTGCCCAAGAGCAAAAGATCGCAGCCTGCGGCAGCTCCTGCACGGCGTACGGCGCGCACGCGCTCTAATCGTCCAAGCCAAATCGCAGACAAAGAAAAGCCCGGCCTGAGCCGGGCTTTTCCATCAGCGGCAGCTAATTACTTAGCTTGAGCTTCAACCTGCGCTTCTACGCGACGGTTTACAGCGCGGCCAGCGTCAGTTTTGTTGTCAGCAACTGGGCGGGATTCGCCGTAGCCAACAGACTGAACGCGGGACGATTCAACACCGTACTGGTTGGTCAGAACCTGCTTAACGGCGTTTGCACGACGCTCGGACAGTTTCTGGTTGTAAGCGTCAGGACCGACGGAGTCAGTGTGACCTTCAACAGTAGTGGTGGTGGATGGGTACTGCTTCATGAAGTCAGCCAGGTTTTTGATGTCGCCGTAGCTGTTAGGCTTGACTACCGACTTGTCGAAGTCGAATTTCACGTCCAGCTCAACACGAACAACTTCAGCAACTGCTGGGCAGCCATCAGCGTCAACGGTTACGTTGGCTGGGGTGTCCGGGCACTTGTCAACGTTGTCGCAAACGCCATCGTTGTCGCTGTCGGAGCAGACTTCAGCAGGTGCTGGAACTGGAGCAGCAGCTGGTTTGGAGCCGCCACCGAAGTTCACACCGATACCGACGCTAGGAGCCCACTCGGTGTCGCCCTGGTCGATGTTGTACTGAGCTTCAACGCCGGCACGGGCGTAGAAGTTCTCGGTGAAGTACAGCTTGGCACCGCCGCCAACGTTGGCGAAAGTGGAACGGTTACGACCGTTCGAACCGTTCTGGTCGATGCTCTGGTCAGAGAAACCGGCCGAAACGTATGGACGAATCATGTCGCCTGGGTTGTTGAAGTGGTACAGAGCGTCCAGAGCGGTGTTAGCGCCTTTGACGTTCTTGCCATCGTCGGCACGTACGTTGTGCACTTCGTCGTAGCCCAGACGCAGTTCAACGTCGTCGGTCAGGAAGTAACCGATCGAACCGCCGAACAGGTTGCCGTTGTTCTTGAAGTTACGAGCGCTGTCGAATTGTTCTTTCTTAGCGAAGCCTTCGATTTCAACTGCGCCTTGGCCTTGTGCCAGAGCGCCGAACGAAGTGGCGGCAATCAGAGAACCAATGGCCAAGCCCAAGGTGTTTTTCAGTTTCATCCGTTAAATCCCCATCTGGTGATTGTGAAGCAGTCCCGCAAACCGGGGGACAACTCGGCGGCAAGTCTATCAGAACTTGCCTACACGTAAGAGATATTTGCGCTGAACTAAGTTTCAGCAATGCCTGCAAATTTCTCACGCAATTTATCTAGAGCGCGTTTGTAACGCATTTTTGTCGCACTCAAACCCATGTGCATGATGTCTGCGATCTCCTGAAACTCCAGCTCTGCGACAAATCGTAGCACCAGAATTTCGCGGTCAATCGGATTCACATACACCAGCCAGCGATCAAGCCCACCCTTCTCCTCCGGCTTCGGCGCCTTTTCTTCAGACGCTTCTTCAAGAGGGTCCAGACTGAGAGCGTCCATCAAGCGACGCTTACGCCGTTCCTTCCGATACTGCGTGATGCATTCGTTGTAAGTGATGCTGTAAAGCCAGGTTTTGAACTTCGATTTCCCCTCGAAGTTCTTCAGGCCGTACAGCACCTTCAGCATCACTTCCTGACAGACATCGTCTGCGTCGCGATCGTTCCCAAGATATCTCGCGCAGACGTTAAATAATGTTCGCTGGTAACGCCGCATCAACTCTTCGTAGGCGCGCGTTACGTGAAACAGCTCGGTATGCGAGCGCGCGACCAACTCCTCATCAGAGAGCTCGCGGGGGTCGTAGCGCGTGGATAGCGGTTGGGCTTTATTCAAAACAAGTCGTGCCGACAGTCAGGTCAATGTCCGCCACAACCAGCCTCGGCTGGCATTTTGCGGCGGCATACATTAGCAGGGTTTGCCGGTTTAGCGGCTACTCACATGCTGTTCCAGCAGGATCCGATTGGAGAGAGAGACTAGCTCACCCTCATCGGTCAGCAATGTGGTTTTAACCGTGCCGATCTCTTCGATCTGGCCTTCGACCTCGCCAACACGCACTTGTTGCCCAACCTCGTACAGCTCACGCACATAGATTCCCGCAAGAATCTGACCGGCGATTTCCCGGCTTCCCAATCCCATGGCCAGCGCAACTGCCAGACCAACGGTAATCAATACGATGACAATGACATGGTTCAGCAGGTCAGTCTTGACCTCAAGCTGACTGATCGCAACCGAGATACTGATGATGATCACCAGCCCCTGCGCAATGCGTCCCAGCCCGGAAGCGTAGTCCAGGCCTACGCCTTCTGCCGCCCCGCGCACCAGTCCGTTGGCCAATTGCGCCAGCAGGACACCGACCAGCAGCACCAGCGCGGCGCCGAAAACCTTAGGCAGATACAACGCCAGCATGTCCAGCGTAGCTGAAACTCGCTCAAGGCCAAGGGATTCTGCCGCGGAAACCAGAAAAATCAGCAGAACGAACCAGTAGACGATTTTACCGATCAATGTCGAGATTGGCACCTGCAGCCCGGCGCGCGACATCAATTTGGTCAATCCGGTGCCGCCCATCAGGCGATCGAGGCCCAGTTTGGCGAGCAATTTCGAGAGCAAGGTGTCGAGCAGTTTGGCCACGACGAAACCCAGCAGCAGCACGACCAGTGCGCCGAACAGGTTCGGAATGAAATTAGCGACTTTGGTCCACAACGCAGTCATTGCAGTGACGAGGCTCTGAGTCCAGAGATCAAGTTCCATATTCAATCAGCCTTATCAGCAGTGCGAGCAGTGGTTTTACGAAGACGGGAAACCGGCGAGACATGCGCCGAGCCATTGTTCAGGGCGATCATCAGCGCGGGCAGCCAGCGGCCCAGCAGGCTGAACAGATCACCGGCGCCGACCTGGCGGTTGGCGGTTTTGAGTACGCGGCCCAGGCACGCATCGTCGTCGCGGCTGGACGGCGAAGCGTTGAGCATGTCGCGTAGAGACTGTTCAAACGGATCGTGCATACGCACCTCTCGTGATGTCTGTGAAAGACGCGGGCAGATTTGCTCGGGTCACATGCGCCATGTTCACACCCAGCGCAAACGGCGGAACAACCACCACTGGCCGAACGCCAGGGCGAGCACCGTCAGGCAGGCAATCAGGAAACCATAAGGGCTTTCGGCGAACGGAATACCGCCGACATTGATACCCAGCAGACCGGTGATGAAACTCATCGGCAAAAAGATGCAGGTAATGATGCCGAAGCGGTACATGGTGCGATTCATGTGCACGCTCAAACGCCGGTCTTCGGCCTCCAGCACAAGCCCCACGCGCTCTCGGGTCAATTCGAGCTCTTCCAGATAGCGGGTCAGGCTGTTGTTCAATTCGTTCCAGTAGTCGGCGTCGTCTTCGACGAACCACGGCAATTTTATCCGCGTCAGCTGTCCGAAAATATCCCGCTGTGGCGCAAGAAAACGCTTCAGCCCGGCCGCTCTGCGGCGGATGTGCAAAATCGCCCCGTGCTCGGGCGTATACCGTTCGTCGGCGTCGAGTTTTTCTTCCTCTTCATCGACCACTTCCGACAGGCACGTGACCAGATCCTGCACTTTATTGGTGAGGAACTGCGCCAGATACAGCATCAATTCAGAAGACGTTTTCGGCCCTTTGCCCTCCCCCAGCAGCGCCAGCAACTCATCTGTAGCGCGCAACGGACGCAAGCGCAGGGAAATCACGCGCTGAGCGGAGGCAAAAATCCGCACCGAGACCATGTCTTCCGGCTCGGCGCCCGGGTTGAGATTGACCCCGCGCAGAAACAGCAGCAGCTCGGAGTCCGGCAATGGCAAAAGCCGCGGCCGGGTGTTCTCTTCCAGCAGCAGATCACAGGTGAATTCATTGAGCCCGCTGGATTTGCGCAGCCAGGTCCGGGTCTGCGGATGGCTGCGATCCCAGTGCAGCCACAGGCTTTCATGGGCCTGCAGTTGCAAATCGTCGAGTTCAGTCCGGGCTATCGAACGCGCACCGCCCTTACCGTCCAGCACCAGGGCATGCACCAGCCCCCACTGCGCGTTTTCTTCCTCGAACATCCGCATCCCTTGTCGAAAATCTTATTCAGGCATTTTCAGCGGGCTCGGCGAAACGATCACGCCGTTGTTGTCCGCATAAATGTACTGGCCCGGGTGAAACGTCACGCCGGCGAATGTCACCGGGACGTTGAGGTCGCCAATGCCGCGCTTGTCGGTTTTCATCGGGTGGCTGGCCAGCGCCTGCACGCCGAGATCGGTCTGCGCAATGACGTCGACATCACGGATGCAACCGTAGATGACCAGCCCTTCCCAACCGTTCTGCGCGGCCTTGGCGGCGATCATGTCGCCCAACAGGGCGCGGCGCAGCGAACCGCCGCCATCAACCACCAGCACTTTGCCTTTACCGTTGAGTTCGGCCTGCGCCTTGACCAGCGAGTTGTCTTCGAAGCACTTGATGGTCACGATTTCGCCGCCGAAGGAATCACGGCCGCCGAAATTGCTGAACATCGGTTCCAGCACCTGCACCAGCTCCGGGTAGGCGTCGCACAGATCAGGCGTAAGGTAATGTTCCATCGAAAAACTCCTGTAAAAAGGAAGACGATCAAGGATGCCGCATGCTGATGAGACGAGTTCCGGCGGTCGCTGTTTACCTTAGTCCATGCCATGGTCGCTGACGCAACCTGAACAAACCCTGAAACGTAATCGCTAAACAGTCACGAAATATGACCGGAACCGCACAATGCGTCATATCTTAGCCGCAAGCCAGGCCGAACGGAACGCCCCTCAGACGGCAGCGGCCAGATTCGCTGCCTGCCCCGGCAACAGTGTCTGCTGATCGCTCAGCCAGCGCGCCACCAGCGGCCACACCTCAGCCTGCGCTGCTTTGCTTACCAGCATTTCGACGTGGCCGAAATTATCCGAGAAGCCTTGCTCACGGCCCAGGTTGATGAACTGCTTGTGCTCGGAGCCGATCTGCTCGAACAGCTTGCGGCAGGCCCACGCCGGATCCTGATGATCCCCCGCTGCCGTCACGGCCAGCACCGGCACCTGAACCTCGGCGAGCCCGGCCCACCAATCCTTGTCCTTGTCGCCAAAGCGGCCGAACAAGCCGTACCAGCGCATGCTTTCGATGGCCAGACCGATCGGCTCATCTTCCGGGCCACGTTTGAGGCGTGAGCCGGACAATTGCGCGAAGCGCTTGAGAATAAAGCGCCCGCCCCACTCCACCGGTGGAATCTTCAGTGGCCAATAGGTGCGGCTGACCTGCGTGCCGAAAAACACCGCCGAGGCCACTGCCGGTTCGCCAAGGTATTCGCCACCGAGTGCGGCCGCCAGAGTGATGCCACCCAGAGAATGGCCGATCCAGTGCGGGATCTGTCCGCTCTGCTCGCGAACAAACGCGGCAATTGCCGGCAGGTCGTAGCGGGCATAATCGGCAACGCGGTTGCGCCGGTAGTCTTCGTTACGCTGAGACAGGCCGTGACCGCGCATTTCCGGGATCCACACGTCGAAGCCCAGCCGCGTCAGATACGCGCCGAGCCCGAGGCCTTTGGGGGAAAACCAGAAGCGCCGATTGGAAAAGCTGCCATGCAACAGGATCACCGGCACGCCGCGTGGCGCCGAGTCATCGGCCATGCCCAGGCGGGTGACAGCAATCTCCACGGACCAGTCCGGACTATTGCCGGGTTTCAATCGATAGACGTCTTCGCTCAGATCGCCGCGCCGCTCGGCGCTGATCAGCGCGACAGGAAACAGGTTGCTGCTGCTTTGCATAATGCTCTTGCACAAAAAAGGGCGGCATCCAATGGAGCCCGCCCTACTTCAATCTCAAGGCCCGGCCCCTTGTAGGAGTGAGCCTGCCCGCGATGGCGGTGTGTCATTCGAATCACTGCTGACTGTCATGACGCTATCGCGAGCAGGCTCACTCCTACAGAGGACGCGGCCCGTTCACATGTTGATCAAGCCTGCGCCTGACCTTCGGCGAGGAAGAACCAGGTTTCCAGCACGGTGTCCGGGTTCAGCGACACGCTTTCGATGCCCTGTTCCATCAGCCACTTGGCCAGATCCGGATGGTCGGAAGGACCCTGACCGCAGATGCCGATGTACTTGCCGGCCTTGTTGCACGCCTGAATGGCGTTGGCCAACAGCTTCTTCACCGCCGGATTACGCTCGTCGAACAAGTGAGCGATGATCCCCGAGTCGCGGTCCAGACCCAAAGTGAGCTGGGTCAGGTCGTTGGAGCCGATCGAGAAACCGTCGAAGAATTCAAGGAACTCCTCAGCCAGAATCGCGTTGGATGGCAGTTCGCACATCATGATCACGCGCAGACCATTCTCGCCGCGCTTCAAGCCGTTTTCGGCGAGCAGATCGACCACCTGGCTGGCTTCGCCGAGAGTCCGGACGAACGGCACCATGATTTCCACGTTGGTCAGGCCCATCTCGTTGCGCACACGCTTCAGCGCGCGGCATTCAAGTTCGAAGCAGTCGCGGAACGATTCGCTGATGTAACGCGAAGCGCCACGGAAGCCGAGCATCGGGTTTTCTTCTTCCGGCTCGTAGAGCTTGCCGCCGATCAGGTTGGCGTATTCGTTGGACTTGAAGTCCGACAAGCGCACGATGACTTTTTTCGGCGTGAACGCAGCAGCCAGGGTGCTGATGCCTTCCACCAGTTTGTCGACATAGAAGTCGACCGGGTCGCTGTAACCGGCGATGCGCTTGTCGACGCTGTCCTTGATGTCCTGCGGCAGGCCGTCGTAGTTCAACAGCGCTTTCGGGTGCACGCCGATCATGCGGTTGATGATGAATTCCAGACGCGCCAGACCGACGCCGGCGTTTGGCAGCTGCGCGAAGTCGAAAGCGCGATCCGGGTTGCCGACGTTCATCATGATCTTGAACGGCAGCTCCGGCATGGCATCGACGGAGTTCTTCTTGATGTCGAAGCCCAACTCGCCTTCGAAGATGTAACCGGTATCGCCTTCGGCGCAGGACACGGTCACGCCCTGGCCATCCTTCAGCAGTTGAGTGGCGTTGCCGCAACCGACCACCGCCGGAATGCCCAGCTCGCGAGCGATGATCGCCGCGTGGCAGGTACGCCCGCCACGGTTGGTCACGATGGCGCTGGCGCGCTTCATCACCGGTTCCCAGTCCGGGTCGGTCATGTCGGAGACCAGCACGTCGCCCGGCTGGACCTTGTCCATCTCGGAAACGTCTTTGATGATCCGCACTTTGCCGGCGCCGATGCGCTGGCCGATCGCGCGACCTTCCACCAGCACAGTGCCGGTTTCTTTCAGCAGGTAACGTTCCATGACGTTGGCCTGGGTGCGGCTTTTCACGGTTTCCGGACGCGCCTGGACGATGTACAGCTTGCCGTCGTCACCGTCCTTGGCCCACTCGATGTCCATCGGGCAGCCGTAGTGCTTCTCGATGATCATCGCCTGTTTGGCCAGCTCGCTGACTTCGGCGTCGGTCAGGCAGAAACGCGCGCGTTCGGCCTTGTCGACGTCGACGGTCTTGACCGAACGACCGGCCTTGGCCTCGTCGCCGTAGATCATCTTGATGGCTTTGCTGCCCAGGTTGCGCCGCAGGATGGCCGGACGACCGGCCTCCAGCGTGCCCTTGTGCACATAGAATTCATCCGGGTTGACCGCGCCTTGTACGACGGTTTCGCCCAGGCCGTAGGCGCCGGTGATGAACACCACGTCACGGAAACCCGATTCGGTATCGAGGGTGAACATTACGCCGGCGGTGCCGGTTTCCGAACGTACCATGCGCTGCACGCCAGCGGACAGGGCGACCAGTTTATGGTCGAAGCCCTGGTGCACGCGGTAGGAAATCGCACGGTCGTTGAACAGCGAAGCGAACACCTCTTTGGCGGCGCGGATAACGTTTTCCACACCACGGATGTTCAGGAAGGTTTCCTGCTGACCGGCGAAGGAAGCGTCCGGCAAATCTTCGGCGGTGGCGGAAGAACGCACGGCCACGGCCACGTCAGGGTTACCGGCCGACAGCGCGGCGAACGCGGTGCGGATCTGGGTGTTGAGTTTTTCCGGGAACTCGGCGTCCATGATCCATTGGCGGATCTGTGCGCCGGTCTTGGCCAGGGCATTGACGTCGTCGACGTCGAGCGCGTCGAGGGCCTTGTGGATCTGCTCGTTCAGGCCGCTCAGTTCGAGGAAGTCACGATAGGCCTGAGCCGTCGTGGCGAAGCCGCCGGGGACCGAAACACCGGCGCCTGCCAGGTTACTGATCATCTCGCCCAGGGATGCGTTCTTGCCCCCCACATGCTCAACATCGTGTTTGCCGAGCTTATCGAGGGAAACTACGTACTCTACCAAGGTGATCTCTCCACTAACTGTGTTGGAAAAGCTCAGAAACCGGCGGCCCGGGGGAGCCTCGGCCGGTTGTATGGCCTGGACCTGGAAAATAAGTGAGAATGCGGGCCAATGGCGGCCGGCAAATCGCGCCTATCATATCCAAGAATGCTCATTAGTCTAAGGCCCAAGGTGCAAATGAAACGATCTGCTTTCTTCATCTCCGATGGCACCGGCATTACCGCCGAAACCCTGGGTCAAAGCCTCTTGGCGCAGTTCGAAAACATTACCTTCAGCAAGTTCACGCGGCCCTACATCGACAGCGTGGAAAAAGCGCGGGCCATGGTACAACAAATCAACAAAGCCGCTGAAACCGACGGCTTTCGGCCGATCATCTTCGACACCATCGTCAATCAGGACATTCGTGAGATTCTCGCAACGTCCAATGGTTTCATGATCGACATTTTCTCGACCTTCCTCGCGCCGCTCGAACAGGAGCTCACCGAGCACTCTTCCTACACCGTGGGCAAGTCCCACTCCATCGGGCACAACTCCAATTACATGGAGCGTATCGAGGCGGTGAACTTCGCCCTCGACAACGATGACGGCGCACGCACCCACTATTACGACAAAGCCGATCTGATACTAGTGGGCGTGTCGCGATGCGGCAAAACCCCGACGTGTCTGTACATGGCCATGCAGTTCGGCATCCGCGCGGCCAACTATCCGCTCACCGAAGACGACATGGAGCGCCTGACCCTGCCAACCGCCCTGCGCGCCCACCAGCACAAGCTGTTCGGGCTGACCATCGACCCTGATCGCCTCACCGCGATCCGCAACGAGCGCAAGCCCAACAGCCGCTATTCGAGCTACGCCCAGTGCGAATTCGAAGTGCGCGAAGTGGAAAACCTGTTCCGTCGCGAGAACATCCCGCACATCAATTCCACGCATTTTTCCGTGGAAGAGATTTCGGCGAAGATTCTCGTGGAGAAAGGGGTTGAGCGGCGGTTCAAGTAGTCCGGCGTCGCCGCCTTCGCGAGCAGGCTCGCTCCCACAATGGACCTGCATCGTAACGACTGTGAGAGCGAGCCTGCTCGCGATGAACGATAACGAGGTCTGTCAGAGCACAAACAGGTCGATGAATCGATTCACCGGCGTGGCTTCAAGCCGCGCCTGATCCTCGCACAGCGCAAAAATCTCAGCGCAGCGCTGGCCAGCGAAACGCGTGGCGAGGTTGGCCTTGAACTTGTACTCCAGCAACGGAATGCCTTCGGCGCGACGGCGGCGATGGCCGATCGGGTATTCCACCACCACGTTTTCGGTGCTGCTGCCGTCCTTGAAAAACACCTGCACGGCATTGGCAATCGAGCGTTTGTCGGCTTCGAGGTATTCGCGGGTGAACCGTGGTTCTTCGACGATGACCATTTTCTCGCGCAACACATCAATGATCGGGTGCGCCTTGTGGAAGTCGTCTTCGTAGTGCTCGGCCACCAGGTTGCCAAATGCCAGCGGCACGGCGGTCATGTATTGCAGACAATGATCGCGGTCGGCAGCGTTGGCCAGCGGGCCGACCTTGGAAATGATGCGGATCGCCGATTCGTGAGTGGTGATGACGATGCGGTCGATCTCGTGCAGGCGATTGCGCACCTGCGGATGCAAGGTCACCGCCGCCTCGCAGGCGGTCTGCGCATGGAATTCGGCGGGGAAGCTGATCTTGAACAGGACGTTTTCCATCACGTAACTGCCGAACGGCCGGGAAAAGCTGAAAGCGCGTTTGCCCTCAGGCTTCAGCGCCAGATCGTTGTTGGTGTGGCTGAACGATACGTCATAAAAGCCCCATTGCTTCGCGCTCAGCACCCCGGGAATACCCATCTCACCGCGCATGGCGATGTCGGCCAGCCTTACACCGCGACTCGCCGCATCCCCCGCCGCCCAGGATTTCCGCGAGCCGGCGTTGGGCGCATGCCGATAGGTGCGCAGCGCCTGACCGTCGGCGAAGGCATGGGACAGCGCCGCCAACAGCTGCTCGCGATTGGCTCCCATCAGTCTGGCGCTGACGGCGGTTGAGGCGACTTTCACCAGCATGACGTGATCGAGTCCTACGCGGTTGAAAGAGTTTTCCAGGGCGATCACGCCTTGAATCTCGTGGGCCATGATCATCGCTTCCAGCACATCGCGAAGGGTCAGTGGTGCTTCACCGTTGGCGATGCGTTGCTGCGACAGGTGATCGGCAACGGCGAGGATGGCACCGAGGTTGTCCGACGGATGGCCCCATTCGGCGGCGAGCCAGGTGTCGTTGTAATCGAGCCAGCGGACGATGCAGCCGATGTCCCACGCAGCTTTGACCGGATCGAGACGATAACTGGTGCCGGGCACTCGCGCACCGAACGGCACGATCGTGCCTTCGACAATGGGTCCAAGATGCTTGGTGCATTCGGGAAAACGCAGGGCCAGCAGACCGCAGCCCAGCGTGTCGATCAGGCAGTTGCGCGCGGTGTTCAGCGCTTCGGCGGATTCGGGCTTGAAGGTGAGGACGTAATCGGCGATGTCCTGCAGGACACGGTCGTAGTCGGGGCGGTTGTTCAGGTCGACGTTGGCGCTCATGGTGGTTCTCCTGTTCGGGGAAATGAGTGGTTGGGTCTTCCTCAAGGGCTTGGCTGGTTTATGGTTGGTGATGTCTGGTTTCTATGTGTTGTGTCAGAGGGTAGCCCCTCACCCTAGCCCTCTCCCGAAGGAGAGGGGACCGATTGGGGGATGCTGTGGAGGTTCACCGGCCTGAAAGTCCATCGCTGAATCCATAATCGCCAACCTGCGTGGTCGACGAATCACAGTAGATACTTCTTCCTCGCCCCAGATCGCCGATTCCTGCTGAATCCATAATCGCCTCGGTCTTTCAGGTCGATGTACCACGCAAGACACCTCGGTCGGCCCCCTCTCCCTCTGGGAGAGGGCTGGGGTGAGGGTAAAATGTCGAGTCAGAACGAGTCAGCAGGCACTCGGACGTAACCTTCCATGAGCACCCGTGCAGTGCGGCTCATGATGGCCTTCTTCACCACCCACTCGCCGTTTTCCAGCGTCGCCTCAGCGCCCACACGCAGCGTTCCCGACGGATGGCCGAAACGCACGGCAGTGCGTTCAATCCCACCCGCAGCAAGATTGACCAACGTGCCGGAAATCGCCGCCGCTGTGCCGATCGCCACCGCGGCCGTGCCCATCATCGCGTGGTGCAGTTTGCCCATCGACAACGCGCGTACCAGCAGATCCACATCACCCGCGGCAATCGCTTTACCGCTCGACGCCACGTAATCCGCAGGCTTGGCGACAAAAGCGACTTTCGGCGTGTGCTGCCGTTTCGCTGCCTCTTCCAGATTGGAAATCAGGCCCATGCGCAACGCGCCATAGGCACGAATCGTCTCGAACATCAGCAGCGCTTTCGGATCGCCGTTGATCGCGCCTTGCAGCTCGGTGCCGGTGTAGCCGATGTCTTCGGCGTTGACGAAAATTGTCGGGATCCCGGCATTGATCATGGTCGCCTTGAACGTGCCGACACCCGGCACTTCCAGCTCATCGACGAGATTGCCGGTGGGGAACATCGAGCCACCGCCGCCCTCTTCCTCTGCCGCCGGATCCATGAATTCGACCTGCACTTCGGCCGCCGGAAAGGTCACGCCGTCAAGTTCGAAATCACCGGTTTCCTGCACTTCGCCGTTGGTGATCGGCACGTGGGCGATGATGGTCTTGCCGATGTTGGCCTGCCACACGCGCACCACCGCCACGCCGTTGTGCGGAATGCGGCTGGCGTCGACCAGACCATTGCTGATGGCGAACGAGCCGACTGCGGCCGAGAGGTTGCCGCAGTTGCCGCTCCAGTCCACGAACGGTTTGTCGATGGACACTTGGCCAAACAGGTAATCGACGTCGTGATCGGCGCGGGTGCTCTTCGACAGGATTACGGTTTTGCTGGTACTGGACGTCGCGCCGCCCATGCCGTCGATCTGCTTGTCGTACGGGTCGGGGCTGCCGATCACCCGCAGCAGCAACGCATCGCGGGCCGGGCCGGGCACCTGCGCGGCTTCGGGCAGATCAGTGAGGCTGAAAAACACGCCTTTGCTGGTGCCGCCGCGCATATAGGTGGCAGGGATTTTGATCTGTGGTGCGTGAGCCATGATTGCTCCTTTGAAGCGGCCAAGGGACTGATCACCCATTGGCCGCTGAACCTGTTTAAACGGCTACCGCCGACCCTTCGAGGAAGTCCTGAGCGAAGCGCTGCAACACGCCGCCCGCCTCGTAGATCGACACTTCTTCAGCGGTATCAAGACGGCAGGTCACCGGCACTTCCACGCGCTCGCCGTTCTTGCGATGAATCACCAGCGTCAGGTCCGCACGCGGTTTGCGCGCACCGATCACGTCGTAGGTTTCGCTGCCATCGATGGCCAGGGTGTGGCGGTTGGTGCCGGGTTTGAATTCCAGCGGCAACACGCCCATGCCCACCAGGTTGGTGCGGTGAATACGCTCGAACCCTTCGGCGGCAATCGCCTCGACACCGGCCAGACGTACGCCCTTCGCCGCCCAGTCGCGGGACGAACCCTGACCGTAATCGGCGCCGGCGATGATGATCAGTGGCTGCTTGCGTTCCATGTAGGTTTCGATGGCTTCCCACATGCGCATCACTTTGCCTTCCGGCTCGACGCGGGCCAGCGAACCCTGCTTGACCTTGCCGTTTTCCACGACCATTTCATTGAACAGTTTCGGGTTGGCGAACGTTGCACGCTGGGCCGTCAAGTGGTCACCACGGTGGGTGGCGTAGGAGTTGAAGTCCTCCTCCGGCAAGCCCATTTTCGCCAAGTATTCGCCGGCAGCGCTGTCGAGCATGATCGCGTTGGATGGCGACAGGTGATCGGTGGTGATGTTGTCCGGCAGCACCGCCAGCGGGCGCATGCCTTTCAATGGGCGGGCGCCGGCCAGTGCGCCTTCCCAGTACGGCGGACGGCGGATGTAGGTGCTCATTTCGCGCCAGTCGTACAGCGGCGCGACTTTCGGCCCGGTGTCTTCATGCACGGCGAACATCGGGATATAGACCTGACGGAACTGCTCAGGCTTGACCGACGACTTCACCACCGCATCGATTTCTTCGTCGCTCGGCCAGATGTCCTTGAGGCGAATTTCCCGACCATCGACCACGCCCAGCACATCCTTCTCGATATCGAAACGGATGGTCCCGGCGATCGCGTAAGCAACCACCAGCGGCGGCGAGGCGAGAAACGCTTGTTTGGCGTACGGGTGAATGCGCCCGTCGAAATTGCGGTTGCCGGACAGCACGGCGGTCGCATACAGATCGCGGTCGATGATCTCTTGCTGGATCAGCGGGTCGAGGGCGCCGGACATGCCATTGCAGGTGGTGCAGGCAAACGCGACAACGCCGAAGCCGAGCTGCTCCAGTTCGGTGGTCAGCCCCGCTTCGTCGAGGTACAGCGCTACGGTTTTCGAACCCGGCGCCAGCGAGGATTTGACCCACGGCTTGCGCGTCAGCCCGAGCTTGTTGGCGTTGCGCGCCAAGAGGCCGGCAGCAATGACGTTGCGTGGGTTGCTAGTGTTGGTGCAACTGGTGATGGCGGCGATGATCACCGCGCCGTCGGGCATTTGCCCAGGCACATCATCCCACTGGCCGGAGATGCCTTTGGCCGCCAGATCCGAGACCGCAACGCGGGCGTGCGGATTGCTCGGGCCGGCCATGTTGCGCACCACCGAGGACAGGTCGAAGGTCAGGCCACGCTCGTATTGCGCGCCTTTCAGACTGTCGGCCCACAGCCCGGTCAATTTGGCGTATTGCTCGACCAGCTGCACTTGCTGGTCTTCACGACCGGTCAGTTTCAGGTAATCGATGGTCTGCTGGTCGATGTAGAACATCGCCGCCGTGGCGCCGTATTCCGGGGCCATGTTGGAGATGGTCGCGCGGTCGCCGAGGGTCAGCGCTGCCGCGCCTTCCCCGAAGAACTCCAGCCACGCACCAACGACTTTCTGTTTGCGCAGGTACTCGGTCAGGGCCAGGACCATGTCGGTGGCGGTGATGCCCGGTTGCAGCTTGCCGGTCAGTTCGACGCCGACGCTTTCTGGCAGGCGCATCCACGACGCGCGGCCGAGCATCACGCTCTCGGCTTCGAGGCCGCCGACGCCGATGGCGATCACACCCAGCGCATCGACGTGCGGGGTGTGGCTGTCAGTACCGACGCACGTGTCGGGGAACGCCACGCCTTCGCGCACCTGAATCACCGGCGACATTTTCTCCAGGTTGATCTGGTGCATGATGCCGTTGCCCGGCGGGATCACATCAACGTTCTTGAAGGCCTTTTTGGTCCAGTTGATGAAGTGAAAACGGTCTTCGTTGCGACGGTCTTCGATGGCGCGGTTCTTCTCGAAAGCCTGGGCATCGAAACCGCCCGCCTCGACGGCCAGCGAGTGGTCGACGATCAGTTGCGTCGGCACCACCGGGTTGACCTGCGCCGGATCACCACCCTGCAGAGCGATGGCGTCACGCAGGCCGGCGAGGTCGACCAGTGCGGTCTGGCCGAGGATGTCATGGCAGACCACCCGCGCCGGAAACCACGGGAAATCGAGATCGCGCTTGCGTTCGATCAGTTGCTTGAGCGAAGCGGTCAGCGTGCTCGGGTCGCAGCGACGCACGAGGTTTTCCGCCAGCACGCGGGAGGTGTACGGCAGGGTGTCATAGCTGCCGGGCGCAATCGCCTCGACCGCCGCACGGGTGTCGAAGTAATCCAGCGGCGTGCCGGGAAGGTTTTTGCGGAATTCTGTGTTCATCGGGTCAGGACTCGGGTCACGGTAGTTTCAAAGGGTGGGGTCTGACATCAACCTTGAGATCCACACCGTCCCCCTGTAGGAGTGAGCCTGCTCGCGATATCGGTAGATCAGTCGACATCAATATTGAATGTCAGTCCGTCATCGCGAGCAGGCTCACTCCTACAGGGATTTGCGGTGGTTTCAAGGATCGGGTCAGCCCACCGGTCAGCGACGTTCGATTGGCACGAACTTGCGCTGTTCGACGCCGGTGTACTCGGCGCTTGGACGGATGATGCGGTTGTTGGCACGCTGTTCGAACACGTGCGCAGCCCAGCCGGTCAGGCGCGAGCAGACGAAGATCGGTGTGAACAGCTTGGTCGGGATGCCCATGAAGTGATACGCCGAGGCATGGTAGAAATCGGCATTCGGGAACAGCTTCTTCTGTTCCCACATGGTCTTGTCGATGGCTTCGGAAACCGCAAACAACACCTTGTCACCGACCTCGTCGGCGAGTTTTTTCGACCAGCCCTTGATCACCTCGTTGCGCGGATCGCTGTCTTTATAGATCGCGTGGCCGAAGCCCATGATCTTGTCCTTGCGCTCGAGCATGCCGAGGGTGCCCTTGATCGCCTCTTCCGGCGACGAGAAGCGCTCGATCATTTCCATCGCCGCTTCGTTGGCGCCGCCGTGCAACGGGCCACGCAGCGAACCGATCGCCGCCGTGACGCACGAGTACAGATCCGACAACGTCGAGGCGCAAACGCGCGCGGTGAACGTCGAGGCGTTGAATTCGTGCTCGGCGTAGAGGATCAGCGACACGTTCATGACTTTGACGTGCAGTTCGCTCGGTTTCCTGTCGTGCAGCAAATGCAGGAAGTGGCCGCCAATGGTCGGCTCGTCGCTGACGCAATCGATGCGTTTGCCGTCGTGGCTGAAGCGATACCAGTAGCACATGATCGCCGGGAACGCGGCGAGCAGACGGTCGGTCTTGTCGCGCTGCTCGGAGAAGTCTTTCTCTGGCTCGATGTTGCCGAGGAACGAGCAACCGGTGCGCATCACATCCATCGGATGCGCGTCGGCGGGAATGCGTTCAAGCACTTCTTTCAGCGCCTGCGGCAGGTCGCGCAGCTTGCTCAGCTTGCTCTGGTAGTCGGCCAGTTGCGCTTTTGTCGGCAGCTCGCCGTACAGCAGCAGATAGGCGACTTCTTCAAATTGCGCGTCGGCGGCCAGTTCACGCACGTCGTAGCCGCGGTAGGTCAGCCCGGCACCGGCCTGGCCCACGGTGGACAAAGCGGTTTGCCCGGCAACCTGGCCCCGGAGTCCGGCGCCACTGAGTACTTTTGCTTCGGCCATTGCTATCTCCAATTTTTTGAATTTGTTAGGGAATCTGCAATTACGGTGTCGTTCGCAAAAGATCGCAGCCTTCGGCAGCTCCTACATCGACCGCGTTCCTGTAGGAGCTGTCGAGTGAAACGAGGCTGCGATCTTTTGATCTTTCAATCATTTTTTCGCAGCAAACAACGCATCGAGCTTCTGCTCGAACGTGTGGTAATCGATACGATCGTAGAGCTCCATGCGAGTCTGCATGGTGTCGATGACATTCTGTTGCGTGCCATCGCGGCGGATCGCCGTGTAGACATTTTCCGCTGCCTTGTTCATCGCGCGGAACGCCGACAGCGGGTACAGCACCAGGGAAACATCGGCGCCGGCCAGTTGCTCGGTGGTGTACAGCGGGGTCGCACCGAACTCGGTGATGTTGGCGAGGATCGGCGCTTTCACGCGGTTGGCGAACAGCTTGTACATGTCCAGTTCGGTGATGGCTTCCGGGAAAATCATGTCAGCGCCGGCCTCGATGCACGCGGCCGCGCGATCGAGCGCCGACTCCAGCCCTTCCACCGCCAGCGCATCGGTACGCGCCATGATCACGAAGCTGTCGTCGGTGCGCGCATCGACTGCCGCCTTGATGCGATCGACCATTTCCTGCTGGCTGACAATTTCTTTATTGGGGCGATGGCCGCAACGCTTGGCGCCGACCTGATCCTCGATGTGAATCGCCGCCGCGCCGAACTTGATCATCGACTTGACCGTTCGAGCCACGTTGAACGCCGATGAACCGAAGCCGGTATCCACGTCCACCAGCAGCGGCAGGTCGCAGACATCGGTGATCCGCCGCACGTCGGTCAGCACGTCATCCAGCCCGGTGATGCCCAGGTCCGGCACGCCAAGAGATCCCGCGGCCACGCCGCCACCGGACAGGTAGATCGCCTTGAAACCGGCGCGTTTGGCCAGCAGCGCGTGGTTGGCGTTGATCGCGCCGACCACTTGCAAAGGATGCTCGCTGGCGACCGCATCGCGGAAGCGCTGGCCCGGCGTGTTCAGGTTGGAACTCATGAGTCACCTCGTTCAGTGGCTGTCTGGTTGTGGGCGCCGTCTTCGTAGTGACGGGCGATGTTGCGTTTCGAGGCGCCGATGTGGCGGCGCATCAACAGTTCCGCGAGCTCGCCGTCACGGTCGGCGATGGCATCGAGAATGCGGTGGTGTTCGGCGAAGGCCTGGTGCGGGCGGTTCGGCGTGGTGGAAAACTGGATGCGGTACATGCGCACCAGTTGATACAGCTCGCCGCAGAGCATCTGCGTCAGCGTGCGATTGCCGCTGCCCTGGATGATCCGGTAATGAAAGTCGAAATCGCCTTCCTGCTGGTAATAACCGACGCCGGCCTGGAACGCCGCATCGCGCTCGTGGGTTTCCAGAACCCGGCGCAACTCGTCGATTTCCGCGACGCTCATGCGCTCGGCAGCGAGGCGGCAGGCCATGCCTTCGAGGGATTCGCGGATCTCGTAGAGTTCGATCAATTCGGCGTGGCTGAGCGAGACCACCCGCGCCCCCACGTGCGGCACACGCACCAGCAGGCGCTGGCCTTCCAGACGGTGGATCGCTTCACGCAACGGCCCCCGGCTGATGCCATAGGTGCGCGCCAGCTCCGGCTCGGAAATCTTGCTGCCCGGGGCGATTTCGCCTTTGACGATAGCGGCCTGGATGCGCCGGAAAACGTTTTCCGAGAGCGTCTCGGAATCGTCGCCGCTGATGACCGGGGGATCGAGTTGATCCAGCATGATTGTCGACACCTTTAAATCCAATGCGGCAAAAACTAGCCAATATCGCGTGATCAGTCAAAGGATAAATAGGTATTGTCGACAATCGTCTAATAACCTAAAAAGATCGCAGCCTTCGGCAGCTCCTACAGAATGCAGGCCACCCCTTTGTAGGAGCTGCCGAAGGCTGCGATCCTTTGATCTTGCTCCACACTGCCCCAAGCGCTGGCGCCATAAAACCACCGTGCTAGAATGCCGCCCGCATTTGCGGGTCTTTCTACGGCTTGCCATAAAAAGCTGCCAGGCACACGCGGGGGCTTGCGCACGGTTGTGCGGGCACCTGAACCGATAACGGAACGCTGCGCACCAGGATTTATGAGACTCAAGCCTTTCCCCACCTTTTTTGCTCTGTTTTGCCTGCCCGGCCTCGCCGCCGCGGGGGAAAAAACCGTGTACGGCCTCAACGAATACGCTTCGCTTGACGGCATCAATCTCGAAGTCGCGGCCAAGCTCGACACCGGGGCGAAAACCGCCTCGCTGAGCGCCCGTGACATCAAACGCTTCAAACGCAACGGTGAATCCTGGGTACGTTTCTACCTGGCGATCGATGCCGCGCATTCGCACCCCATCGAACGGCCGCTCGCGCGGGTCAGCAAGATCAAGCGCCGCGCCGGCGACTACGACCCGGAAGAAGGCAAGCAGTACACCGCCCGTCCGGTGATCGAGCTGGATATCTGCATGGGCTCGGCATTGCGCAGCATCGAAGTGAACCTCACCGACCGAAGTGCGTTCCAATACCCGCTCTTGATCGGCTCCGAGGCGTTGAAACGCTTCGACGCGCTGGTCGACCCCAGTCTTAAATACGCTGCCGGCAAACCTGCCTGCACCATCGCCGCTCATACCGCCGAGTAATTTCCATGCGTTCTCTAACCTTCCACCTGAAAATCCTGATCGCCGTGCTGGTGCTGCTGGGCGTTTCGGTTACGGCCTATCAGATTTTCGTGCTCGGCATCCCGGTGACCGAAGACGCCACCGACGACCTGTGGAACATCGACGCCAAGGTCGAGTTCGTTGCCAGTACCAAGGATCCGGTGAAAATCCAGATGTTCGTGCCGCCGTTGAGCCGCGATTACGTCAGCCTCAACGAAAGCTTCATCTCCAATAACTACGGGGTCGCGGTGAACCGCGTCGACGGCAACCGCAAGGTGACCTGGTCGGCCCGGCGTGCCAAGGGCAACCAGACCTTGTATTACCGCCTGGTGTTGACCAAGCGCTATACCGCAGAAAAATCCAAGGTCAAAGGCCCGACCTTCCGCGACAGCATGGTCATCGAAGGCCCGGAAAAAATCGCCGCCGAAGCCCTGCTCGCGCCGATCCGCCAACACTCGGCCGACGTCGAAACCTTTATTGGCGAGGCGATCAAGCGGGTCAACAACGTCAACGACGATAATGTGAAGTTGCTGCTGGCCGGCGATCCGTCGACCTCGCACAAAGCCAAAATTGTTGAATTGCTGTTGTCCATTGCCCACGTCCCGGTAGAGAAAGTCCACACCATCCGCCTCGTTGCCGATCAGCCACAAACACCCGAACTGTGGCTGCGCAGCTTCAACGGCAACGACTGGCTGTACTTCAACCCGGAAACCGGCGAGCAAGGCCTGCCGACCGATCGCTTGCTGTGGTGGACCGGTGACGAAAACCTGATCACCGTCGACGGCGGCAAGAAAGCCAACGTGACCTTCAGCCTCAACAACAGCGAGATGAATGCGATCCGTCTGGCCAAGCTGACCGACGAAAACACTGACGCCAGCTTCCTCGATTACTCGCTGTACGGCTTGCCCCTGCAGACCCAGCAAACCTTCATGATCATGGTGATGATCCCGATCGGCGTGCTGGTGATCCTGATCCTGCGCAACCTGATCGGCCTGCAGACCCTGGGCACGTTCACCCCGGTGCTGATCGCCCTCGCCTTCCGCGAAACGCAGCTGGGCTTCGGTATTCTGCTGTTCACGGTGATCACCGCGCTGGGCCTGTCGCTGCGCTCGTATCTCGAACATCTGAAGTTGCAAATGCTGCCGCGCCTGTCGGTGGTGCTGACCTTTGTCGTGGTGTTGATCGCGGCGATCAGTCTGTTCAGCCACAAGCTGGGGCTTGAACGCGGCTTGTCGGTGGCGCTGTTCCCGATGGTGATTCTGACCATGACCATCGAACGCCTGTCGATCACCTGGGAAGAACGCGGCGCCAACCATGCGCTGAAAGTCGCGATCGGTACGCTGTTCGCCGCCTCCCTGGCGCACCTGATCATGACCGTCCCGGAGCTGGTGTACTTCGTCTTCACGTTCCCGGCGATCCTGCTGATTCTGGTCGGCTTCATGCTGGCGATGGGTCGCTATCGCGGCTACCGCCTGACCGAACTGGTGCGTTTCAAGGCCTTCCTGAAGAAGGCTGACGCCTGATGTTCGGTTTCTGGAAGACCTGGAAGGCCCTCGAGGCGCGCGGCATCATGGGCATCAATCGCAGAAATGCGGACTACGTGCTCAAGTACAACAAGCGCAGCCTGTACCCCATCGTCGATGACAAGATCCTCACCAAGGAACGCGCCATCGCCGCCGGCATCCATGTGCCGGAGCTGTACGGGGTGATCTCCACCGAGAAGGAAATCGACAAGCTCGACGAGATCATTGGCGGGCGCAGCGACTTCGTGATCAAACCGGCCCAGGGTGCAGGCGGCGACGGCATCATCGTCATCGCCGACCGGTTCGAAGGCCGTTATCGCACGGTGTCGGGCAAGATCCTCGCCCACGAAGAGCTGGAGCACCACATCTCGAGCATCCTCACCGGCCTGTACTCGCTGGGCGGCCACCGCGACCGCGCGCTGATCGAATACCGCGTGACCCCGGACCAGATCTTCAAAAGCATCAGCTACGAAGGCGTGCCGGACATCCGCATCATCGTGCTGATGGGTTACCCGGTGATGGCGATGTTGCGTCTGCCGACCCGCCAGTCTGGCGGCAAGGCCAACCTGCACCAGGGCGCCATCGGCGTTGGTGTGGATCTGGCGACCGGCCTTACGCTGCGCGGCACCTGGCTGAACAACATCATCACCAAACACCCCGACACCACCAACGCGGTGGACGGCGTGCAACTGCCCTACTGGGATGGTTTCATGAAACTCGCCGCCGGCTGCTATGAGCTGTGCGGGCTGGGTTACATCGGCGTGGACATGGTGCTCGATCAGGAAAAAGGCCCGCTGATTCTGGAGCTGAATGCGCGGCCGGGGCTGAATATCCAGATTGCCAACGATTGCGGACTGACTTTGCGCACCCATGCGGTGGAGGCGCGACTGGAAGAGCTGAAGGCGAGTGGCGTGACGGAATCGGCTGAGGAGCGGGTGGCGTTTACTCAGGAAATGTTTGGGCATATTCCTGCGGTCGAGGGCTGACAAAGCTAAAAGTCAAAAGCCCCTCACCCTAACCCTCTCCCAGAGGGAGAGGGGACTGACCGGGGTGTCTAGGCGAGACACGCCGACCTGAACGTCTTGAGTCGAACTCAGGCTTTGAAAAGCGTGAAGATCGGCTCCCTTTTGCGGAATAACGAGCGGAACTCGGATCTTGAAAAGCAAGAAGATCGGCTCCCTTTACCCCTCGCCCCCTTGGGGGAGAGGGCTGGGGTGAGGGGGTAGGCTTTTGACTTTGATCTGGCCAGCGAGAGGACTACAATCCCCACCCCGCCTCAACGGCCGATCTGCCCCGCCCATGTTGACCTGTTCCGTACATCCGCTGCCCTACCGCGCCAATCCCGCCGACTATTTCGCGGCCATCCGCAACGCCCCCGGCGCCGTGCTGCTCGACAGCGGCCGGCCGAGCGCCGAACGCGGCCGTTATGACTTGCTCAGCGCCTGGCCGCTGGAACAACTGGCGGTATTGCCGGACGAAAGCGGTGCGCACTTCCTGCAGCGCCTGCGCGACAACCTCAGCCGTTTGGGTGAGGCACAATTGCCTGCCGGGTACGAATTGCCGTTCGCCGGCGGACTGATCGGTTATTTGAGCTACGACTTCGGCCGGCATCTGGAAAACCTGCCAAGCGAGGCGCTGGATGACCTGCAGTTACCCGATGCGCGCTTCGGCTTGTATGAATGGGCGCTGATCAGCGATCACCACGCGCAAACCAGCCAATTGGTCTTTCATCCATCGCTTGCTGACAGTGAACGGCAGCGACTGGTCATCCTGTTCACCCGGCCCACAGCTGAGGCGCTGACCCCGTTCAAACTCAACCAGCCAATGACGGCCGATCTCTCGGCTGACGATTACCGCCAGGCATTCGAGCGTATTCAGAATTACATCCAGGCTGGCGACTGCTATCAGGTCAATTTCGCGCAACGCTTCCGCGCGGAATGCCAGGGCGATCCCTGGCTGGCTTATTGCGCATTACGCCAGGCCTGCCCGACGCCGTTCTCCGGTTTCCAGAGCCTGCCCGACGCTGGCGCGGTGCTTAGCCTGTCACCAGAGCGCTTCGTCAGAGTCAGTCAGCGCCAGGTCGAAACCCGTCCGATCAAAGGCACCCGCCCCCGCGGCCTGACCCCAGCCGAAGACGCCGCCAACGCCGCCGAACTGTTGGCCAGCCCCAAGGATCGCGCGGAAAACCTGATGATCGTCGACCTGCTGCGCAACGACCTCGGGCGCACCTGCCGCATCGGCTCGGTGCGCGTGCCGGAGCTGTTCAGTCTGGAGAGCTATCCGAATGTGCATCACCTGGTCAGCAGTGTGACCGGTGAACTGGCGGCAGAGCGTGATGCGCTGGATCTTATCGCCGGCAGCTTCCCCGGCGGGTCGATCACCGGCGCCCCGAAGATTCGGGCGATGCAGATCATCGACGAGCTGGAGCCGACCCGGCGCGGTTTGTATTGCGGATCGTTGCTGTACCTGGACGTGCGCGGTGAGATGGACAGCTCCATCGCCATTCGCAGTCTGTTGGTCAAGGATGGACAGGTGTGCTGCTGGGGCGGCGGCGGGATTGTCGCCGACTCGGACTGGCAGGCGGAGTATCAAGAGTCGATGACCAAAGTGCGGATCCTGCTCGATACCCTGCAAAACCTCTGAATGACACACCCCCTGTAGGAGCTGCGGAAGGCTGCGATCTTTTGGTCTTTAAAAGCAGAGATCGCAGCCTTCGGCAGCTCCTACAGGGATTGGTTTACAAGTTCAGGTCGCGGTTTGAAGCCTTGAGAAATTCCTGCTTCAACTCTTCAAATGTATGCACCGGCGGGAACTGCGGGAACTCGCGAATCACGTTGTCCGGCGCGTGAAACAGAATCCCTGCATCCGCCTCGCCCAACATCGTCGTGTCGTTGTACGAATCGCCCGCCGCAATCACCCGGTAATACAGGCTCTTGAACGCCAGCACCGACTGACGCTTGGGATCTTTCTGACGCAACTGATAGCTGGTCACCCGCCCGGTTTCGTCAGTGATCAAGCGATGGCAAAGCAGAGTCGGGAAGCCCAGCTGGCGCATCAGCGGCTGCGAGAACTCATAAAAAGTGTCCGAGAGAATCACCACCTGGAAACGCTCGCGCAACCAATTGACGAACTCCACCGCGCCGTCCAGCGGTTTCAGCGTGGCGATCACTTCCTGAATGTCCGAGAGCTTCAAGCCGTGCTCATCGAGGATGCGCAGGCGTTGCTTCATCAATACGTCGTAATCGGGGATGTCCCGGGTGGTGGCCTTGAGGGAGTCGATCCCGGTTTTTTCGGCGAAGGCGATCCAGATTTCCGGTACCAGTACCCCTTCAAGATCCAGGCAAGCAATTTCCACAGGACACTCCCGTTTGTAGTGATTATTGGGCCGAGCGAGGCCGAACTCTAGCCTTTGAACATCAGGCGCGCAACGCAGAGGACGCCCCGGGCGCGGCAGCTTTTTGTTACCATCGGCCCCCTATAGAGCGCCCGAGCGCCACTGACCTGTAGGAAGCCGCCCTGATGAGCCCAACGTTCGACGTCGTGGAACTCGCCACGACCTATGCCAACAAATCCGCGCAGGACATCCTCAAACTCGCCTTTGCCGAGTTCGGCGATGACTTGTGGATATCTTTCAGCGGCGCCGAGGACGTGGTGTTGGTGGACATGGCGTGGAAGCTGAACAAGAACGTCAAAGTGTTCAGCCTCGACACCGGTCGCCTGCATCCGGAGACCTACCGCTTCATTGAGCAGGTGCGCGAGCATTACCAGATCGACATCGAAATCGTCTCGCCGGACTACACGAAACTCGAACCGTTCGTGAAGGAAAAAGGCCTGTTCAGTTTCTACAAGGACGGCCATGGCGAATGCTGCGGCATCCGCAAGATCGAGCCGCTGCGGCGCAAGCTGTCCGACGTCAAGGCCTGGGCGACCGGCCAGCGCCGCGATCAGAGCCCGGGCACTCGCAGCGCTGTGGCAGTACTGGAAATCGACACGGCATTCTCGACACCGGAACGCACCCTGTACAAATTCAACCCGCTGGCGCAGATGACCAGCGAAGAGATCTGGGGTTACATCCGCATGCTCGAACTGCCGTACAACAGCTTGCACGAGCGCGGATTCATCAGTATCGGCTGCGAACCCTGCACCCGCCCGGTGCTGCCGAACCAGCACGAGCGCGAAGGTCGCTGGTGGTGGGAAGAAGCCACGCAGAAAGAATGCGGGCTGCATGCGGGGAATATCATCAGCAAGAGCAAGGTTTGATCCCCTGCTGAATGAAGTCCCCTTGTAGGAGTGAGCCTGCTCGCGATAGCGGTATATCAGTCGAAGAATTTATTGGCTGACACACCGCTATCGCGAGCAGGCTCACTCCTACAGTTATCTGATGCAACTCGAAAAAAGGTGTACACAGAAATGTCACCATCGGTGCCATTTATGTGTGCACTTTCAGTTTTCACGCCCTGAAAAGTTACATTCCCCAACAGAATCCCCTCTGCCTGCCTTTCTGCAAAATCCCTCCTCTGAAAAAAATACCTGTCCAGTCGATCAATTTATATCGCCGTTTTTTCAGCGACTTATGACCCATCGATAACTATTCGAAATGAGCCGCGCTACCGCTAGATCTGCATCTGGCACAAATCTGGCTTTATCGCATGCATGTTTTGTATACAAAACTGCAGAACATGCACACTTTCGATCCGCAAGCCTGAAGCGCCCTATCCCGTACAGGCTGCAGATGCCCCGTAATTAGTGATGGTTTCACCGCCGCGCCGAAGATTTGTCGAGCCTGAGTGCTCATGCACAGTCATCGCGGCGGTGAACGTCAGGAGCCTGCCGGAATGCGTACAAGTCTTTCGAATAACATCGCGCTGAATCTGCCCTCCTCCACGCTCGACCGACCGTTGCCCCACGACGGACTGAGCGAGCCTCTGCAACTGAGCCCGCGTCTGCACAACAGCGATCTGGCGCCGACCAAAGCCGAGGGCCGGCGCTGGGGCCAGTACAGCATCTTCGCCCTGTGGACGAATGACGTGCACAACATTGCCAACTACTCGTTCGCCATCGGCCTGTACGCCTTGGGCCTGGGCGGCTGGCAAATCCTGCTGTCGCTGGGGATCGGCGCGGCGCTGGTGTACTTCTTCATGAACCTGTCCGGCTACATGGGGCAGAAAACCGGGGTGCCATTTCCGGTGATCAGCCGGATCAGTTTCGGCATCCATGGTGCGCAAATTCCTGCATTGATCAGGGCGGTTATCGCCATCGCCTGGTTCGGCATTCAGACGTACCTCGCCTCGGTGGTCTTCCGCGTCCTGCTGACCGCCGTGCATCCGGGCTTCGCCGAATACGATCACAACTCGATTCTCGGCCTGTCGAGCCTGGGCTGGGTGTGCTTCGTGGCGATCTGGCTGGTGCAACTGGCGATCCTCGCCTACGGCATGGAGATGGTGCGCCGTTACGAGGCGTTTGCCGGGCCGGTGATTCTGCTGACGGTCGCCGCGCTCGCCGCGTGGATGTATTTCCAGGCCAACGCGACCATCGCCTGGTCGATCCGCGAGCCGCTGACGGGTGCCGAGATGTGGCGCAACATTTTTGCCGGCGGCGCGTTGTGGCTGGCGATCTACGGCACGCTGATCCTCAACTTCTGTGACTTCGCCCGTTCTTCGCCGTGCCGCAAGACCATCAAAGTGGGAAATTTCTGGGGCTTGCCGGTGAACATTCTGGTCTTCGCGGCGATTACCGTGCTGC
Source organism: Pseudomonas sp. FR229a (assembly GCF_030209115.1). Lineage (NCBI taxonomy): Bacteria > Pseudomonadati > Pseudomonadota > Gammaproteobacteria > Pseudomonadales > Pseudomonadaceae > Pseudomonas > Pseudomonas sp. FR229a. The sequence continues at coordinate 218,296 of NZ_JARVSP010000002.1, read as the reverse complement.
TCTGTGGCGCGCAGTTCCAGATCAACGGGCGAATCATCGAAAGCCCGACCGAGATCATCGCCTCGATCCCCAACACCTTCTTTCTGGTGCTCGGCTGTCTGGCCTTTCTGATCGTCACCGTCGCGGTGAACATCATGGCCAACTTCGTCGCTCCGGCATTCGTCCTCAGCAACCTCGCGCCGAAATACCTGACGTTCCGCCGCGCCGGGCTGATCAGCGCGACCATCGCCGTGCTGATCCTGCCGTGGAATCTCTACAACAGCCCGCTGGTGATCGTTTATTTCCTGTCGGGCCTCGGCGCCCTGCTCGGTCCGCTGTACGGGGTGATCATGGTCGACTACTGGCTGATTCGCAAAGGCCGGATCAATGTGCCGCAGCTCTACAGCGAAGACCCCGATGGCGCTTATTACTACAGCCGAGGCATCAATTTCCGCGCGGTGGCGGCGTTTATTCCTGCAGCGCTGATCGCCATCGTCCTGGCGCTGGTGCCCGGTTTCCACAGCGTTTCGCCGTTCTCCTGGCTGATCGGTGCCGGCATCGCCGGCATGCTTTACCTGATCATCGCCAAACGCCAGACGCATTACGCCGACGTCAGCGGCGAATGCATCGCTGTGGATAACGTCAGCCACTGATCCCTTCGCGGCCCGGTTTTCGGGCCGCACCACTGCCCGCAATAAGGATTTTCCATGCGTATTCTCGTGGTCAACGTCAACACCACCGAATCCATCACCGAGGCCATCGCCCGCTCGGCGCAGGCCGTCGCCTCCCCCGGTACCGAAATCGTCGGCCTCACGCCGTACTTCGGCGCCGAATCGATCGAAGGCAATTTCGAAAGCTACCTGGCCGCCATCGCCGTGATGGACCGGGTGATGGCTTACGATCAACCGTTCGATGCCGTGATCCAGGCCGGCTACGGCGAGCATGGCCGCGAAGGCTTACAGGAATTGCTCAACGTCCCGGTGGTGGACATCACCGATGCGGCGGCCAGTACAGCGATGTTTCTCGGCCATGCCTATTCAGTGGTGACCACGCTGGATCGCACCGTGCCGTTGATCGAGGACAGGCTGAAATTGTCCGGCCTGTGGGATCGCTGTGCCTCGGTGCGCGCCAGTGGTCTGGCGGTTCTCGAGCTGGAACATGAACCGCAGCGCGCACTGGAAGCGATCGTGCAGCAGGCGGAATTGGCGGTTACACAGGACAAGGCCGAGGTGATTTGCCTGGGCTGCGGCGGCATGGCCGGACTGGACGAGCAGATTCGCCGACGCACCGGCGTGCCGGTGGTGGACGGGGTTACGGCGGCGGTGACGATTGCCGAATCGCTGGTGCGCTTGAAGTTGTCGACGTCGAAGGTGCGCACTTATGCGACGCCACGGCCGAAGAACATTATTGGCTGGGCGCAGCGGTTTGCTCGATAGACCGCGTTATCGTTCATCGCGAGCAGGCTCACTCCTACAGAGGAACGCATTCCAATTGTAGGAGTGAGCCTGCTCGCGATAGCCGCAACTCGGTTTGACGCCTGGCTCAGACAGCACTAAACCGCCGCGCCAGTCCCTGCTCAACAAACTGCTCGATCACAAAATCAACAAACGCCCGGGTCTTGCCCGGCAACAATTTGTGCTCGGCGTAATAGATCGAAATGTTGCCGTCATCGACAAACCAGTCCGGCAGCACCCGCTGCAATGTCCCCGCCTGAAGGTACGGGACCGCAAACGGCATGCTCACCAGCGCAATGCCCAAACCTTGCATCGCCGTCGCGCACGCGGCCTCGGAATCGCTCATGGTCATCCGCGCCCGCAACGTCAGCGGGCTGTGTTGCTGATCGCGGTGGGTGAGTTGCCAGGAGCGCACGCGCCCGGTCTGCGGTGAGCGGATCAGGATGCCGTCGTGTTGCTTGAGATCATCGGGATGGCTGATCGGCGCATATTTTTGCAGGTAATCCTGCGACGCCACCAGCACCCGATGCGCCGGCGTCAGTCTGCGCGCAACCACGCCTTGTGGCAGTTCGAAGCCGCCGCCAATCGCCGCGTCGAAGCCCTGCGCAATGAGGTCGACCTGACGGTTATCGAAATGCCAGTCCGGGTTGATCGCCGGATAACGCCGCAAGAATTCGCCGAGCAGCGGCACGATATACAGACGGCCGAACACCGTGCCCATGCTCACTTTCAGCGTCCCGGCCGGCTGCCCTCCAGCGCTGGCCAGATTGGCAACGGCATTCTGGATGGTGGTCAGGCTGGCGCTGACCTCACTCAAAAACAGCTGCCCCGCTTCGGTCAACGTCAGGCTGCGTGTACTACGCTGGAACAGCCGCACGCCAAGCCGCGCTTCCAGTTTCGCCACACTTTTGCCTACCGCCGCCGGGGTGAGGCTCAAGCGCCGCGCGGCTTCGGCAAAGCTGCCGACCTCGGCGCTGCGCACAAAGCATTCGATACTGCTGAACGTTTCCATGATCACCACTATAAACTTCTGGTTTACACAGACTATAGCAATCATGGTCTACCCGGTTGTCGATGCCACGCCGATACTCGGCACCAACACCAAGGCATTCCGCCTTGAACACTTGGAGATCGAACATGACCACTCAACACCTCAGCGGCAAAGTCGCTCTGATTCAAGGCGGTTCGCGCGGCATCGGCGCGGCCATCGTCAAACGTTTGGCCGCTGAAGGCGCCGCCGTCGCTTTCACTTATGTCAGCTCCGCCGCAAAAGCCGAAGAACTGCAGAACAGCATCACTGGCAACGGCGGCAAGGCCTTGGCGATCAAGGCCGACAGCGCCGATGCCGGCGCGATCCGCCAGGCAGTCAGCGCCACGGTCGAAGCGTTTGGGCGTCTGGACATTCTCGTCAACAACGCCGGCGTGCTGGCCATCGCGCCGCTGGAAGATTTTAAACTGGAAGACTTCGATCAGACCCTGGCCATCAACGTGCGCAGCGTGTTCATCGCTTCGCAGGAAGCGGCGAAGCACATGGGCGAAGGCTCGCGGATCATCAACATCGGCAGCACCAACGCCGACCGCATGCCCTTCGGCGGTGGCGGCGTGTACGCGATGAGCAAATCGGCACTGGTCGGCCTGACCAAAGGTCTGGCCCGCGACCTCGGTCCACGGGGCATCACCATCAATAACGTGCAACCTGGCCCGGTCGACACCGACATGAACCCGGCCCATGGCGACTTCGCCGAGAGCCTGATCCCGCTGATGGCCGTGGGTCGTTACGGCACTGCCGATGAAATCGCCAGCTTCGTCGCCTACCTCGCCGGGCCGGAAGCCGGCTACATCACCGGTGCCAGCCTGACCATCGACGGCGGTTTCGGCGCCTGACAGCCCCGCAAGAAAAAACGCCGCCCTTCTTTCTTGGGAAGGGCGGCGTTTTTATCTGGGCGATCAGGCCAGTTCCAGCGTCGGCAGGCCAAAAGCGCTTGGCCTGAAGTCTTTCAGCGAGCGAAGAATGCCGTCAGCGTGAGCATATTTCTCATCGGCCATCGCGGCGTCGGGGATGGCGATTGCGGTCATGCCTGCCGCTTTCGCCGCAGTGACGCCAAACGGTGAATCCTCGAACACCAGACAATCCCTGGGCGCAACGCCCAGTCGCCGGGCGGCGGTAAGGAAGATGTCCGGCGCCGGTTTGGCCGCGCCGACTTCCGGATCGTCCGCCGTGACGATGAAATCGAACAGCGCGAACCAGTCGCGATGCAAAGTGGTTTTCTGCCCGAACGACTGCCGTGACGAACTGGTGCCGACCGCGATCGGGATGTTATGCGCCTTGAGATGACGCACCAGCGCTTCGGCCCCCGGCATCGCCTGCGCCTTGGGGAAACGCTCGCGCATCAGCGGCTCGCGGATCTGCAGGAATTCTTCCGGGGTAATCGGTAGCTCCAGCGCCTGCACAACGTAATTGGCCAGGTCATTGGCACCGCGACCAATGATGTTCTGCTTGATGCTCCAGTCAAAGATTTTCCCGTAGCGCCCGACAATCATCGAGGTGACCTCGGTGTAAATGCCCTCGGTGTCGAGCAGCAAACCGTCCATATCGAATATCACGGCCTTGATCGGGCCGAACGTCTTCAGCGGTGCATTCATCATCGGATCCGTTAACAAAGACATCCCGGGCGACAGGCAACGTGCCGCAACGCGGATCTGATTAATGGGTTCAGCAGCATAGCGAGGCCGATGGACATTGAGCAACGGGCAATCCCGTCGACGCGCTCTTCGCATTTAGCGAAACATCCTACAGACACTGCCTACTTCCCCGACTTCTTTCCTTTTTGATCCCCCGCAAAGTCCGCGCTCCCGTTTCTTCCTATGCGCGAGCGACTGCGAATGTTTCAACCCGATCGGCTACTGGCCCTGAACAACAGCATCGGACTGCTGGTGGTGGCCGCCCTGAATCCCCAGCAGCCAGATTTCGAAGCGCTGATCGATGAGTTCCGCCTGTGCCTGAACACCTACGAGACCTGGGCCGAGCAGTTCTGGAGCGGGACGGCGCTGGACATCGAGCAGGTGTTCAAGGTTGGCAATGACGTGCAACTGAGCGCGCCGATTACCTCGCGCGCACCCATCAGTTCATCGGTGGTCATGTGTCCGGCCAGCGGTCCGTTGACCTTGGTACACATGTTTGAAGCGGCGCGCTTTGTGCCGATCGGCGACACCCCGGTAACCCTCGAACCGCTGCTCAGCGAAGTCGACGGCGTGCAGACCTTCGGCGAACCACCGCGCCATACGATCGGCCCGAGCGGGATTCTCGAGGTGACCGATTGCACGCGCGGCCAGCGCTACCGCATCACCTTCTTCCCCGATGTTTCCACCGCCCATGTCCGCGCGCTGTATGCCTCTTATGAAGGTGTCATCGCCGGTCTGGAAAACTGGCTGCGCGGCGAATGGACAGGCTTCCAGCCGCCATGGATGGAGTTTTCCAGCGCCGGTTTTCTTGATCGTTACGGGCAATTGCAACGGGCCGACTGGCGCGGTCTGGAAAAAGCCCTGAACGGGGTCTGGGATGACATCCAACAGCTGTTTGCCCTCCTCGCCGATCTGCAGGCGCACAGCGAAAAACTCCTGGAATACCTGAGCGAAGTCGAGCTTGAGGCGCTGCTGGCCGCTTCCAGCGAGGCGATTGCCAACGCCTTGTTGATGCTCAGCGACGAGCCGTTGCTGTTCATTCATCTGGCCGCGTTCACCAGTTGGCTGAAGATGCTGCCGCCGCAATACCTCGCCGAAGTGGTTGCCGAAGTCCGCACAGAGTTGCTGATCAGTTTCCTGTTGATGCGCCTGGCGGGCGGTGCCGGCGTATCGCTGGGTCTGAGCAGCAAGGTATTGGCCAGGATAAAGTCGCCACGGGCGCGGGAATGGCTGGCAGCTTCTGCTTTACGCTTGGCTGAACTGACCTCGACGCCGGAACTCAAGCAGCACGCGAGCACGCTGAAACCGCTGATGTTTCATGCCCGCGAGGTTGAGCTGAAGCCGACCCCGTCGATTCCGCTGAACATTCGCCAGACCGACACGGCGGTGTTGAGCGTGCCGAATCCGGCAACCCTCGCGCGGGGAAAAACCCAAAGCATGGCGCGTCTTGAACGCCACGAGCCCCACGACGACGTCCCCGACCAGGCGAAAAACCCCAACGGTGATGCCGCCGACTGCGTGCCCAACACCTGCACCAACGGCTGTCCGGTGTCGATGGTCACCGGCGAAGAACTGCTGACTCTGACCGACGCGGTGCTCGATGGCGTACTGCCCTTCGAGTTCACCCGCTTGTACCGCAGCAGCGCCGTCGAGATCGACATCGGCCTGGGTTTCGGCTGGAGCCATACCCTGGCCCATCGGCTGGCCTTCGACGGCGACGGCGTGATCTGGATCGACCACGAGAACCGCCGCACCCGCTTTCCTCTGCCCAATGTCGCACGGCCAACAATTCATAACAGCCTGTCGCGGGCGGCGATCTTTCTCGGTGATGAACCTGAAGAACTGATCCTCGCCATGGCCGGCGACAGCGCGCGGTTCTATCACTTTCGCGCCGGCCGGCTGACCGCGATCAGCGACGTCTACGGCAATCGTCTGACCCTGCAACGCGATCGCTCCGACCGCATTCAGCGTCTGGACAACGGCGCCGGCCGCTCGCTGCTGTTGCGTTATGACCGGGCGCAACTGGTGGCGGTCGATTATCAGGTGTTCGTGCAGGGTGAGTGGAGCACCCAGCAGAACCTTGCCACCTACCGCTTCGATGCCCGGCAACGGCTGCTGACCGCGACCAACGCGGTGGGCGACAGCGAGCGCTACGACTACGACGACCACCACGTCATCCTTCAGCGCCAGCTGACCGGTGGGGCGAGCTTTTTCTGGGAGTGGCAACGCGAGGGCAAGGCGGCGCGTTGCGTGCGGCATTGGGCCTCGTTCTCGCAGATGAACACCCGCTACGTCTGGAACGATGACGACGCCAGCGTGACCGTGCATTACGTCGACGGCACCGAAGAAGTCTACGTCCACGACGAGCGCGCGCGGCTGGTGCGTCAGGTCGCGGCCGATGGCGGCGAGCAGCTCAAGGCCTATGACGAGCAGGGCCGCTTGGTCGCCGAGCAGGATGCTTTGGGGGCCGTCACCGAGTACCGCTACGACGAGGTCGGACGGCTGATCGCGCTGATTCCACCGGACGAGGCGCCAACGTCCTACGAGTACCGCAACGGTTTTCTCTACAAGCGTTGCCGAGGCGACGCGGTGTGGATCTATCGGCGCAACGCCGAAGGTGCGGTCACCGAAGCGGTCGATCCTGACGGTCAGGTCACCCATTACTACTACAACCTGCGCGGCCAGTTGTTGTCGCTGCGCTATCCGGACAGCAGCCGCCATCGCTGGGTGTGGAACGAGCTCGGCCAGCTCATCGAAGAAACCCTGCCGGACGGTGGCGTGCGGCGTTTTTCCTACGATGCGCTGGGCCGGCGGATTACCACCCAGGACGAATTTGGTGTCGTCAGCCGTCAGCAGTGGGACGCCGCCGGCCGACTGATCCTGACGACTTCTCCGACGGGCAGCACCCGCGCCTACAGCTACGGCGCCTACGGCCAGATCACCGCCGAGCGCGATGAACTGGGGCGCATCACCCGCTACGAATATGACGACGACCTGCACCTGGTCTCGCGGCGCATCAACCCCGACGGCACCCGCGTGCAGTACCGCTATGACCATGCGCGGTTGCTGCTGACCGAGATCGAAAACGAGTCGGGGGAAAAATACCGCCTGGATTACACGCCGACCGGATTGATCCGACAGGAGGCCGGTTTTGATGGGCGGCGTACCGCGTACGCCTACGACCTCAATGGCCATCTGCTGGAGAAGACCGAGTTCGGCGAGCAGGGTTTATCGCTGATCACCCACTACCAGCGCGACAAGGCCGGACGTTTGCTCGTCAAAACCCTGCCCGACGGGATCAAGGTGCGTTATGACTACGACCGCCTCGGCCGCTTGGTTGCCGTCGATGACGGGCAGAACCATCCGCTGGCCTTCGAGTACGACCGTCAGGACCGCTTGATCACCGAGCACCAGGGCTGGGGCACCTTGCGCTACGCCTATGACGCCTGCGGTCAGCTCAAACGTCTGCGCCTGCCGGACAACAGCAAGCTCGATTATCACTACGCCAAGGGCGGGGCGCTGTCGGCCATTGACCTCAACGGCACGCCGCTCACGCGCCACGTCTACCAGTCCGGTCGCGAGCAGCAACGTCAGCAGGGCCTGCTGCTCAGCGAATACTCCTACGACGATCAGGGCCGACTACTTGCCCACGCCGTAGGCCATCGCGGCGCCTCGCTGTACCGCCGCGATTATGCCTACAGCGCCAACGGCAATCTCGAGCACATTGCCGACAGTCGCCACGGCCAGCGCACCTACGGCTACGACGCCCTCGACCGATTGATTCGCGTACGCCATTCGCGCGACGAACTGCCCGAATCCTTCGCCCACGACCCGGCCGGCAACCTGCTGATGCAGGACCGCCCCGGTCCTGTGCAGATCAAGGGCAATCGCCTGCTGATGCAGGGCGACCGTCATTACGACTACGACGCCTTCGGCAACCTGATCCGCGAACGCCGAGGCCACGGCCAGACCCTCGTCACCGAATACCGCTACGACTGCCAGCACCGCCTCATCGGCCTGACCCGCCCCGACGGCCAGACCGCCACTTACCAATACGACGCCTTCGGCCGGCGCATCCGCAAAACCATCGACGGAGCCGTCACCGAGTTCTTCTGGCAAGGCGAGCACCTCGTCGCCGAAAGCAGCGCGACGCAATACCGCAGCTTCCTCTACGAACCCGGCACCTTCCGCCCGCTGGCACTGCTCGACGGCAAAGGCCCGAAAAAAGCCTGCCCGTTCTACTACCAACTCGACCACCTCGGCACCCCGCAGGAACTCACCGACTACAGCGGCGAAATCGTCTGGTCCGCGCAATACGACGCCTACGGCAAAGTCGCCGCCGTCACCCTCGCCGGCGAAGACTACCTCGACCAGCCGCTGCGTTTTCAGGGGCAGTACTTCGATGTTGAAAGCGGCCTGCACTACAACCGCCATCGGTATTACGACCCGAGGTTGGGACGGTATCTGACGCCGGACCCGGTGAAGCTGGCGGGTGGATTGAACCAGTACCAGTACGTGCCGAATCCGACGGGATGGGTGGATCCGTTGGGGTTGACCTCGAATTGCCCTCCAAAAGGCCGAAAAACAATCGGCTGTCCAAAACCTAATGAAGTCGAGCCCCCGCTGGTTTCTCGGCGAGGCGCGTTTAGGCAGGCAAAACTTGATTCGGGAGTACCAAAAGTGCAGCAGCCCGACATTCAAATCGATGAGGTCAGCGGCAAGCAGAAGCAATTTACTTATGCCAACATGACGGATAGGAAAGGCAATAACATCCTGGACAGTAGTGGAATGCCAATCATAACTAGAGAATATAAATACACCAGAGAGGATGGGTTTATATTGATCCTCCAAAATCATTCCGCGGGCCATAAATACGGGGACATAAATAACCGGGGAGATCAAGGACCTCACATAAATGTGCGACCTGCAGATGACAGGCGGAACGGCAAGGTAAAAAACACAAGCGATCATTACCCATTCAGGAGATCACCATGAAAAACTGGAACGACATAGAGGGCAGCAAACTGTTTAACATGGTATTCAGCAGACCTATACCTATCTCAGAGATTAAGTTATTCGCTCTGAACATAGACAATAACCTTTCAACGCTGACCTTGGCATTTGACATCAGGGAAACCCCAGATACCCCTCCGAAGAAATGGGATCTAATAGGATACAACGCTTGCCGGATCGGAATAACGTGCAGTGAAGTCAGAGGTTTGACAACATCCAACATCCCGACGCAAGAAACATTAAACCTATCCATCCAACTCATTGGGGATAGGTACTCTGTTTCCGCCACATCCAAGTCGTCAGAGTTAAAATTCACTACATCATCATTAAGGTTGAGAGAGCCAAGTGTGTACTTGACAGAATCACCTTTCTAGAGCCTTCAATAATCAAAAGCTTTTTTGCAGGTGACATTTTGTCTCTTGAGGACTTGATCAAAGGCTTCCTCAGCAAAGTCGAAGAAGGAACAATGCTGCTACAACAGTGCTATCCATTTTCCCACGGAGTTAGTAGATTTCGATTACGGTCCAAACAACAGGATTGACGGCTTTGACGTGTGCCGTCTTTATATGTACGCCGCCGACAGACCTGAAGAGTACAAAAAATACACTGACATAAATTTTCTTGAGAGCGAGTTCAAGTGTTATATAGGCTCAGGCAGAATCAAAAAAATGTCGCCATCCGATGACCTCTATGTATTAATCGGCCCGCCGGAAAATCTCTTAAGACGAGACTTAAGCACCTGCTGACTCAGGCCTTTATGCCGAAGTTCAACTCTTAAAAACCTCACTGATCTTCTCGAACCTCTGAAAGAATTTGCGGATCAAGATATCCACTTCGATTTTCCGCACCTCAATGGTCACTTTGTAAAATCAGAGCACGAAGAAGCGACGTCTCGTTCTGGGGAACTGATTTTCTGTAGGGCCTGCTGAGTCAGACCCTTAAACCATCATTCAAACACTCAACCCCTCTCACTGCTCATCCCCATCCTCCTCATACTCCATATCCGCCTCATCCGAATCATTCAACGGTACCGTCGCATCATCCGTAACCGATCCAGGATCTTCGCTGCCTGGATCATTGATAAACGGCAGCCCACTCGGACCCTTCTCTTCTTTGCCTTCGGTTTCAGGAGTCATGGCGAACCTCTTGATCGCATGGAATGTATGACGTTCGAGACGCCCTATCGCCAATCGTTCCTCTTCCTGACGGCCAGACACGAAAAACCCGGCACCAGGCCGGGTTTTCGTTGATCAATCAGCGATGTTTATTTTTGTGTTTGTTCTTGTGCTTGTGACCGCCGGAATGATGTCCATCGTCATCGCCACCCAGATTGTTACCCACCGCCCCGCCCGCTGCGCCGCCCAGGCCCGCGCCGATAGCGGAACCGGTGGAGCCGCCGAGGCTATTGCCGACGACCGAACCGCCTGCTGCGCCAAGACCGCCACCAATTGCGGCTTCGGTGCGGTTGCGTTTGTTCGCGCCGACGGCACTGCCGGCCGCGCCGCCGACACCCGCGCCGACCGCGGCGCCCGTGCTGCCGCCGAGTTGTCCACCAACCACATTACCCAGCGCACCGCCGAGACCACCGCCTACGGCAGCGGTGCCATCTCCGGCCGCCATGGCGCCCTGCGCCACGACCAAGCCGAAAAACAGTGCAGATAATGACAATCGCATATGAACCTCGCAGTTCCCGAATCGGGACAGTCCGCCCAAGCGGGGCGTATGCAGATTGGAGATGATTTCGGACGAAACGTTCAGCCATGAAAAAGCCCGACATCGAGTCGGGCTTCTTGTGACACGCGATCAGTTTCAGTGGCGCTTGTGACCTTTGCCCAGGTTGCTGCCGACGGCACCGCCGGCTGCACCGCCTAGGCCCGCGCCGATGGTGGCGCCGTTCCGGCCGCCCAGGCTGTTGCCGATCACCGAACCACCGGCTGCACCGACTCCGCCGCCGATCGCTGCCTTGGTGCGGCTACCTTTTCGCGCTGCTACTGCGCTGCCCGCTGCGCCCGCGACGCCAGCACCAATGGCGGCACCAGTGCTGCCGCCCATTTTCTGACCGACCACGTTGCCCAGCGCGCCACCCAGGCCGCCGCCCAGCGCAGCGGTGCCATCACCGGCAGCCATCGCACCTTGAGCAACCAGAAGGCCAAGAACCAGAGCAGGCAGTGTTAAACGCATGACGAAACCTCAAATAAACGGGATGACGAGAAGGAGCGGGATTTAATGCGCTCGGCGCAGGAAAGTCCAGACGCGGGCAACAGCGTCGATTGGACCGCGATCAAGGAAAAGGTTTTATGCCGGGCAAAAAAAAGCCCGCTGGGGAGACGGGCTGGAGACTTGCTTTCTAACGGATGGCTTCACCCTACGTTGATCAACGTGAAAAGTTTGTGAAAAAAAACCGACATTAATGTCAACGCCCGCCAGGCGTTTCCAGCAGGCAAAGCTGCGCACATAAAAAACCCCGTTCAGTGACGGGGTATGGGATGCACTCACTTTCTGGTTCTTGCCAAGACCTTGGGCAAGAATTTCGCTTTTGGCCCTTTAGGGGCTGTGGACTTGATTCTCCCGATGCTCACTGGATCTTCGCCAAAACCCGATTGATACTCCGTCTGACCGCAGCGCACACAGTTGTTGAATGAAAACTCAGCGCCATCGTCTTCGATATACGGACCTGTCATAGCCTCTCCCCTTCGCAACCGGGGCCGACACCGGCGAAACGGTTTTTGCCTGAAAAATATCGACCTCCAAGGCTTATGAGACTAGTCGGTCACCCTCTGACTTGCCGTTCAACCTGACCAGGCGCCGACGAACGGATCGCTGCGTTCAGAGAGACGCCTGTGCTGGTTCATGCGGAGACTTTGTTTGCCAATCATCGATCTTCTTCGTGATTTCCAGTAAACATTCGGAGATCGATTTCTGGCTCGCATCAAGAATCAGCGAGGGCACCTCGGGGACCTCATAAACTGCGCTGACGCCGGTAAATTCTTGTATCAGACCGGCGCGAGCCTTACGGTACAAACCCTTTGGGTCAAGACGTTCGCAAACGCTCAGTGGGGTACTTAAATAGACTTCGACAAAATTTTCGTCACCAATGATTTCTTTCGCCTGTTCTCTCTGTGAACGGCAGGGCGAAATACAAGCGACGAGCACGCAAATGCCGGCCTCATTCATCAGACGTGCAACTTCAGCGATGCGACGAATATTTTCCGAGCGATCTTCCGGTAGAAAACCCAAGTCTTTGCAAAGTCCATGTCGAACGTTATCTCCGTCCAACACAAATGCGGGTTTGCCACTGTCAATCAAGGCTTTTTCCACGGAAAAAGCCAATGTTGACTTGCCAGCACCGCTCAGCCCGGTAAACCAAAGGGTTAGTGGTTTCTGGGAGAAAAGCCGTTGACGGTCCTCTGCGGTGACCCGGGATGGGTGCAACCGCAGATCCTGGAAAGCCTCGTCAGTGGATCTGATCATATGTTTACCTCATCTCGAGTAGAGTCTGAGTCGATCTTCAGGACAGTGATTGTTCCGCAGTACGGCTAATGGTCGAACCGATCCAGCGTACACCCAGTGCACCGTCCAAGTAGGCCAATTTGCCAGCATCCATGCGGACAAGCAGCTCTTTGTCCAGATAGAGTTCGAGACCGCGCTCGCTGGCCACGACACTTACATCGCCACTAAGCGGCAGTCCTCTCACCGTACTATCCGTATCCGGCAGCCATTGCGTGCCGTCATGAGTCCACAAAGCCAACTGGGCTTCATCGGGGTTGCAGGGCTGAATCAGCAAGGCATTCATGTCAGTATCGTCACCCAATCCCTGATAAACGACTGCAGCGACATGCGATTCCGGCAGAGTTGGATCGAGCGCATATCTGAACGACATCGTGCGCTCGGACGCCGGTGCAGTCTCGCGCAGTTTCAACATGCACAAGCTATCAAATGCCGCGACTTTTTCGCCTGTTTCCAACTGCTGGCTTGAACCAAACACAACTTCCCAGGCGGACCAGATCTGCTGATTTTTTGAGACATGATGAAAGCTTGCCAGGCGCTCTTCGGCTTTTTGCCGGAACAGATCTCGTGCAAACAACTCCGGGATCCCGGCGAACACGTGTCCGTGGTGCGCAAAATCCTTGACATTCAAGAGCCTGACTTCATTCACCGCGCCGTAAGGACCGAGACAGAGATAGTCCAAAGGCATATAAGTATTACGATCCAATACCCAAAGTCCGCTCATTGAGCTTCGACGCGATTCACGCCCGGTCATTTGACTTTCCCCGACCAGCAATACGTCGGAAGATACGGCCAGGCCGCGGGCATATATCGAGCTGCCGGCGCGCCAAATTACCTCGTTGGTACGCAGATCGATCAGCGACCCGATGGAACTGTGGCAGGCAATGGTCTGCCCTTCATCCGAGACCCACACATTATGCAGCCCGGTACGTTGATCAATAGGCTCAAGACTGACCAATTGCAAATCAGGATAGGTCAGGATTGCAAGCGACGAGCCATTCTGATGACCGTGAGCAATGACGTACAGGTGCCCGTCTTTTTCGAACACGGAATTGAGGTGATCGCCAGTGATCTCGTGCAGTGACAAGCGATCCCAACGGGCATCGGTCAGACGCTTTTCCTGGAAATGACCCGGCTTTTCCAGATCGATGACCGAGATCGCATTCCTGCCAGTATTGGTGCAAATGATGCGCCCGTCAGAGCCGCACAGTATCTGATGAGGCTGGGAAAGGAATCGCTCCGTATGAAATGAACCGTGGGAGACATAGCCGACTTCCGAGTTTGCATAAGTCTGAATATCGGTCAGGTTCAGATTGTCCAGACCGGAATGGGACAGAACGAGTTCCGTGCCTTCCGGGAGCCATGAAATACCGTAGTACTCCGGGCGTCCGTTCTCGATGGTGACGACTTTCCTGGAAAACACATCAACCAGGAGCAAGTATCCCGTGGTGGCAACAACTGCCAGTAATGTATCCAACGCTTATACCCCAGACCGACTCGCCAAATCCTGGCATTTTCGAAAGCATAGGCCCATCGTGTGGCGATTTTAATTACTGCGTAAATGAACACCGCGCACGAAGAAATGGACAGTTGCGGAAAGCGAATTTCAAAGACTTTTTGCATGTCTGGCGAAGTCGTTGCATTTCGGGCGCCCCATACGCCTGCATCACCTATTCCAGACGCCAAAAACCACAAACCCCTGACTTTCTCTAGGAAAATCAGGGGTTTGTGTTTACTGAATGTGGCGGTGAAGGAGAGATTCGAACTCTCGATACAGTTTCCTGTATACACACTTTCCAGGCGTGCTCCTTAAGCCACTCGGACACTTCACCGTATCTCTGCAGACATGTTCTGTCTGTCGAGGCGCGCTAATGTAGTCGAAAGCTTTTCCGATGGCAAACTTTTTTTCAGAATTTTCATGCGCTTAAGAGAGCGGACTGCACTGGGCCAGGCGGAGGATGGCAAACCCGCCAATCTCGGGTAACCGACGTGCTTCCTTTATGGAAGGCAAGAGGCGCGCAGCGCTGGCTGAAGCGCAAAACGGTGACTGGCAGGTCAGTCACGGCGCTTTACCTGGCCTGCGGCGGTGGGTAACGTCTGCCCATCTTTCTAATAAGGAATAGCGTCATGAGCGAGTTGATTGCCTACCACCTCGAAGACGGTATCGCGACCCTGACCCTGAACAATGGCAAGGTCAACGCCATTTCCCCCGATGTGATTGCGGCGTTTAACGCGGCACTGGATCAAGCGGTCGCGGATCGGGCTGTGGTGATCATTACCGGCCAGCCGGGGATTCTCTCGGGAGGTTATGACCTGAAGGTGATGACGGCCGGCCCGAAAGAGGCCGTTGCGCTGGTGACCGCCGGTTCGACGCTGGCCCGTCGCCTGCTCTCTCACCCGTTTCCGGTGATCGTTGCCTGTCCGGGACACGCCGTGGCAAAGGGCGCTTTCCTGCTGTTATCCGCCGATTACCGCATCGGTGTCGATGGCCCGTTCAGCATCGGTCTGAACGAAGTGCAGATCGGTATGACCATGCACCATGCCGGTATCGAGCTGGCGCGTGATCGCTTGCGGCGTTCGGCTTTCCATCGCTCAGTAATCAATGGCGAGATGTTCGATCCGAAAAGTGCCGTTGATGCAGGTTTCCTCGACAAGGTCGTCACTGCAGAAGAATTGCAGGGCGCCGCCCTGGCTGCCGCGCGTCAGTTGAAGAAAATCAATATGCTCGCGCACAAGAACACCAAGCTGAAAGTGCGCAAACAACTGCTGGAAACCCTCGACGATGCCATCCTCCAGGATCAACAACATCTGGGCTGATTCCTGAAGGATTTGCCGTTGAAAACAGCCCGACCCTCGTGTCGGGCTTTTTCTTACGTCCGGTGTTGAAGATTCCCTGACAGCTCTAGGATGCACCTGACAGGCATCGCTGAAACATGCGCTTAAACATCGGCCATCTCCGGACTCTATAGGGGCAATTGCCGAAAACAGTGCACATCCGTACACTGCGCCACCTTTTGTCCCGGTGGGCCTGCAAAAATGCTGTTCGTGTTTCGTATGTTGTTGATGGGCCTGCACTTTATTCTCGCCGGCGTGCTGGGCGTGATCCTTGGCCTGTGCCGCCCCTTCAATCCGGACAACAGCCGACTCTGCGCCCGCCTCTACGCGTTGCCAGCGATGTGTATCCTGCGTTTGCGGGTCAAGTCTGAGGTCAACGGGTTGATCAACAAGCCTGACAGCTGCGTGATCATCGCTAACCACCAGTCCAACTACGATCTGTTCGTGTTCGGCAACGTCGTCCCGCGCCGCACCGTGTGTATCGGCAAGAAAAGCCTGAAGTGGGTGCCGTTGTTCGGCCAGTTGTTCTGGCTGGCCGGCAATGTGTTGATCGACCGTGGCAATGCGCACAAGGCGCGGCAGTCGATGCTGACGACCACTCACACCCTGCAGAATGAAGACACCTCGATTTGGGTATTCCCGGAAGGCACCCGCAACCTCGGCGAAGATTTGTTGCCGTTCAAGAAAGGCGCGTTCCAAATGGCGATTGCCGCCGGCGTGCCGATCGTTCCGGTGTGCGTGAGCAGTTACGTCAAGCACATGCGTCTGAATCGCTGGCGCAGCGGCAATGTTCTCATACGTTCGCTGCCGGCGATTCCTACAGTCGGATTGACCATGGATGACATGCCCATGCTCATCGAGCGATGCCGCGAACAGATGCGCGAATGCATCGAATCCATGGATCGGCAACTGCGAGCCGCGTGAAAAACAAACCCGCCCTGTGCGGGTTTTCTTTTGCCGGCTGAACTGTAGAAGTTTCACTGACTCTCAAACAGCGACACGGCTAAGCTGAAGCCTTGTTCCCCTGCCATCTGCCAAGAAGAAGTGAATCACCACCATGGGTCGAGTTGTTGCTGCTGCGGTGTACAGCGAAGGCAAGAAAGTCACCAATATCACGCTTGATGAAGGCGCGGCCTGGGCGGCCAAGCCGGGCCACTTCGTCTGGATCGGCCTGGAAGAACCGGACGCACAGGAATTATCCAACCTGCAACGCCAGTTCAATCTGCACGAGCTGGCCATCGAAGATGCGCTGGAAAAACACAGCCGGCCAAAACTGGAAACCTTTGGTGACGCTCTGTTTATCGTCACCTACTCCCCCGTTCGTGAACACGGCGTTTTGCAGTTCATCGAAACGCATATCTTCGCCGGCAAGGGCTACATCATCACCGCGCGCAACGGCCACTCGGCGTCCTACGCCCAGGTGCGTCAACGCTGTGAGGCGCGTCCACTGTTGCTGGAGCATGGCGAGGATTTCGTCCTTTATGCGCTGCTCGATTTCGTCATCGAGAACTATCAGCCGGTGGGCGAAGCGATCCACGCGGAGATCGATGAGCTGGAGCGCAACGTGCTGTGCAGTGCCCTCAACGAGCGTGACATCCAGAAGCTCCACGGTTTGCGCCGTGACGTGGTGCGCTTGCGTCGGTATGCGGCGCCGATGGTAGAAATCGGCGAGGAGCTGCAAAAGCTAAGCTTTCCATTCATCGACAAGAACATGCGCCCGTACTTTCGCGATGTGCAGATCCACGTGACGCGGCAGATGGAAGACCTGAGCACGCTGGCGGACATTGCCAGCCAGACCATCGAGATTGGTGTGTTGCTTGAGGCATCGCGGCAAAGCGTGGTGCAGCGCAAGTTCGCAGCGTGGGCAGCGATTCTGGCGTTCCCCACCGCAGTGGCGGGAATTTACGGGATGAACTTCCAGAACATGCCGGAGTTGACTTGGCATTACGGTTATTTTGCGGTGCTGGGGTTTATTGCGGTGGGGTGTGTGAGTTTGTGGGCGAGTTTCAAGCGGTCGGGGTGGTTGTAGCCGGGACCGCGTCGCCCCGGCGATTCGCGAGCAGGCTCGCTCCCACAGGGATTGTGGGAGCAGGCCCTTTCAGCGTTGAGCCGCTTCCGGCTTGTGCGCGACGAAGCGCATCATCCACTCCGCAACCGTAGCGCCATGATGCTCCTGCTCGAGGCTGGCCACGCCTTTGCTGTAAATCTGCGAGCCCAGCGCTTCCTGGCGCAGATCGAGCAGCGCGCGCGAGTAATCGTGAATGAATTCCGGATGGCCCTGGAAGCACAGCACTTGATCGTTGATGTGATAAGCCGCGAACGGGCAGAAATCGCTGGAGGCGATCACCGTTGCATTTTCCGGTAGCTCGGTCACCTGATCCTGATGGCTGATCAACAGTGTCAGCTCTTCGCGCACCGGGCTCATCCACGGCGCCTTGGCCGCCAGCTTGTAGTTGTGGGTACCGACGCCCCAACCCTGGGATGCGCGCTCGCTCTTTCCGCCAAGCAGCAGCGCCAGCAATTGATGGCCGAAGCACACGCCGAGCAGTTTGTCGCCGCGTTCGTAGCGATTCAGAAGATAAGTCTTGAGGGTCTGAATCCACGGATCAGTGCCGAACGAATCGGCCTTGCTGCCGGTGACCAGATACGCATCGAAGGTCTCGTCTTCGCTTGGGTATTCGCCATTCACCACGTTATAGACAGTGAAATCAGCGGCGATCGGTTGTTGCGAAAACAGGCGCTGAAACATTTGCCCATAGCCCTGATACTGATCGATCAGCTCAGGCCGCAAGATGTCGGTCTCGAGAATGCAGATGCGCAGCGACATAAAAAATACCTGACACGTGATGGGAATAATGAACACCCCAGAGCCTGCCTTGAAACACCCGGCCAAGGCAAGCCCCGACATGTTCGCCAGCCCTAGAACATTTCACCTTTCGTGGCTTTGTCCAGTAGCAGCGCTGGCGGCGTAAAACGCTCGCCATATTGCTCGGTCAGATACTGCGCACGCGCGACAAAATCCTTCAGGCCATACTGGTTGATGAACTGCAGCGCACCGCCGGTCCACGCAGCGAAACCGATGCCGAAGATCGACCCGACGTTGGCATCCGCCGTTGAGGTCAGCACGCCCTCCTCCACACAGCGCACGGTTTCGATGGCCTGCACAAACAACAGACGATCGCGCACATCCTTTGCCGGAATCTGTCCGTCGACTTTCTCGAAACGCGTTTTCAGCTCCGGCCAAAGATGCTTCTGGGCAGCCGCTGGATATTCATAAAACCCGCCTCCGGCGGCTTTGCCTGGTCGCTTGAATTCATTGAGCACCAAGTCAATCACGGCGAAGGCCGGGTGCTCAATCAGCGGTTTCCCTTCAGCCTGTAAGTCCTTGGCCGTCTGCTGCCGGATATGGCTCATCAGGCTGAGGGAAACTTCGTCGGAGATCGCCAGAGGCCCGACCGGCATCCCGGCCTTGCGCGCTTCAGTCTCGATCATCGGCGCACTGACGCCTTCGCCGAGCATGGCAATGCCTTCGTTGGTGAACGTGCCGAATACCCGCGAGGTAAAGAAGCCACGGCTGTCGTTGACCACGATCGGAGTTTTCTTGATTTGCAGGACGAAATCGAAACCGCGGGCGAGGGTTTCGTCGCTGGTCTGCGCGCCCTTGATGATTTCCACCAGCGGCATTTTTTCCACCGGACTGAAGAAATGCAGGCCGATGAATTTGCTTTGATCGGGCACGGCCGTCGCCAGGCCGGTGATCGGCAGGGTGGACGTATTGGAAGCGATCACTGCTTCGCCACCCACCACCTGTTGCGCGGCGGCAGACACCTTGGCTTTGAGTTTGCGATCTTCGAATACCGCTTCGATGATCAGATCGCAACCGGCCAGATCGGCATCGCTTTCGCTCGCAACGATCCGCGTCAGTACTGCCTCGCGCTGTTCGACAGTCATCTGGCCACGGGTAACTTTTTTATCCAGCAGCGCCGCGGAATGCGCCTTGCCTTTTTCCGCAGCGGCGAGGTTGATGTCCTTGAGCACGACGTCGATACCGGCCGAGGCGCTGACAAACGCGATGCCCGCGCCCATCATGCCAGCGCCGAGTACACCCACTTTCTTGGTTTTATAAGGCGCAAAACCTTGCGGTCTTGAACCGCCGGCGTTGATTTCGTTCAACTGGAACCAGAACGTGCCGATCAGGTTTTTCGAGATCTGCCCGGTCGTCAGTTCTGTGAAGTAGCGGGTTTCGATCAGGTGCGCCGTGTCGAAATCGACCTGAGCACCCTCCACCGCCGCGCAGAGAATCTTCTCCGGCGCTGGCAGCGTGCCTTGAGTCTTCGCGCGCAGAATCGACGGCGCAATCGCCAGCATCTGCGCCACTTTTGGACTGGACGGCGTGCCGCCCGGAATCGGGTAACCCTTGACGTCCCAGCGTTGTACCGCGGTCGGATTAGCGACAATCCAGGCGCGCGCCTTGGCCAGCAGCTCATCGCGATCCGCCGCCAGTTCATCAATCAGCCCGGCCTGCAACGCCTGTTGCGGGCGCACCTTCTTGCCCTCGAGCAAATACGGCAGGGCTTTTTCGATGCCGAGCATGCGCACCATGCGCACCACCCCGCCGCCGCCCGGCAACAGGCCCAGCGTCACTTCCGGCAGACCGAGTTGCACCGACGCATCATCCACAGCGATGCGGTGGTGGCAGGCCAGGCAGATTTCCCAGCCGCCACCCAGCGCAGCGCCGTTGATCGCCGCAACCACCGGTTTGCCGAGGGTCTCAAGGCTGCGCAACTGCGCCTTGAGGGTCAGCACCATGTCATGGAAGGCTTTGGCTTCGGGCTTGCCGACCTTGATCAATTCATTGAGGTCGCCGCCAGCAAAGAAGGTTTTCTTCGCTGAAGTGATGATCACCCCGGCAATGCTGTCTTTTTCCGCTGACAAACGCGCAACGCAAGCGGCCATGGCCTCGCGATACACTGCGTTCATGGTATTGGCACTCTGGCCCGGCATGTCCATGGTCAGCACGACGATACCGTCCTGACCTTTTTCGTAACGAATCGCTTCGCTCATAACAGGGTTCCTTGAAGTCGGGGCTCAGAGGCGTTCGATGATGGTGGCAATGCCCATGCCGCCGCCGACGCAGAGTGTCGCCAGGCCGTAGCGCAGGTGACGCGCTTCCAGTTCATCGAGCAGGGTGCCGAGGATCGCGCATCCAGTGGCGCCCAGCGGGTGGCCCATGGCGATCGAGCCGCCGTTGACGTTGACCTTGTCCGGGTCGACGGCCATGTCCTTGATGAACTTCAACACCACCGAGGCAAACGCTTCGTTGACCTCGAACAGATCGATGTCTTCCACGCGCAGTCCGGCCTTGGCCAGCGCTTTGCGGGTTGCCGGCGCCGGGCCGGTGAGCATGATCGTCGGGTCGGTACTGGTGACGGCAGTGGCGACGATGCGCGCCCGTGGCTGCAGCCCTAGCGCACGGCCCTTGGCTTCGGAGCCGATGAGCATCAGCGCCGCACCGTCGACAATCCCGGAACTGTTGCCCGGCGTGTGCACGTGGTTGATTCGCTCGACATGGCTGTAGACCCGCAACGCCGTGGCGTCGAAGCCCATCTGCCCGATCATTTCGAAACTCGGCTTGAGCTTGCCCAGGCCTTCAAGGGTCGATTCGGCGCGGATGAACTCATCATGATCGAGCAGGATGATGCCGTTCTGATCCTGCACCGGCACCAGCGACTTGTTGAACGAGCCATCAGCTCGCGCCCGTGCAGCTTTGTGCTGCGAGTGCAGCGCGTAGGCATCGACGTCCTGTCGGCTGAAGCCTTCGAGGGTGGCGATCAGGTCGGCGCCGACGCCTTGCGGGGTGAAGTGGCTGTGCAGGTTGGTCTGCGGGTCCAATGCCCAGGCGCCACCATCGCTACCCATCGGCACCCGCGACATCGACTCGACGCCGCCGACCACCACCAGATCTTCAAAACCCGAACGCACTTTCATCGCGCCGAGATTCACCGCTTCCAGACCTGAAGCGCAGAAACGGTTGATCTGCACACCGGCGACGCTGACGTCCCAATCGGCTACTTGCACCGCCGTTTTGGCGATATCGGAACCTTGATCGCCGATCGGCGTGACGCAGCCGAGGACCACATCATCGACCTGACTGGTGTCCAGCGCCGTGCGTGCCTGCAAGGCGCTGAGCAAACCTGCTACCAGATTGACCGGCTTGACGCTGTGCAGCGCGCCGTCGGCCTTGCCTCTGCCACGCGGGGTGCGTAACGCATCGAAAATCAAAGCTTCAGTCATGACGTCCTCGAACCTGATTCAGTGTCGTTGCACTTTCGCCCTGCGCAGTCCGGCAAGCAATGACCACATTGCTCAACGCGCTTGACGCACGCGCTCAGACGGACGGTCATCGGACCTCAGGTGAACCGGTTCAGGTCGCCGAGTTGTCTAGCCAGCGGGCGGCAAAGAAGCTGGCAATACGCCTCATGCCTTTTTTAAAGCTTTTTTCAAGCGCTCCATATGAAATGGATCTAAGCCAACGCGGACGTGGGCCCTAAGGTGAACATGTACGCCATCGTCGTCGGGTTTTGCCGAGACGGGCGTCCTCCAACAGGAAGTGCAACGCGTGCCGTCATGGATCTGCAGTCAGGCACGCATCAGGAAATAACAATAAAGGCGGTCAAGCCATGTTCAAACAACCGAAAGTACGTCAAGCAGGACTCATTCTTTTCGCCACGACGCTGTTGTTGATCTTGCCGAATCTGACCAAGGTCATCGGCTGATTCAAGCGCCGCGTGCTGTATATCGCCGCTGAAAATGTGACTGGCCCGCTACCCGGGCCAGCGTGGTTGTGCCAACCTTTGCGCACTTACACGACATGGACGGCGGTCATTTGAAAACGCTCATTGCGCTCAGTGCCTTGCTGCTGAGCTTGCCCTTGTCTGCCGCACAACTGGATCTGCAGTTGGGCGCAAACAGCCGCACCTGGCAGACCGAGGAACTGCTCAAGCATCCTCAGCTGCAAACCCTCACGATCAACAATGATGTTTCCTACAAGAAGGACATGACCTATCAGGCCGTGCCCTTGGCCGCGTTGCTGACGGGCGTCAGACCTGAGGACCACTTGCAAGCGGTGGCGCTGGACGGCTTTGCCGCAGAGTTGGCCGCTGCGCCTTTGCTGAACGAGAACGGCGCACGCGCATGGCTGGCAATCGAGGATCCGGCACGGCCATGGCCACCGTTGTCCGCCGGCAAGCACAGCGCCGGGCCTTTCTATCTGGTCTGGACCGATCCGCAAGCCGGCAAGATCAGTCCCGAGCAGTGGCCGTTCGAAGTCGCCAGCCTCAAGTTGATGGCGCCGGTGGCCCAGCGTTTCCCTGCCCTGCTGCCCGATCCGGCATTGAAGGCCGATGATCCGGTGAACCAGGGCTTTGCCTTGTTTCAGAAAAACTGCCTGGCGTGTCACCGGTTGAATGGTGCCGGTGATGCGCAGTTCGGGCCGGATCTGAATATTCCGTACAGCCCGACCGAGTATTTTGGTGCGGACTTCCTGAAGCGCTACATCCGCGATCCGCAGAGTTTGCGCCAGTGGCCGCAGGCGAAGATGCCGGGGTTTTCGGCGCAGGTGTTGCCGGACGGGGATCTGCAAATGCTGGTGGCCTATCTCAAGCACATGGCCGGTCGCAAGATTAAGCCCTGACACCAATTCCTTGTAGGAGTGAGCCTGCTCGCGATGGCGGCGTGTCAGGCGATACAGATGTGACTGTCACGCCGCCATCGCGAGCAGGCTCACTCCTACAGGGGATTGTGCAGATCCTTATTGCTGCTGGACGGAGATGATCGGCGTCGGCGAGACGAACACTTTCGCGTGCATCTGCTCGCAGCCGCCGCCCCGGCGCATGCCGCGTACCGGGCAGGCATCGAGATAATCCAGGCCCACCGCCAGTTTCAGGTGGCGCTCCGGGCGCGCCAGTTGGTTGGTCACGTCGAAGCTGTACCACGCGTCATCCAGCCACGCTTCCGCCCAGGCATGGCTGGCCAGATGCTCGCAATCCTCGCTGTACAGATAACCCGAGACATAACGCGACGGTATGCCGAGGCTGCGCGCGCAGGCGAGAAAGGCGTGCGCATGATCCTGACAGACCCCGGCGCGACCGGCGAAAGCTTCGGCGGCGCTGGTGTCGACCACGGTCGAGCCCGGCGTGTAGGTCATGTGCTGATTCAATGCGCACATCAAATCGATCAGCGCGGTGCGATCACGCCGTTGCTTGCAATTTTTCCCGGCAAACTCGCGCAAGGCTTCATCGGCTTCTGTCATGCGCGTGAAGCGCAGGAACGGCAGCGCTGACTGGCTTTCATGTTCGGCCTCGCGCAATTCATCGATATCGACCTGACCACGGGCACCAATGATGATCGCTTCGTGGGGCTCGTCCATGGTCAATACATGCAGGATGTTGCCGAACGGATCGAGTTGCGCACGCACCGGGCGCGGTAAATCCAGCTGCCAACTGAGCACGTGCTGACGCTCGCTGTCGTGAGGCGTCAGGCGCAGGTACTGGATGCTCGCGCGCACCTGATCTTCGTAGTGATAGGTGGTCTCGTGGCTTATGGAAAGTCTCATGCAGCCTCCAGGTAGGAACTGTGAATGGCGTTGCCCAACTGGCGCACCAACGGGATGAATTCGGTCAGCCAGGCGTGCAGGCCTTCTTCGAGGATTTCGTTGATGCCGGTGTAGCGCAGGCGCGCGTCCATTTCCGCCGCCAGGCGTTGTGCCGGGCGGCCGTTGGCGCCGGGCAGTTGCGCGAGGATCTGGTCGATTTCTTCGGTACAGGCACGCAGCGATCGAGGTACATCGGCGCGCAACAAAAGCAATTCGGCGACGTGCCGGGCGCCGGGCGCATCGCGGTAGATTTCGGTGTAGGCCTCGAACGACGACAACGCCCGCAGCAGCGCACTCCATTGGTAATAAGCGTGCGCCGTGCCATCGCTGACCGCTTCGGCCTGATCGCCGGCCATTTCGTAGCGGGCATCGAGCAGGCGCAGCGTGTTGTCCGCGCGCTCGATGAACGTGCCCAGACGGATGAAGCGAAACGCGTCGTTGCGCATGATCGTGCCGTAGGACGCGCCACGAAACAGATGCGAGCGCTCCTTGATCCATTCGCAGAAACGGCTCATGCCGTAGCGGCTCAGACCCTGTTCGGCGATGCCGCGAATTTCCAGCCAGGTTGCGTTGATGTTTTCCCACATGTCGGCGGTGATTCGCCCGCGCACCGCATGGGCACTGGCCCGCGCCGCGCCGAGGCAGCTGTAGATGCTCGCCGGGTTGGCCGCGTCCAGCGCAAAGAAATGCAGCAGGCGTTCGGCGTGCAGATCGCCGTGGCGGTCATGGTAATCATCGAGAGTGCCGGTAATCAGCAACGGCATGGCGAGTTCGTGCAGACCATCGCCGCGCCCGTCCTGCGGCATCAGCGACAGTGAATAACTGATGTCGAGCATGCGTGCGAGGTTCTCCGCACGCTCCAGGTAACGCGACATCCAGTACAGATCCGAGGCAGTTCTACTTAACATGGCAAGCTTCCTTCAATCCTCGACTACCCAGGTGTCCTTGGTGCCGCCGCCCTGGGAGGAATTCACCACCAGGGAGCCTTCACGCAACGCGACACGGGTCAAACCTCCGGGCACGACCCGGGTCTCGCGGCCGGACAGTACGAACGGGCGCAGGTCGATATGGCGCGGCGCGATGCCGTTTTCGACAAAGGTCGGGCACGTCGACAGCGACAGCGTCGGCTGCGCGATGTAGGCATGGGGCTTGGCTTTGATGCGCTCGCGAAAGGCATCGATTTCCGCGCTCGTCGCGGCCGGCCCGACCAGCATCCCGTAACCGCCGGAGCCCTGGGTTTCCTTGACCACCAGATCCGGAAGATTGGCCAGCACGTGGGACAGCTCGGACGGGTTGCGGCATTGCCAGGTCGGCACGTTCTTCAGAATCGGCTCTTCGTCGAGGTAGAAACGGATCATGTCGGTGACAAACGGGTAAACCGATTTATCGTCCGCCACTCCGGTGCCGATGGCATTGGCCAGCACCACATTGCCGGAGCGATAGGACGACAGCAGCCCCGGCACGCCGAGCATCGAATCCGGGTTGAATGCCAGCGGGTCGAGGAAGGCATCGTCGAGGCGGCGATAAATCACATCGACGGCTTTCGGGCCGTCGGTGGTGCGCATGAACACCTTGTCGTCGCGCACGAACAGGTCCGCGCCTTCCACCAGTTCAACGCCCATTTCCCGCGCGAGAAACGCATGCTCGAAGAACGCGCTGTTGAAGCGCCCCGGCGTCAGCACCACCACGCTGGGGTTGTCGATCGGACTTGAGCTTTTCAGGGTGTCGAGCAGCAGATTGGGATAGTGATCGATCGGGGCGATGCGCTGAGCGGCGAACAGCTCAGGGAACAGCCGCATCATCATCTTGCGGTCTTCGAGCATGTAACTGACGCCGCTGGGTGTGCGCAGGTTGTCTTCGAGGACGTAATAAGTGCCATCGCCATCGCGCACCAGATCGACGCCGGAGATGTGCGAATAGATGTCGCGGTGCAGATCCAGGCCCTGCATTGCCAGCTGGTATTGCTCGTTGGCCAGCACCTGTTCGGCGGGAATGATCCCGGCCTTGATGATGCGCTGCTCGTGGTAGAGGTCGGCGAGGAACATGTTCAGCGCCTTGACCCGCTGGATACAACCGCGCTCGACGATTCGCCACTCACTGGCGGGTATGCTGCGCGGAATGGTGTCGAACGGAATCAGGCGCTCGGTGCCCTGCTCGTCGCCATAAAGCGTGAAAGTGATCCCGGCACGATGGAACAGCAGATCAGCCTCGCGTCGGCGTTGCGCAAGCAACTCGTCGGGCGTCTCGGCCAGCCAGCGGGCAAATTCCCGGTAATGCGGGCGAACCAGTCCGCCAGCATCGTACATCTCGTCAAAACAGGTGCGGATCATGCCGTACTCCTTGTCACTCCGGACATACAGGCCTTCGCAAGGCCCGTGCCATCGGCATAAACGCTTTGAATTCAATCGGTTGTGGATCCACGCCAAAGGCTGCGCACCATTCCTGTGCGGCAAATGCCCCGACCCGATTGCCCCCGCTTCATTGCGACGCACTGCGTCGCCTATCACCAGCATAGTCAGAGTTGATTTCACTGCCCGGCAGCGACTGCGGATAATCCGCGCATTCGCTGCAAAACTTCATCGGCATCGCGCTGCAAAGCTGACCGCCAGATTGACCTGGACTGCCTTGCCAGCCCCGCCCCGCAAAGACTTCACTGCATACCCGTCTTCCCTTTTAGCCACCCTCTCCGGTGGCTTTTTTTTGGTTTTTTGAAATATTTTGAATGCAAAAGCAAAAGATCGCAGCCTTCGGCAGCTCCTACACGATCACCTGTAGGAGCTGCCGAAGGCTGCGATCTTTTGATCTTTAAAACGACAACGGCCGACCCGAAGGTCAGCCGTTGCCCGATACAAAATGCTCAAGCTCAATTCAGGCGGTAACGATTGCGCACCTCCTGCTTCACGCCCCACCCCTCGATAATGCCGCCCAGCGGCTCGACCACGGCGGAAAAGCCCTGCTCGAAATCGCCAATGTCGTCGTAGGTTGCGTACATCACTTTGCTCAATTCCAGCGACCAGGCGCCGTCGTCGCGCGCACTGACCTGGGCATTGATGGACTCACCGCGAAATTTGCCTGCTGCCCTGCGCGCCCGCTCCTCGTCCGGGAAAATCGCGTAGAACTCGATGGGATGGAACCGGGAAAAATCGAAACCGCCTTCTTTCATGCGGCGCAGAACGTTGCTGCTGATGTCTTCTTGATAGGCTGTGCTCATGAATCGTCCCCCTCGATTGATGGATAGACTTTCCGTATTCCCGCCCCGGGCCTTTTGGCCTAAGTACTACGGCAACGTGGTTGCGCGCGGGAAACAAGCATGTAGCTGACAAGACCAGACCTTAGCGATCCATTCGCTGATCTCGCTTGCAGAGTAGCCCCAAGAGAGCGCCGCTGCCAAGGCCTGGTTTACGAGATGACAGGATGTGTTCAGACAGGTGTGATGCTGCGGATTTCGATGCCGTTCTGGGTCTTGAGGTTTTTCACCCCGGCATCGGCGGTGCGCCCTTCCAGATCATTGAGATCCAGCTGGGCGGCGACCGGAAGAAGCCGCTCCTTGATCAGCCGCGCGGCTTCATCATCGGACGGGCATTCCTCACGTTCGAAGATCTCATCAACGATTTCACCATGATCATCCACGAAAGTGACTTTCCACTTTTGCATCAGTGCCTCCTCGATCAACCCGTAAATGGGCTTACCTTTATCTCGACTTTTTTCCGCGAGAGTTGGTTCAAAAGGATTACAGCCGATGATCGTGAATTGTAGGAGTGAGCCTGCTCGCGATTGCGGTCTGCCAGTCACAGATACATCGACTGGGAAAAAGCTATCGCGAGCAGGCTCGCTCCCACAAAGAGGTTTTGCGGGGAAGTATTAGTCGTTGCTCGGCTTGTTCACCGCTTGCAGCACGTATTGCGGCAGAGCGAATGCGCCGATGTGGATTTCCGGGTTGTAGTAGCGGGTAACGATGCCGCTGCCGATGAAGCGCTGTTGCAGGGTTTCACGGCTGAGCTTGCGGTAGGCCGGGTTGGTCGAGCCCCAGGCGAAGGTCATCGAGCCGCCGATGTAGGTCGGCACGGCGGCCTGGTAGAAGTGCCAGTCCGGGAACAGGCTGCGCAGGCGGCCAGCGGTGGTTTTGACTTCGTCGATCTGCATGAACGGCGTGCCGTTCTGGGTGACGAGGATGCCGCCTTCGTTCAGGCAACGGTGGCACGCCTGGTAGAAGTTCTCCGAGAACAGCACTTCGCCCGGGCCGATCGGATCGGTGGAGTCGGAAATGATCACGTCGAATTTTTCAGTAGTGGTAGCGACGAAACGCATACCGTCATCGATCACCAGGTTCAGGCGGGGATCGTCGTAGGCACCGGCGGAATGGTTCGGCAGGAATTCCTTGCACATGTCGACCACGGTGCCGTCGATTTCGACCATGGTGATGTGCTCGACGCCGGCGTGCTTGGTCACTTCGCGCAACATGCCGCCGTCACCGCCGCCAATGATCAGCACACGCTTGGCAGTGCCGTGGGCAAGGATCGGCACGTGGGTGAGCATTTCGTGGTAGATGAATTCGTCGGCTTCGGTGGTCTGGATCACGCCGTCCAGCGCCATCACCCGGCCCATGCGCGGGTTCTGGAAGATCACCAGATGCTGGTGCTCGGTGCGCACTTCGTGCAGCAGTTTTTCCATGCGAAAACGCTGGCCGTAGCCTTCGTAGAGGGTTTCCAGGTACTCGCTGGTCTTGGTGACGGTCATGGTCAAGTGCTCCGATAAATGCGCGGGCGCCATCGTGGGGACGATTGCCCGGGAAAGGCGCGCATTCTACGTTGCCGAAGATGACAGGTCGAACCTCAGCTCGTTTTTTACCACCGCAAACCACTGTGGGAGCGAGCCTGCTCGCGAAAGCGGAGCATCAGTTGCCGGTGATGGCGACTGACACAACGTCTTCGCGAGCAGGCTCGCTCCCACAGGGATGACAGTGTGATCGAAAATCAGCTCAGATCCGGACGTTGCCCCGTGGCCCGGCAATCGCCCAGATGATCAGGCCCAGCACCGGCAGGAGGATGATCAGCAACACCCAGACGATTTTCATCCCGGTGGAGGCGCCGCTTTTCAGCACGTTGATGATGGCCCAGATGTCGAGGGCAAGGATGATCAGGCCAATCAGACCATTGAACGTGGAACCCATGGTGTCGCTCCAGAATAGTGGCATGCACTTTTAGGATAGACGGTCGCGCGCAGGGTTCCCTTTTATTGCGTTCAGACGTGAACGGCGACCTTCAAGGCCTCCAGTGCCGGCGCAGCGACGATGCCAATCCCGGCGCACAACTCGAGCACGCGTGGCACATCGTTGCCGTAGACCAGGACCATTTGCAGTTCATCGTCGAGCAACTGGCTGAAGTTCATCAGCGTGTAGCCGCCGTTTTCCTTGTTCAGGCTGCTCATCTGCACCTGAATGCGGTTGAGTGCGGTCAGCGCTTCGGTCTTCGCCAGTTGCTTGGGCTTGAGGTTGAAATCCACACCCGGACCGAACGAGGCAACGATTTGTGCGAACAGATCGACGTAGGTGTCGGCCTGGAACAATACCGTTTCCGGCAGGCTACCAACCACCACCCACTCACCCAGCGGAATCGGGAAAGTGTCGTCGTAGTTGATGTCCGGGTTGGCTGTCAGAAAAGCATCGGCATCGGCGTAGGCCTGCGCGGCTTCGTCGGCCACTTTCAGGATCTCGTCCTCGCCCATGCAGCCGGAGCTGATTTTGCTGATGAGTTCGACGAGTGCGGCTTTCATGAGGCGGATCCTGTGATGGAGGTAGATTTTGCGGGCGCGAAGAATAGCGCAGAACAGCAAAAGATCGCAGCCTTCGGCAGCTCCCACAGATTCTGCGCGTGACTGCGGACCGGCTGCGATCTTTTGACGTTTATGAAGCCAACAACTTTTCCAGCTGCGCGGTGGTATCGACTGCGCCCATGGTCCGGGCCGCATCCAGCGCGGTGACGCCATTGGCGTCCTTGGCTTTCGGGTCGGCACCCTTGCCGATCAGGTAATCGACGATTTCAACGCGGTTGAACATCGCCGCCATCATCAATGCCGTGCGGCCGTCGAACGACGAGCCTTCGATTTCGGCGCCCGCCTCGACCAGCGCTCTGACCACCGCCAGATCGCCTTTGAACGCAGCGCCGGCAATCGGGCTCTGGCCGTTGCCATTGCGCATTTCCGGATCGGCTTTGTGTTTAAGCAGGACCTTCACCGCATCGACATGGCCGTAGTAGCTGGCGAGCATCAGCAGCGTGTCGCCCTTGCTGTTTTTCAGGTTCACCGGCAGCCCGGCAGTCACCAGGCGATCGAGCATCTCGGCATCACCGTCGCGCGCCTTGTTGAAAACCTGCTCGGTGAATTCGGCAGCTTCCTCAGGGGTCATCTGGCGGCTTTGGTCAGACATGTGGCACTCCATTTCGGTCTATCGGAAAGCCGACAGTTTCCCGAGCGCGACGGTGGCTGTCACTCGGTTTTTTCCGAGCGGCGCGATAGCCACACTCAATACCGATGTTTGCCCTGTTGAATGTCAGCGAGGATTTCCTCACTGACATGCACATAGGTTGCGCTGCCCGGCAGCCAGGCGAAGATCGGGTCATCGCCCGTAAGACCGGGGTCGAAGCCCTCCTTTTTCAGGCGGGTCTTCTGGTATTTGAAGGTTCCCGTGGTCTCCATTTTCACCTTCACCCGCAGGAACAACGGCACGGCGTAGGCCGGCATACGCTGCCGGGCGAAACTCAGCAATTCGGCGAAATCCAGCGTGGCCAAGGATTCGGCGGGCGTGATTGCAGCCATCCCCGCACGTCCGTTGGTATTGGGAATTTCTACGCCATACGCCACCGCTTCAGAAATCAACGGATGCTGCAGCAACAGGTTCTCGACTTCGGTGGTCGACACGTTTTCACCCTTCCAGCGATAGGTATCGCCGAGGCGATCAACGAACTGCGCGTGACCGAAACCGATGTTGCGCAGCAGGTCGCCGGTGTTGAAAAAACGATCGCCCTTGTTGAACACATCGCGCAGTACGACGCGGGCGGTTTTCTGCGGTTCGGTGTAACCGTCCAGCGGTGCCTTGTCATCGATTCGCGCCAGCAGCAGGCCCTGCTCGCCCTTACCGACCTTGCGCATGAAACCATCCTCGCCACGGAGCGGCTCGCCGCTGTCGTGATCGTAGGCAACCAACTCCCAGGCCATCAGCGAGAAGCCGACGGTGTTGTCGAAATTGAGGATGTTGCTGAAACCGATATTGCCGTCGCTCGCCGCGTACAGCTCACAGATGTGCTCGACGGCAAAACGCGTCTTGAACTCGGCCCAGGCACCTGGGCGCAAGCCATTGCCGATCATCTTGCGGACGTCGTGGCGGCTGTCATCGGCGCTGGCCGGTTGCTCGACCAGATAGCGGCACAACTCGCCGACATAACCGATAGTGGTCGCGCGATAGCGACGCACATCATTCCAGAACTGACTGGCGCTGAATCTGCGCCGGATGGCAAAACCCGAAGCGCCGTTGATCGCCGATCCCCAGCACACGCACAGGCCGGTGGCGTGATACAGCGGCAGGGTGCAGTAGACGACGTCGTTGGGGCGCATATCGAGGGCGATCATGCCGAAGCTCGCCGAGCTGCGCATCCAGCGGCCGTGCTTGAATACTCCGGCCTTGGGCAGGCCGGTGGTGCCGGAGGTGTAGATATAGAAACAAGGATCGTCGAAGAAAATCTGCGCGCTGCTCGGCGGGTTATCGCTGCTGGCGTCGGCACTGGCGCTGATCAGATTGACGTAACCGTCGGGCGCGATGCCCGGATGGCTGTAAGTGTCGTGATCGGCGACAAACCATGTGCGCGGTGCAGCGATAGAAACTTGATCACGCACGCCGGCATAGGCCGCCGTCAACTCTTCGCCGACCACGATGGCCACGGGTGCGACCAGGTTGATGCTGTGGATAAGCGTGTCGCGTATCAGCGAGGTATTGAGCAGCGCACTGACCGCACCGAGCTTGGCCAGCGCGAGAATGGTCACCAGCAATTCCGCACGGTTCTCGATGAACACCGCGACCACATCACCCTTGCCGATGCCCTGCTCGCTCAGATAATGCGCGATGCGATTGGCCCACTGGTTGACCTGCGTGTAGGTCAGCGCAACGTCATCCTGCATCAACGCCACGCCGTCTGGATTGCGCAGCGCCGCTTGCTCGAAGGTCCAGCCGAGGCCACACGTTTGGGTCGGATCCGTGACGTTGGCCACCTTCATACCTTTCACCACTCGGGGGATGGCTTTGGCGATCATCGGCAGTTTGCGGAGCATCATGCTCCAGGTAATCGTGTCGCTCGGTGCGTGACGCATGAAAGCTCCCCGTTCGACCCGGGCGTGCGGATCGCTGTTCTTGTTATCGGGTATGGCTGCAACCGACGCGTTTATGTCGAGGGTCGAGAAGGAAAGTACGTCAGCGCTCGCGGGGCTGTACACGCGGTTTTTGCAATGATTTGTATCCCGCCGCACCGACGAGGTGGGCGTCGATTCTGGTACGGACGTTTGGTTCCGTAGCGCAGAGAAAAATCACGCAAAATGCAGGATGCACGATGGCCATTCATGCAGATTGCACGACACCTGCAAAATGCAATGCTTTTAACGTGTTGATTTTAAAGGGATTTTATTCGCACCAATACTGGCACAAACGCTGCAACTACCTCCGCATGCTTGCCATTCAAGTACATACGGAGCTGATGACATGAGCCTGATTCAAGAAAAATTTACATCGCTGTTCTCCAACTACGAAGTCAGCACTGCCCCACGTCCTGACGGTGGCATCCTGCTCACTCTGCGTAGCAGCGACGGCAAAGTCTTCAAACGCGCACTCTCGTATCAGCAACTGCACGCCGGTGACCAACTGTCCTGGGCGATCAGCGCGATCCGCCGTGACCTGGCCGAACAAGCCAGCGAGTTGCCGCAAATTGCGATGCTGCAGAGCCAGCAGCGTTTTGCCCTGCCGACGTATCACTCGCTGTAAGTTGCTTTAAACAAAAACAGGCCGTGGAGCATGCGCTTCACGGCCTGTTTGTTTATGTCTGCGACATATCTACTGTGGGAGCGAGCCTGCTCGCGAATGCGGTGTTGTCAGATACAAATTACTTCACTGACACATCGCTTTCGCGAGCAGGCTCGCTCCTACAATTTCCACTGTAGGGTCAGAACGCTTCCGGTTCGATTCCGGTAAAGCTGTCCACCGTGACATGCCCCGGCAACTCCGCGCCTTCACGCGCCAGGCCGCAGGTCTTCAGGCCCGCTGACTGCGCAGCATCGAGCTCTTCGACGATGTCCGACAGAAACAGGATTTCATCTGCTTCAACACCGACCGCCTGCTGAATATTGCGATAGGACTGCGCCTCACGCTTGGGCCCTGATGTGGTATCGAAATAGCCGCTGAACAGCGGCGTCAGATCGCCCGCCTCCGAACAACCGAAGATCAGCTTCTGCGCCTGGATCGAGCCGGACGAGTAAACAAACAGCTGATACCCGGCCGCATGCCAACGTTGCAGCGCTTCGACTGCGTCCGGATAAACGTGACCTTTCAGTTGCCCGGCCTGATAGCCCTGCTCCCAGACCATGCCTTGCAATGCCTTGAGCGGCGTGGCCTTGCGGTCTTCGGCGATCCAGCTCAAGAGGATTTCAACGACGCGTTCAACGTCGGCGTGCGCCTCATTGCTGTCGCGGCGTACGGCGTCGAGCTGCTCAGCGACGTCGGTGCGGGAAGCGTTCTGGCGCACGAAATCCGGCAAGTGTCTGGCGGCGTAGGGAAACAGCACATCGAAGACGAAACTCACCGCGCTGGTGGTGCCTTCGATGTCGGTGAGGATGGCTTTGATCGACACGGTTTCAGTCCTCCAGACGCGGGAAGCGGCCAGCGATGTCTTCGCCGGTGAAGTTGGCAACCCAGCCTTCCGGGTTGTTGAACAGACGGATCGCCACGAAATGTGGATGCTCGCCCATGTCGAACCAGTGCCTGGTGCCGGCCGGAACCGAGATCAGGTCGTTCTTCTCGCACAGCACGGCATAGACATAATCGTCGATGTGCAGGGTAAACAAGCCGCGACCGGCGACGAAAAATCGCACTTCGTCTTCGCCATGGCGGTGTTCTTCGAGGAACTTGGCGCGCAGTTCGGCTTTTTGCGGGTGATCACTGTTGAGACTGATCACATCAACGGTGATGTAACCGCGCTCGGTCATCAGCTTGTCGATCTGCTCTTTATAAGCGCTGATGACTTCTTCCTGACTGGCGCCGGGCTGGATCTTCGCGGCGGCTTGCCAGCGGTCGAAACGCACGCCCTGCTCGGCCAGCGTCGAAGCAATGTCTTCGAAATGGGTCAGCACCTTGTTGGGAATCTCAGGGCTGGAAACGTGATAAACGGACAGGCTGCTCATGGGCAATTCCTCGGTAGCGGCGGCGCCGTCCGGCTCTTCAAGACCGGTCGGGCGCAGCGTGTCATCAGGCAAACGGGCTGTTTCTGGTGAACTCAGCCTTGGCGGTTCATGACGCTGCGGGTTTTCAACTCGCATTCAAACAGGAATTCGAAAGCCTCGATCTGCCGTAGTGCGTCGCTCATCTGCGCGCCCCACGTGTAGAGGCCATGCCCGCGAATCAGATAACCGACGCAGTCGGGATGGGCGTCGAGCCAAGGCTGCACCTTGGCGGCAAGGCGCGCAATGTCCTGATCGTTGTCGAAAATCGGCACACGCACCCGTGATTCGTGGGTGGAAATACCGCTGAAAGCTTTTTGCAGTTCGTAGTCTTCAAACTCGATGAAGGCTTCCGGGGTCAGGCGCGACAGCACCGTGGCATTCACCGAATGGGTGTGCAGCACCGCGCCGATCTCCGCACGCCAACTGTAGAGCTGGGTGTGCAGCAAGGTTTCGGCGGAGGGTTTCTTGCCCGGCTCCAGGCTGTTGCCGGACAAATCGGTGGCGAGCACGTCATCCACGCTCAACTGGCCTTTGTGTTTGCCCGACACGGTCAGCAACGCTTCGCTTGGCGACAGGCGTGTCGAATAGTTGCTGCTGGTGGCTGGCGACCAGCCGCGGCCATATAGAAAACGCCCGGCGTCGACGATCTGTTGGGCGAGCTGTTCACGGCTAAGGCTCATGGCCTGTCCTCTTGCATACGGGTGGCAATGATAACGGCAGCGGCGAGCGCTGCGAGACTGGCAATACTAAAGGTCAATGTCGGGCCGAGGGCATTCCAGCTGTAACCGGAATACAGCGCGCCGAGCGCACCGCCGGTGCCGGCCAGTGCCGCATACAACGCCTGGCCCTGCCCTTGCTGGCGGGCGCCGAAACTACGTTGCACGAAAGCGATGGCAGCCGCGTGAAAACTGCCGAAAGTCGCTGCGTGCAGCACTTGGGCGAACAGCAACACCCAGAGAAATTCAGCGAACGACCCGAGTAGCAGCCAGCGTAACGCCGCCAGCAGGAAACTCGCCAGCAGCACCCGGCGCAGGGAAAACCGCGCCAGAATGCGACTCATGGCCATGAACATCAGTACTTCCGCGACGACGCCAACAGCCCAAAGCATGCCGATGACGCCACGACTGTAACCGAGGCGCTCGAGGTGCAAAGTCAGAAAGGTGTAATACGGCCCGTGGCTGACCTGCATCAGCGCCACACAAGCATAAAATGCCAACACGCCGGGATGGCGCAATTGCCTGAGAAAGCCCTCACCCGCCGGCCGATTGCCCTGTGCGGGTTGCGCGTTCGGCACCCACAGACTGCTCAGAACAATGCCGGCCATGATCAGCACCAGTGCCGCCGGGTAGATGTCCAGGCTCAGCCATTCGAACAACCGCCCCAAGACCACGACGGTGATGATGAAGCCGATCGAGCCCCACAGGCGAATCTGACTGTAGCGCGAGGTCTGACCCTGCAGATGCGCGAGGGTGATGACTTCGAACTGCGGCAGCACTGCGTGCCAGAAAAACGCATGCAGGGCCATGACCATCGCCAGCCAGGCATAGGTCTGGCTGACGAAGATCAGCGAAAAGGTCAGCAACGTGCAGACCGCGCCAAAGCGCACGATGGCCAGGCGTCTGCCGGTGTAATCGCCGAGCCAGCCCCAGATGTTCGGCGCCACGCAGCGCATCAGCATCGGAATCGCCACCAGCTCGCCGATGCGCGCGGCGCTGAAGCCGAGGTGATCGAAGTACAGCGCCAGAAACGGCGCCGTCGAACCGAGCAAGGCGAAATAGAACAGATAGAAACTGGACAGCCGCCAGTACGGGAGCGCCGCCACGCCGGTTATGCCGCGACGGCTTCGAGCGCAGCCATCAGAGCTGGCCCAGCACCGGCGTGCTCACGCGCACATCGGCGTTCTGCCCGCGGTGGCGCAACAGGTGATCCATCAGCACGATGGCCATCATCGCCTCGGCGATCGGCGTCGCACGGATGCCTACGCACGGGTCGTGACGGCCCTTGGTGATCACGTCGACCGGGTTGCCGTTCACGTCGATCGAACGCCCCGGCGTGGTAATGCTCGAGGTCGGTTTCAACGCCAGATGCGCAACGATCGGCTGACCGGACGAGATACCGCCGAGGATGCCGCCAGCGTTGTTGCTGAGGAAACCTTCCGGCGTCAGTTCATCGCGGTGTTCGGTGCCGCGCTGGGCGACACAGGCGAAACCGGCGCCGATCTCCACGCCCTTGACCGCGTTGATGCTCATCAGCGCGTGGGCAAGCTCGGCGTCGAGGCGGTCGAAAATCGGCTCGCCGAGACCCGGCATCACCCCTTCGGCGACCACGGTGATCTTCGCCCCCACCGAGTCCTGATCGCGGCGCAACTGGTCCATATAGGCTTCCAGCTCCGGCACCTTGTCTGGATCGGGACTGAAGAAGGCGTTCTCCTCTACCGAATCCCAGGTCTTGAACGGAATCTCGATCGGACCGAGCTGGCTCATGTAACCGCGAATGACGATGCCCTGACTGGCCAGATACTTCTTGGCGATCGCCCCGGCCGCCACGCGCATCGCGGTTTCCCGGGCCGAACTGCGGCCGCCGCCGCGATAATCGCGCTCGCCATACTTGTGGTGGTAGGTGTAGTCGGCGTGGGCCGGGCGGAACAGGTCCTTGATCGCCGAGTAGTCCTTGGACTTCTGATCGGTGTTGCGAATCAGCAGGCCGATCGCGCAACCGGTGGTGCGGCCCTCGAACACGCCGGAGAGGATTTCGACTTCATCGGCTTCCTGACGCTGGGTGGTGTGGCGGCTGGTGCCCGGTTTGCGGCGATCGAGGTCGCGCTGCAGATCTTCCAGGGAAATCTCCAGGCCCGGCGGGCAGCCGTCGACAATGGCGACCAACGCCGGACCATGGCTTTCGCCAGCGGTGGTGACAGTGAACAACTTGCCGTAGGTATTGCCGGACATGCAGGACGCTCCGTGAAATCAAACCCGAATTCTTGATGCGCGCCAGTATACGCAGGCTAACCGAGTAGTTCATCCTCGAACCTTAGTGGTGCTGGCGAGTCCAACCGGCACCTTGACCAATGATGGCGTGATGATGCTGCGAGTTCTGATCTTGAGTCTTACCCTCTTCACCGGCTTTGCCCAAGCGACAGTCCTACAACGCCCGGTCACTCTGGACACCGGCAGCGGCGAACTTTTCGGTTCGCTGTTGCTGCCCAAGTCCGACAGCCCGGTGCCGATTGTTCTGATCATTTCTGGCTCGGGTCCTACAGATCGCGACGGAAACAACCCGGACGGCGGGCGCAATGACAGCCTCAAGCGTCTGGCCTGGGTGCTGGCCAAACACAACATCGCCAGCGTGCGCTACGACAAGCGCGGCGTCGCGGCGAGCCTGGCGGCGGCTCCCGATGAACGTAATCTGTCGGTGGAAGGGTATGCGGCGGACGCGGTGGCGTGGGGGCAGAAGCTCAAGGCTGATCCGCGCTTCGGCAAACTGATTCTGCTCGGCCACAGCGAAGGCGCACTGATTGCCAGCCTCGCCGCGCCGAAGCTGGACGCAGCGGCGGTGATCTCGCTGTCCGGCAGCGCGCGGCCGGTCGATCAGGTGATCCGCGAGCAATTGGCCCGCAGCCTGCCGCCACCGCTGATGCTGCGCAGCAACGAACTGCTCGACAGCCTCAAGGCCGGGCACACCGATGACAACGTGCCGCAACCGTTGCAGGTGATTTTTCGCCCGAGCGTGCAGCCATATTTGATTTCGCTGTTCCGCCAGGATCCGGCGCAAGCCTTTGCACAGCTGAAAATGCCGGCACTGATCGTCCAGGGCAGCAACGACATTCAGGTCGGCACCGAAGACGCGAAGCTGCTCAAGGCGGCAAAACCGGACGCGCAATTGACGGTGATCGAAGGCATGAATCATGTGCTGCGCATCGTGCACAACGATATGAAGCGGCAATTGGCCTCCTACAAGGACCCGAATTTGCCACTGGCCGCCGAACTGGGCGCCGCCGTCATCGAATTTATTGACGGAATTCGCGCGAGTTAACTGCTGTTTGCCCTCCAGTCCGGCAGAAAACGGCCGATAAGCCTTTGTCGCCAGCGCAACGTCTGGCGGCAAGCAGGGCTTGGACAGGATCTCGCCGTTATGACTGACACCCAGACTTCACCCGACACCACCGCCGAAAAAGACGCTCCGCCAGCGGTCGAACTGCCGTGGGCGGACGTGCAGGCCGAGCACCACAAGATGCTCCGCCTCGCGCCGCTGCAGACCGACCGCAATACCGGTGGCCGGCCGTTGCGCTTCGTCGAATTCGGTTACGCCGAGCGCAACAGCAAAGAGCGCAGCCTGATGCGCATGGCGATCAAGCTGCCAAACCAGCGCGTGCGCAAAGAGCAGAATCATCTTGATGTGTGGGTCGACCACGCGACCAAACGGGTGAGCTTCGGTCCCGACAGCGGCCTGCAGATCGAACCGCTGAACCGAGGCATCGGCCGTTTCCTGGCCGCGCAAGGCATCAACTGGGCGAAAAAGCGCTGGCCCGGTTACACCGTCGACGGCATGGACCTGAACAACAAGGACGCGCTCAACGAAGACACTCGTTTGCGGCGTGATCATTTTCTGCGCGTGCACGGCTTCGACGTAGCTTATGCCGATGCCCAGCATTTGAAAGGCAGCATCAAGGCTGTGCAGGTCGGTGATCTGCTGGGTGACTGGAACAGCGAAAAGCTGCAGATCGTCGAGATTCTTGAGGCTGCGCAGATGTTGCAGCAGGCCGAACAGAATCTGGCCGAACAGGAAGTGAAGCTGAAGAAGCAGGAAGAGAAAGTCAGCAAGTTCAAGCGTGAGGACGCCGGACTGCGTTTCACCATTACCTGTCTGGTGGCGTTTGCGGTGTTTCAGGCGGGATTGTTGATCTGGATTGCTACCCACCGCTGATGGCTTGAAACCGCGTCGCGGCTATTCGCGAGCAGGCTCGCTCCCACCCTGGAATGCATTTCCCTGTGGGAGCGAGCCTGCTCGCGAAGCTTTTAACCGGTCAGACGCGAGCTGCGAAAAGTGCCTGATGCGCGCGGCACTGCTCCGCTGTCAGCATGAACACGCCATGCCCACCGCGCTGGAATTCCAGCCAGGCAAAATCGACTTCCGGGTACAACGCTTCGACGTGCACCTGGCTGTTGCCCACTTCGACAATCAACAAACCCTTCTCGGTCAGATGATCCGCCGCTTCGGCGAGCATGCGCCGGACCAGATTCAGACCATCATCGCCGCAGGCCAGACCGAGTTCCGGCTCGTGCTGGTATTCGTCCGGCATGTCGGCGAAATCTTCCGCGTCGACGTAGGGCGGGTTCGACACGATCAGATCGAAGCGCTGCCCCGGCAGGCCATCGAAACCATCGCCCTGCACTGTGTAGACGCGCTCATCGACGCCATGGCGCTCGATGTTCTGATTGGCCACTTCCAGCGCTTCGAATGACAGATCCGCGAGCACCACTTCGGCGTTCTGGAATTCGTAGGCGCAGGCGATGCCGATGCAGCCGGAGCCGGTGCACAGATCGAGAATCCGCGCCGGCTCGTCGCCGATCCACGGCGCAAAGCGGTTTTCGATCAGCTCACCGATCGGCGAACGCGGGATCAGCACGCGCTGGTCGACGATGAACGACATGCCGCAGAACCATGCTTCGCCGAGCAGATAGGCGGTTGGGATGCGTTCTTCGATGCGACGCTTGAGCAGCCGTTGCAGGCTGACCAGTTCGTCATCTTCCAGTGCGCAATCGAGGTAGCTGTCGGCGATTTCCCACGGCAGGTGCAAGGCGCCCAGTACCAATTGGCGCGCCTCGTCCCAGGCGTTGTCGGTGCCATGGCCGAAAAACAGATCCTCCCCATGGAAGCGGCTGACGGCCCAACGGATGTGGTCGCGCAGGGTACGAAGTCGGGAAGTGATCACGGCGTAGAGCTCCAGAAAAAACGACTGGCGATTCTAGCAGCCAAAACGCCCGACGACGACGCAGGAAAAACCGTGCGGCGACGGTAGGAGATTTCTTTTTTTTGCATCAGGCATTGAACGGAACGTGTAACTTGACAAGGCTGCAGGCCAAGAACGACGGCGCCTACGATGGTAGCGATTCACAGAACCGCTCAGCCAGAGGACAATGTCGCAAAAGCCCCACCCCGAGGAGCCCCAGAATGTCCGTTCCAAAAACGATGTTTCAACTCAGCGGTCGCGGTTACGCAGCGGCCACACTGAGCCATGCCACCGTGGTCATCATCGATGCCCAGAAGGAATACCTCAGTGGCCCGCTGGCCCTGAGCGGCATGGACGCGGCCGTCGCGAACATCAAACAAGTGGTTGCCGCAGCCCGTGCCGCCGGTCGGCCGATCGTGCACGTGCGTCATCTCGGCACCGTTGGTGGCCTGTTCGACCCGCAGGGCGAACGTGGCGAATTCATCCCCGGCCTGGAACCGCAGGGCGATGAGACCATTATCGGCAAACTGCTGCCGAGCGCGTTCCATGGCACCGAATTGCTCGAGCGTCTGCAGAACCTCGGTTCGCTCGACCTGATCGTTTGCGGTTTCATGAGTCACTCCAGCGTCAGCACCACGGTGCGCGCGGCGAAGAACCTCGGTTTCCGCTGCACCCTGGTCGAAGATGCCTGCGCGACCCGCGATCTGCCGTTCAAGGGCGGCGTGCTCAGTGCTGAACGCGTCCAGGAAGCGGAAATGGCGATCATGGCCGACAACTTTGCCACGCTGGCCAAGACTCAGGAGCTGATCTGATCCTGCCCTTGTGAGCGGTGCGTTGGCGCCGCTCATCCGCTATATCCGCTGATTTGCCGCAAATGCCATAGCCTCAGGAACAACCCGGTCAACTCCCGGTCGAAGGGCCGATACCATTGAGGAAGGTCGGAATGAAGTTATCCGATGGATTTGACGCACGCCGTTTGCGGCCCAAGGGCCAAAGCAACTGGCGTTTTCGATTTGGCGCGGCGATCTCGGCGATTCTGGCGACGTTCGGCGTGCTGCTGGCGATGGCCGGCGCAGCCAGCCTGCTCGGGCGCCCGCCGGCGCTGGGTGACCTGAACGCATCACCGCTGGGCTCGGCAATCATGCTCGCGGTCGGTTTGCTGTTCCTGTACT
The DNA here is from genome assembly GCF_030209115.1 of Pseudomonas sp. FR229a. Lineage (NCBI taxonomy): Bacteria > Pseudomonadati > Pseudomonadota > Gammaproteobacteria > Pseudomonadales > Pseudomonadaceae > Pseudomonas > Pseudomonas sp. FR229a. The sequence goes on along the minus strand of NZ_JARVSP010000002.1, from coordinate 176,578 downwards.
TCGGCGTTGCCCTTTGGCGCCGCTGCCGCCGTCGCGCACGGCAATCGCGGGAACTGAACATGTCCCCGCACCTGATGAAAAAACACGACTGACCGACGGCCTGGCTTTTTGCCGGGCCGTTTCGTGTCGACTTGGGTAAACTGGCCGCCCTTCGCGGAGGCTGACATGCAAGACGACGATTTTTCTCTGTTCAAAAGTGCGATCCAGGGCGTCAAGCCGATCAAGCACGACCGCGCCGACACCGGCAAACCCAAGGCTGACCGCGCGCAGATCGCCAAGCTGCGTCAGTCCGCCACCGTGCGCAGCGACACCACTATCATTGACGGCTTGTCCGACCAGTTCGTGATCGACGTCGGCCCGGAAGACGAGCTGATGTGGTCCCGCGATGGGGTGCAGGAAAGCCAGATGCGCAAGCTCAAGGTCGGGCAGATCCCGTTCGAAGGCAGCCTCGATCTGCACGGCATGAGCGTGGAAAAGGCCCGGGAAACACTTTGGGCGTTTCTCGCCGAAGCCACCAGATTCGAAATTCGCTGTGTGCGCGTGACTCACGGCAAGGCGGTGCGCCTGGATGGCAAGCGGCCGATGATCAAAAGCCACGTCAACACCTGGCTGCGCCAGCACGCCCAAGTCCTCGGCTTCTGCTCCTGCCAGGCCCGCCACGGCGGCGCCGGCGCCGTTTATGTGATGCTTAAACGGACGATGATGGAAGGTCGCGACGAATAAAGCCGTCACACCGAACTTGCAGGGTTGTGTCCGCCACCGTACCCTTGCCCTTTGCGAAAATCCCCACAGGTAGTTTCATGTCCCTGGAACAGAATTACACCGCGATTCTCGGCCAATTGGGCGAGGACGTGTCCCGCGAGGGCCTGCTCGACACGCCAAAGCGTGCCGCCAAAGCCATGCAGTACCTCTGCCGCGGTTATGCACAGACGCTCGAAGAGGTCACCAACGGTGCCCTGTTCAGCTCCGACAACAGCGAAATGGTGCTGGTCAAGGACATCGAGCTGTATTCGTTGTGCGAACATCACCTGCTGCCGTTCATCGGCAAGGCGCATGTCGCCTACATTCCGAGCGGCAAAGTGCTGGGCCTGTCGAAAGTGGCGCGGATCGTCGATATGTACGCCCGTCGCCTGCAGATTCAGGAAAACCTCAGCCGGCAGATCGCCGATGCGGTGATGCAAGTCACCGGCGCGCTGGGCGTCGCTGTAGTGATCGAAGCCAAGCACATGTGCATGATGATGCGCGGCGTCGAAAAGCAGAATTCCTCGATGATCACCTCGGTGATGCTCGGTGAATTCCGCGAAAACGCAGCAACCCGTAGCGAATTCCTCAGCCTCATCAAGTAATTCGCAACAGAAAAGAGCCGGCGTTGATCGCCGGTTTTTTTTCGCCCGTGAAAAATCGGGTAAGCTGCGCGCCCTTCTTCATTTGCACCGTGAGGCTTTCAACGTGTTCGTCAAAGCGCTTCGTGTCGGCCTCGGCCAACTGGTTGTCTTCATCGATTTCATCACTCGGCCGGCCAAGAAGAAACGCCCCGCCGCTGCTCAGGCGCAAGTCGACGCGGCCGCGAAAGATCTGACACTTTATCAATTCCACGCCTGCCCGTTCTGCGTGAAAACCCGCCGCGCCCTGCATCGCCTGAATGTGCCGGTGGCGCTGAAAGACGCGAAGAACAACGAGCACGATCGCCAGACCCTGCTGGAACAGGGCGGCCGGATCAAGGTGCCTTGCCTGCGTATCGAAGAGAATGGGCAGACCACCTGGATGTATGAATCCAAGGTGATCATTGATTATCTGGATAAGCGGTTTGCTGCTGTCTGACATTTCCGGGGAATGCCGTAAGCGCTATCGCGAGCAGGCTCACTCCTACAGGGGGACGCATTCCAACTGTAGGAGTGAGCTTGCTCGCGATGAGGCCATTACAGGCCCCCATAATCTCAGACAAAAAACCGGTCCTTGTGCCGTTTTATTTATATTCACGCCGCCCTCTCCATCTGCGCCCGCCGCACCACCGCCGCCAATCGCTTCAACCCTTCATCCAGCCGAGCCGGATCGATGTGGCTGAAATTCAGGCGCAGATGCCCATGATGTTTGTCCGGCTCGGGAAAGAACGGCTCACCGGGCATGAACGCCACGTCGTTAGCCAAGGCCTCTTCGAGCAATGTCCGCGTATCCAGCGGTTGCTTCAGTGTCAGCCAGAAAAACAGCCCGCCCTGGGGCATGTTCCAGTCAGCCAGGTCGGCAAAATGTTGTTCCAGCGCCAACTGGAACGCATCACGCCGCTGCCGATAGAAATCACGCAATTCGCTTAAATGCTGCTGATACTTCTCTGAGCCGATCCATTGCAGCGCCTGCCACTGACCGATGCGATTGGTGTGCAGATCAGCCGATTGCTTGAGCTTGAGCAGGTGCGGAAAAAGATCCGCACTGGCAATCAGGTAACCGACACGCAAGCCTGGGAGCAAGGTTTTCGACACGGTACCGGTGTAGATCCAACTGGCTTTTTTCAGGCGGGCGGCAATTGGTGTTGCGCTGCCACCGTCGAAGGTCAAGTCGCGATACGGCTCGTCCTCGATGAGAGTGACGCCGAATTCATCAAGCAATGCGGCAACCGCGGCGCGCTTGGCCTCGCTGTAGCGCACGGCGGATGGATTCTGGAAAGTCGGGATCAGGTAAATGAACGCTGGACGATGCCGCTCGAGACGACTGCGCAGTTGCGCCAGGTTCGGGCCGTCGGGTTCTTGCGGCACGGTCAGGCAATCGGCGCCGAACAGCTGGAAGATCTGCAACGCGGCCAGATAGGTCGGTGCCTCCAGCAGAATTTCCGTGCCTTTGTCGATATAAAGCTTGGCTGCCAGATCAAGGGTTTGCTGGGAGCCGCTGACCACCAGCACCTGACTCGCCTGGCATTCAAGGCCCAGCGCCCTCGCCTCTGCCGCCAACGCCTCGCGCAATGCCGGCTCGCCTTCGCTCATACCGTACTGGCCCAGCGCTATGGGCATCTCGGCCCAGTCCACTTTCGGCAGCATCGCTTCAGCGGGTAAACCGCCAGCGAACGACATCACCTCCGGACGCTGGGCCGCCGCAAGGATTTCTCGGATCAAGGAACTTTTGAGGCGTGAGACACGTTCGGAAAAAGCCATTGAGGTCACCGTAGCAAGGCATGCGGAAAATGAGTCAAACTGCTTGACTGAAATTACGGCAGCGTAAGCGAGTACGTCAATATGTTTGACCTTAAAAATCCCACCAGTCAGCAACAGGCCATGGAAGCGTTTTTCTTCGGCTACCAGGCGTTCACGGCCAAGGCTGATGAAATGCTCGAGCGCCGCGGCCTCTCACGGGTGCATCAGCGCATTGTGTTTTTCATCGCGCGCTATCCGAACCTGAGCGTGAAGGAGTTGTTGGCTTTACTCGGCGTAAGCAAACAGGCATTGAACATGCCGCTGCGCCAGTTGCAGGAAATGCATCTGGTCGACAGTGTCGCTTCACAGACGGACAAGCGTAAGCGGCTATTGGAGCTGACGGCGGAAGGTGCGAAGTTCGAGCAGGCACTGCGCCGGGAACAGGTGAAATTGCTGGAACGGGTATTTGCCGAGGCTGGCGAAGCGGCGGTGAATGGCTGGTTGGCGGTGAATCTGGCGTTGGGTGGCAGTCTGGAAACTCTTGAGTGAATCAACAGGCGCTTTCGCGAGCAGGCTCGCTCCCACATGTGAACGCAATACAAAGGTGGGAGCGAGCCCGCTAGCGAATGGATTGATAGCCATATATCCCTATCGGCAAAAAAATCGTCGACAAAACCCAAAACAATATTTGCTTTATTTGTACACAAAAGCATAATCCACTGCGTGCGAGTTCCTGACTACACGGTCAACAAATTCGCGTATGCCTCAAAGGGCCGCTGCCACCCCTCATGGGTCCGGCCCTGGAAATAACAATAAAACTCTTGAGGAGTACTCGCTGTGGAAAGCCGCAAATCCGAAGCACCGCCGCTCGAGCTCACGCCGCCATTACGCAATGGCCTGCTGGAGCGTCTGTTCAAACTCAGCTTGCATGGCACCACGGTGAAGACCGAGCTGATTGCCGGTCTGACAACCTTCATCACCATGGCTTACATCATCTTCGTCAACCCGAACATCATGGCCGATGCCGGCATCGATCATGGTGCGGCCTTCGTCGCCACCTGTATCGCTGCCGCACTCGGCTGCCTGTTGATGGGCCTTTATGCCAACTGGCCGGTCGGCCTGGCGCCGGGCATGGGCCTCAACGCGTTCTTCACCTACACCGTCGTCGGCACCATGGGCTACAACTGGGAAACGGCGCTGGGCGCGGTGTTCGTCTCGGGCGTGCTGTTCATGTTCCTGACCTTTTCGCGGATTCGCGAGTGGCTGCTCAACAGTATTCCGGTCAGTTTGCGGTTTGCGATGGGCGCCGGTGTCGGTCTGTTCCTCGGCCTGATCGGTCTGAAGACTGCCGGTATCGTCGTCGACAGCCCGGCAACGCTGATCAAGCTCGGCTCGCTGCGTGAACCCGGCCCGCTGCTCGCCGCGATCTGCTTTCTGATGATCGCGATCCTCAGTTACCACCGCGTGTTCGGTGCAATCCTCATCAGCATCATCACCGTCACCCTCGCCGGTTGGGGTCTGGGCCTGGTGCACTACGAGGGCATCATGTCCGCGCCGCCGAGCCTGGCGCCGACCTGGATGGCAATGAACGTCGCCGGCGTGTTCAACGTCAGCATGATCAGCGTCGTGCTGGCCTTTCTCTTCGTGCACATGTTCGACACCGCCGGTACGCTGATGGGCGTGGCTCAGCGGGCCAACCTCGTCGCCGCTGACGGTCGTATCGAGAACCTTTCCCGAGCGATGAAGGCTGACAGCGCATCCAGCGTATTCGGCGCCGTAGTCGGCGTGCCGCCCGTGACAAGTTACGTGGAAAGTGCCGCTGGCGTGGCTGCTGGTGGTCGGACTGGTCTTACCGCCGTCACAGTCGGTGTGCTATTTATAGCGGCCATGTTCTTCGCCCCGCTGGCTGGCATGATTCCCGCTTATGCCACGGCGGGCGCCTTGATCTACGTGGCGATGCTGATGATGGGCGGCATGGCCCACATCGAATGGGACGAAGCGACCGATGCCATTCCGGCGATCGTCACGGCGATCATGATGCCCCTGACCTTTTCGGTGGCCGACGGCATCGCGCTGGGCTTCATCACTTATGTGGCGTTGAAGGCCGGCACCGGCAAGTACAAGGAAATCTCCGTCAGCCTGTGGGTGCTCTGCGCGATCTTTATCGCCAAGTTCATCTTCCTGTAAGCGCTGCGCGGTTCACGCTTCAAACCAGCCTCACCCTTACCGGTGGGGCTTTTGCACATATCGATAACAACAAAGGAGCAAAACGATGAGTCTGGAAACCTGGCTGCTGTTCAGTGGTGCTGCACTGGTGGTAATCCTGATCCCGGGGCCGCTGTCGCTGCTGATGATCAGCAACAGTCTGAATTACGGTCTGCGCCGCTCGTACCCGGCGTTTCTCGGCGGGGTGATTGCCTCTATCTGCCTGCTCAGCGCTTCGGCACTGGGGCTTGGCGCTTTGTTGCTGGCCTCGGAGCAACTGTTCAGCGCATTGAAAATCGTCGGCGCATTGTATTTGTTCTATCTTGCCTGGCAGAGCTGGCAGCAATCGCGTCAGCCTTCAGTAGCAGCCGAGGTGCCCCAAGCCGCACCGGTGCCACGCTTTCGCACGCTATTCGGGCGCGCTTTTGTACTGGGCGCGAGCAATCCGAAAGATATCCTCTTCTTCGCCGCGTTTCTGCCGCAGTTCCTCAGCGCGGACCAAGCGTTCCTGCCGCAATTGCTGATCATGATCGCGACCTGGGTAGTACTCGATCTGTGCTGCAAACTGGCCTACGGCCTGGGCGCCCATGGCGCAGCGCGTTATCTGCGCAGTGGCAGGGGGCAGAGCTGGTTCAACCGAATCAGTGCCGGATTGTTTGGCGGTGCAGGCGCGACATCATTGCTCAGCAGCCATTAAGACATCGTATGGCCCACCCTCCCGACTGAACGGATTCAAATCGGGAGGGTGCTGTTTTCAATTAATCACCGCGCGCCAGGCCTGTAATCATTGACAGGCAATACATGGCAACAACCGCCTTATGTACAGCGCTGAAAAGAGCACCTTAATATCCGCTGCAATTCGATAACAACAGCCTGAACAAGGAAGTTCTCATGGCCACTTTGATACATGAAGCATCAATTCAAACCGATCCGGCAATTGACCCGAACAACCACAAAGTTACCGACACGGTTGTTATCACGGATATGCGTTTCGAGAGCAACGAGCGCAAGCCTGCAACCATTGACGCACCTGAAGATTCATCCAAGCCGAACCAGTTGAAGTTCGCAGACAACATATTCGGACCTTTGCAGATTGGCGACATATCAATAACACGAGTAGCGCTGGACCGCTTGGGCGCGACGGTCGATGGCAAACCTTTAAATGGTCGCAATACTTTCAGTCGAGTACTTAAACGCTCTTTTATCAATGCCCTGCAATTCGACCTGAACAAAGTCGAACACGCGATGAAGACCGCCACTGGCAGTGATACTTACTTGTTGCCGAACCTGCTGTTTGAAATGGCCAGTCACCGTCCTCTGACCGCGCCGGCACTGTTCAGCGAAGCCATCACCGACGAAGGTGGTCCGGGTAACTACCGCCGCAAACTCCTGAAACTTGCCAACGCCGCGCAGGCACTCGACCTGCAGCATGTGCATCTGCCCAAGCACCATCCGCGCTGGAAAACATTGACCAAAAGCTACGCAGCACTCGGCTCCAGTGTCGGCATTCAGGGCTTCGGGATTTTCATGGGCCTGCGCGGAGTCGTCGATGCGATCAAGGCCGACAACACCACGGAAATCGCGATAAACAGCGTGGGAATCGCATCCGAACTGGGATCGATCGCTGTCGACGTTACCGTCAGTAAAATTGCCACGCAGATGCTCACCGCCGGGCAGCACGCCTACCGCGACTTCGCCAGGACGCGAATGGCGGTCAGGCTGGGACGTTCGGGCGGCCTGATCGGTGGCGCTTTGACGTTGCCATTCGATATCTACACCGCGGTGCGATCCATGAATGCCGCCGAGAATGCGACGGGCAAGGAGGCGATGGATCACTATGTCAGCGCCGGTCTGAGCATTACCAGCGCGGCCATGACCGTGATCCTCGGCACTGCGGCGATGGCCGGATTCTCGTTTGCCGGCCCGGTCGGGCTGGCTGCCGGGGCGATTCTCGCTATCGGCTCGCAGGTTTATGGTGCGGTGCGCATCGTCGACGACATTGATGACTACATCGAGCTCACCCTTGATGAGCGGTGGCGCACCGGATGGTTTGCGTTCTGCATGCTGGATATCGATCAGAACATTCAACATCGCTACGTCAAGGCCAAGACCTTGCTGCAGCACTCCGCCAAGTTGAAGGCGACGGCAAGGCAACTGCTCGATGGCCCTCTCAAGGACACCACCGAAGCCATCGTCAACGGTCAGTTCGAGGTGCGCCTGAGGCCGACCCAGGTCTGGAAGCGGAACTGGTGGACCAAACAGGATGCCTGGGAATCGGTACATGTCCCGGAAATAGTAGGCACTGACGACACCATCGATGCGCGCGCAGGGGTAACGAAGGACACGCCCGGTGCACATCTGGGCACTGCAGCGGAGAACAAGAGCGTTCTCTGGCTGCTGACCGAAGGCGACGACTCGATCAAGGGGGTCGAAAAAAAACCGAATGTCTTTCATTACAAGTCGGGAAAAAAGGACCTGGCTGGCGGCGAGAAAGACGATCAATTCGTGTTCGACAATGCGGCGGACTTTCTCAAACAAGGCACGGATGCCACGCACCATTCGACACTGCGAGGCGCGGATGGCAACGACACACTGGTCCTCGGCGGCCATTATTCGAGTTTCCGCACAGCGAAAACCGGTTATGACGTCGACTTGCTGGCCGGTACCCTGCAGATCATCTCAACCGATCCATCTGCCGAACAGGGCAAGCAATATGTCCTGCACAGCTTGATAGACAGCATCGAAAACGTTGAAACCGTCGACAGCGCGGCGAGCATCGTGACCGGCACAGCACAACCCAACATCATCAAGGCGCGCGGCAGCGACGTCATCAACGCCGGCGCCGGGGACGACCAGATTTACCTGTCGCACAAGGACGCTCAGGCCTGCGGCGATGCCGGCGCCGACCAGTACTTCATCGCTCACGTGGCGGGGCGCTTCTCGATCTTCGAAGATGGCAAACAGCCGAGTTACATCGTATTGAACTGGAAGAAAGAGCTGATTGATTCCTGGCAAATTGCAGGTAACCACTTGATCATCACTTCCGGATTCGAATTCGATGACATCCCGAAGAATATCCTGACCATCCATGACGTTTACGAAGAAGACGCGGATGAACGGAAACTGATCAATAAAAACCTGACATTCATCACCCGCGACGGTTACCAGTTCACACTTGATCTGCCAGAGAAAGTCACCGAGGAAAAGACCGCCGATTTTTCCGAAACCCTTATCAAGCTCGGCCAGCCACAAAGACCCATTATCGTTTACGCAGATGAATGCTGGATCAGACATCAGCAGGAAGCGAGTTACTACCTGCCGCGCGCTAATAACATGACCACCTTCTACTCGGTACTTCGTCCTGGAATAGTCAGTAAAATCCATCTGGACTACAACAGCGATGAGCTGACAAAAGCCGAGGCGCATTTCTTTGCCGTCAAACATGAATCCTATCGGCTGACTGCAGGTTGCCATCTGGTTTATCACTTCGGCGATAAACGTATCAAGTTGAATTATTTCGCCGCCGCTCGTAATGAAGATGACCATGACAATCTGACTAAAATTCTGCGCACCATGGCGGGCCGGCCGTTTTTTCGCTATGTGCTGATCTTCAAGGACGGTGTCGCCTTGAATGCCGGCCTCACGGATGAAACCGATGCCCTGCCGGCGTTTTCCGATTACGCGGTGGCAAGGGAGTGGATTACTCCGATGACCCTGCCCCTGGCTTTTCGCTCACGGCGTTACAGTTATGCATTGCCGGAAAACCAGGCGCACGAAATGGGCAATCGACACTCCTGTGCCACGCTCACTGCCCTGACCGTGCAAACCGCCATGGAAAGCCTCATCGGTGAAGGCTCGACGTACCTGATTCATCTCGTTGCCGACACGACCCTTAAACTTTTGACACCCGGTGCACTCGCCGAAGCGAGCGTGCGGCTAGCGAATTCCTCCACGTGGGAACTCGACGCCACAAAGCTTGGTACGGTCGATATCGGACTCACCGACAACCGGTTATCCATCGGCACCTGCACCATTCATCTACCAGTGTATGAAAGCGACGACCTGATCGATCAGATCCGCGTCATCACTGCGAACGGCGTAGTGCATACCGTCGATCTGGTGTTCGATCGGGTCTACCCGGATGGCCTGGATGCACGTTTCTTCGAAGCACCCGATGCTGCGAAACCGCTACCTGCAGCGCTCGCCTCATTGGCTGCCAATGTGGTCAAGGTCAGGAACGCCGAGTGGATTTTCGATGGGACAACTGCGCTCAGTTACAACTTCGCCGCCCACGGCTGGGTACTGCGTACCGACAAGTCACGCGTTGAAGCCTGTGAGGTGCGGGTGACGAATCGCTGCAGTCACCAATCCGGCATCTTCATACCCGCACCACAGAGCGACGTTCCACCCGCTTGACGTCGAAATATCGTCTATCGATCCCTTAGCGAATAGTGCTTTCAGCCAGGCGCCTGTGCGCGCCTGCGCCTCACTTCATGAGTTTTCACAATGGCCAGACCACCGAAAAAAATCTCTGTCACGACAAAAGCCGACGCGCCCGACACTTCAAGTGCAGGTGCACCAACACGCAGGAACAGCGTCGGGCTCGACATGCCTGACGCGCTGTTGCTGGGCATTGACCCGACGCCCGTCAGCCGTGGCGCGAACAGCCCTGCAGCAGCCGACAGCATGCCTACCGTGAGGATTCACGAGATACCGCCGCCAGTGGACAATTCCGGCACGGCACGCAGCGCGAGCGCTTGGCCGCAGGAACGTATTCACGAGCTGGTTCCGCTGCCGGACGACAATGGACTGTTCACCGGTCCGGATCAGCGCACCTATGCACAAATCGCCGGCCAAGGACGGTTTGAGGTCGAACGGGATCAGCACGGTCACTACCATTTGCCGCTGACCTTCGCACCCGGCGTCCACGGTCCTGCCCTGGTGCGCAACGAAGGACAGCCAAGCTGGCGCATCCAGCGCCCTGACAGGCAATCGATCCGGCCCGCCTCAACTGACCCACTCCGCCCGACCTATCTGACACCCTCGCAAGCCAGCGGGCTGACCAAAGCAGACCTCGCGACCGATGGCATCCGCTACAACAAGCTCAAGCAGACCTTTGTCACTACGGCGGACGGCACGGTGATGGTCCGCCAAAACAGGGCCGGGGAATATCAGCAGGCATTTGCGTCAAGCCACGAGGCGCCTGATATCTATTTTGAGCAGATCCCGGGCACCGTGTTCTGGCGGCAGAAAACCAGCCGCACACAGCTCGACGACACGCCGTCCTCTGGCCGCCAACCGATCGCTGACGCAGACGAACCGATGGCCGGGCCGAGCAAACGGCCACGGCTGGAAACCGCAGCCGAACCAGCGGCAACGCACGCGGCAGCCGAGCCTGATCAGCAGACCACGTACTTCTGGCTGTCATGGGGCCAAATGAACAAGCTTGCAGGCATCGAGTCGGTGCAGCTTGGCTGGCTGCATTATCCCATCGTGCCAATCGGCTCGAACCTCGCGCCCAATGTGTATTTCCTGCGTCACCCGGAGTTTGTGCCGGCACACTTTGAGGCTTTCGAAAACATGCTGGCCCACACGCCCGCGCTGCAGCCCGTGGCAACGTTTCGAACCGACAGCGATCCGCGCAAAATCCCTACGGGAAAACGTTTGTTCGAAGAGCCGATCAGCCAGTCTGTTGCTCGCGCATTCCCCGACTTCTCCGCCGTAACTGCACGTGCGGTTGCCAGACGGTTGTTTGAGCTGGCAGATCACTCGCCGACCATTACCGGCACCGGGCTGATGAATATCCACACCGCGCTGCATCAGTGGCTGCACCCGCAACTTTCGACGACGCCGACACTGGCCCACCCGATCAGCATGCTGGCCGTGGCGCCTGATATCGATCTCGGCAGCAAAAGGCTGATCCGGATGCCGTCCGAGGAGGCCAGTGAGTTGCAACGGCTGACCTTCGATCCGCAGCGGTTTCCCTTGGCTTGGAATCATTACAAAACCTATCCCTCCGACCTTAACCTGAGACGTCTGCTCGGCTCCTTGCTGGTAAACAGCGGCTACGACATATTCCCGCTGACGCATGAACATCGCATGCCGACGCTGGTGTTCAGACGAGCCCATCACGATCAGGTTTTCCTGCTGAAACTGGGAGCGATCGACCAGGCGGGCCTGACTCACGTGCCCGGCAATGAACTGACTGAACCGAGCTTGCCCGCGCGGATCGGGCAGGACGCCTTCAAGGTTCTCACCGAGGCCGCTGCGCAACACAAAGTGGTGTGGCTGATCGGAGGTGTATTGAAAGTTGCCGGCAAGCCTGACTCGGTGTTCATCATCCGCGAGCGCTGAGCATCGCCCTCGAACGGCGGTCAGGATGGCATCTTGCTGCAATAAAAAAAGCCCGCAGTGTGAGCGGGCGAAAGACCAAAGAAGCTATATGCGCAGTCGCTTCCCGGTGGGGGCAGTTGCTTGGGGGTCAACTGCCGCGATACGTGGAATAGCTGTAAGGCGAAATCAGCAGGGGCACGTGGTAGTGCTCCTGCTCCGCAGAGATACCGAAACGCAGCACCACCACGTCGAGAAATGCTGGCTCGGGCAGTTGCACACCGCGGGCGCGGTAGTAATCGCCGGCATGGAACTGCACCTGATAGACGCCAGTGCGATAATCGTCGCCTTGCAGCAGCGGCGCATCGACCCGGCCATCGCTGTTGGTTGTCGCACTGGCGACCAATTCCAGGTGCGATCCTTCAACGCGGTACAGCTCAACCTTGATCGAGCTGCCCGGGCAACCGTGTGCAGCGTCCAAAACGTGTGTTGTCAAACGTCCCATTGATTCTGCGCGCCTGGCCGCCATGGGCGATCAGACTTCGCGCCTCCCGAAGTCAGGTGAAAGGAGACCGCACCGATTCGGAGCACGAAAAGTTGCGGCGAGCGACTGATTAAGACACTTTTCAAAAAAATTGTACACAATAAAAACGACATTTTTCGCTTCACCCCCGCCATCCGGGGGTTTATCACTAATCAACCAGCGAAGCGCCTGGTCATTGAACCTTCTATTCATTAGCTGACTGGTCAGGCAGGTTTCTTGCAGGCTTGAACCGTTAACAGCAAAAGATGACGGCCGGTGAAAAATGCGAAAATTCAGGCTTACAAAATGTAAATAAAGTTGTATACAATCAGCCCATCGCTGTGACGCCAGCCTGCCAGGCCGCCACACCAATCTGTCAACGTACAAGAAGGAAGACTGCAGTGAGCGCTGACTACCCACGCGACCTGATCGGTTACGGCAGTAACCCTCCTCACCCACACTGGCCGGGCAATGCCCGGATCGCGCTGTCCTTCGTGCTCAATTACGAAGAAGGCGGCGAGCGCAATATTCTGCACGGCGACAAGGAATCCGAAGCCTTCCTGTCCGAGATGGTCGCCGCTCAGCCGCTGCAAGGCGCGCGCAACATGAGCATGGAATCGCTTTACGAGTATGGCAGCCGTGCTGGCGTCTGGCGCATTCTGAAACTGTTCAAGGAATTCGACATTCCGCTGACCATCTTCGCCGTGGCCATGGCCGCCCAGCGTCACCCGGACGTGATCCGTGCGATGGTTGAAGCCGGCCACGAGATCTGCAGCCACGGTTACCGCTGGATCGACTACCAGTACATGGACGAAGCGCAGGAGCGCGAGCACATGCTCGAAGCGATCCGCATCCTCACCGAACTCACCGGTGAACGTCCGCTGGGCTGGTACACCGGTCGCACCGGGCCGAACACCCGTCGCCTGGTCATGGAAGAAGGCGGTTTCCTTTACGATTGCGACACCTACGACGACGACCTGCCCTACTGGGAACCGAAAAACCCGACCGGCAAGCCGCATCTGGTGATCCCGTACACCCTCGACACCAACGACATGCGCTTCACGCAAGTGCAGGGTTTCAACAAGGGTGACGATTTCTTCGAATACCTCAAAGACGCCTTCGATGTGCTGTACGCCGAAGGGGCCGAGGCGCCGAAAATGCTCTCGATCGGTCTGCATTGCCGTCTGATCGGCCGCCCCGGTCGCCTCGCTTCGCTCAAGCGCTTTATCGAATACGCCAAAAGTCATGAACAGGTGTGGTTCAGCCGTCGCGTCGACATCGCGCGTCACTGGCAGCAAACCCACCCGTACCAAGGGACTGCAAAATGAGCCGCTTTCAAACCCTGCAACCGTCGACCCTGAGCCGCGACGCTTTCGTCAACGCTTTCGCCGACATCTATGAACACTCGCCATGGGTGGCCGAAAAGGCCTACGACCTCGGTGCGGATGCTTCGATCGACGAGATCGAAACCCTGCACCAGCGCATGAGCGATATCCTGTTGAGCGCCGATCATGCCAGCCAGATGGCCCTGATCAACGCTCACCCGGACCTGGCCGGCAAAGCCGCCGTCCAGGGCCAACTGACCGAAGCCAGCACCAATGAACAGGCTGGCGCCGGTATTCACCAATGCACGGCCGAAGAGTTCCAGCGCTTCACCGAGCTGAACGACGCCTACAAGGCCAAGTTCAAGTTTCCCTTCATCATGGCGGTAAAAGGCAGCAACCGGCATCAGATCCTCGCGGCGTTCGAAACGCGCATCAACAATTCGGTGGAAGCCGAGTTCAAATGCGCGCTGGCGGAGATCAACAAGATTGCCCTGTTCCGTTTACTGACTCTTTAGCAAGCTTGGCCCGAGCGTGAATGAACGCGTAACGCCCAGGGCCCTGCAAGCATCCCCAGCCACTAATTCAAAGGCAGACAAGAAGAATGAAAGCTTACGCCGTACCTTTCGAAAAATACGTCAACCTGGCCGACGCCCGTCTGGGCACCAAGATCATTTCGGTCACCGATGACTGGTTCGCAGACGCCAATCGTCTGTTTCAGCCGACCCCGGCCGTATGGAAGGAGGGCGTGTTCGATGACAACGGCAAGTGGATGGACGGCTGGGAGTCGCGCCGCAAGCGCTTCGAAGGTTACGACAGCGCGGTGATCCGTCTGGGCGTACCGGGCTCGATCAAAGGCGTGGACATCGACACTTCATTCTTCACCGGCAACTACCCGCCATCGGCCTCGCTGGAAGCCTGCTTCCTGGCCTCGGGCGAGCCGGATGAGAACACCCAGTGGACTGAAGTGCTGTCGGCCGTCGAGCTGCAGGGCAACAGCCACCACTACCACGAAATCAGCAACGACCAGGCCTTCAGCCACTTGCGTTTCAACATCTACCCGGACGGCGGCGTCGCGCGTCTGCGTGTGTACGGCATTCCGTTCCGCGACTGGTCGGCAGTGGGTGACAACGAGCAAGTCGATCTGGCCGCAGCCCTGAACGGTGGCCGCGCCCTCGCCTGCTCCGACGAACACTTCGGCCGCATGAGCAACATCCTCAACCCGGGCCGTGGCATCAACATGGGCGATGGCTGGGAAACCGCGCGTCGTCGCACCCCGGGCAATGACTGGGTGATCGTCGCCCTGGGTCATCCGGGCGAGATCGAGAAGATCGTCGTCGATACCCTGCACTTCAAAGGCAACTACCCGGACACCTGCTCGATCCAGGGCGCGTTCGTCAAGGGTGGCACCGACAGCCAGATCGAAACCCAGTCGCTGTTCTGGCGCGAACTGCTGCCAAGCCAGAAGCTGGAAATGCACGCCGAGCACACCTTCGTCGAGCAGATCAAAGCGCTGGGCCCGATCACCCACATCCGCCTGAACGTGTTCCCGGATGGTGGCGTGAGTCGCTTGCGTGTATTGGGCAAGGTCGCGAAATAACACCGCACCCTGTGGCGAGGGAGCTTGCTCCCGCCGGGCTGCGAAGCGGCCCCAGGAAAGGCGGGAGCGCTACGCACTCCAGCGGGAGCAAGCTCCCTCGCCACAAAGGCTGAACCGAACAACACAGAATTTTGGATAAGAAGAACAGCATGCGCACATTGACGATTGAACCGCTGACCAAAGAAGCCTTCGCCCCTTTCGGTGACGTGATCGAAACCGACGGCAGCGATCACTTCATGATCAACAACGGTTCGACCATGCGCTTCCACAAACTGGCGACGGTCGAAACCGCGACGCCTGAGGACAACGCAATCATCAGCATTTTCCGCGCGGATGCGCAGGACATGCCGCTGACCGTTTGCATGCTGGAACGCCATCCGCTGGGCAGCCAGGCTTTCATTCCGCTGCTCGGCAACCCCTTTCTGATCGTGGTCGCGCCAGTTGGCGATGCACCTGTATCAGGCTTGGTCCGCGCCTTCGTCACCAACGGCAGGCAGGGCATCAATTACCATCGCGGCGTCTGGCACCACCCGGTGCTGACGATCGAAAAGCGGGATGACTTCCTGGTGGTTGATCGCAGTGGCACAGGCAATAACTGCGATGAGCATTTTTTCAAAGAGGATGAGCGTCTGATCCTCGCCCCCCACCAATAAGAGAAGGTCTGATCACTCGACAACAAGAGTGACAGGCGAGAGGTAAAGACTGTGGAAGCACATCTGTTGGAATGGCTGAACCTGAGCGTGCGCTGGGTTCACATGATCACTGGCGTGGCCTGGATCGGCGCGTCGTTCTACTTCGTCTGGCTGGAGAACAACCTCAACCGCGTCAACCCGAAAACCGGCCTGGCCGGTGATCTGTGGGCGATCCACGGCGGCGGCATCTACCACCTGGAAAAATACAAACTGGCCCCACCGTCCATGCCGGACAACCTGCACTGGTTCAAGTGGGAAGCCTACTTCACCTGGATGTCGGGGATCGCGCTGCTCTGCGTGGTGTTCTACTCCAACCCGGTGCTCTACCTCGTGGCACCCGGCAGCGGCCTCAGCGGTCCTGAAGGCGTGGCCATCGGTATCGGCTCGCTGATCGTCGGCTGGTTCGTCTACGACTTCCTCTGCGATTCGGCCCTGGGCAAGAAGCCCGCCCTGCTCGGCTTCATCCTGTTCGTCCTGATCATTGCCGCGGCCTATGGCTTCAGCAAAGTGTTCAGCGGTCGGGGTGCGTACCTGCACGTCGGCGCGATCATCGGCACCATCATGGTCGGTAACGTGTTCCGCATCATCATGCCGGCACAACGGGCACTGGTCGCGGCGATCGCCGAGAACCGCACGCCGGATCCGGCCCTGCCGGCCAAGGGTCTGCTGCGTTCGCGGCACAACAACTACTTCACCCTGCCGGTGCTGTTCATCATGATCAGCAACCACTTCCCGAGCACTTACGGCAGCCAGTACAACTGGTTGATCCTGGCCGGGATCGCGGTGTTGGCGGTGTTGGTGCGTCACTACTTCAACACCCGTCACGACAGCCACAAGTTTGCCTGGACCCTGCCGGTCGCAGCGGTGGGCATGATCAGCCTGGCCTACGTCACCGGCCCGACGCCGATGTCGAACGCACCTGAAGTGGCCAAGGCACCGGCGAAAATCGAATACCAACCGCTGCCGGAAACGGCACTGGGCGGTGGCGCAAAACCGGCTGAAGCGGCGACACCTGCGGCACCGGCAGCCCCTGCAACAGCGCCAGCGCAAGCCTCGAATGCCGGCCCCGGTTTCGACAAAGTGCACAACGTGATTCAAGAGCGTTGCACGGTGTGCCATTCGTCCAAACCGACCAGCCCGTTGTTCAGCGCAGCCCCGGCCGGTGTGATGTTCGACACCCCCGAGCAGATCCGCCAGAACGCCGCGCGCATTCAGGCGCAAGCCATCACCACGCAGATCATGCCACTGGGCAACATCACCCAGATGACCCAGCAGGAACGTGACCTGATCGGTGCCTGGATTGCCCAGGGAGCGCAGACCAACTAAGCCACACAAAAGCCTGTGTAAAAGCAGGCTTTTGTGGCGAGGGAGCTTGCTCCCGCTGGACTGCGCAGCAGGCCCTGCTCTTCTGAAGAGAGGGGCCGCTTCGCGCCCCAGCGGGAGCAAGCTCCCTCGCCACAAGACCTGATGCAAAGAAACAGCTGCAAGCAACCCGGCAGCTGTTAATCACAAGAATAAAAAAGATCCGAGGTGTTGCATGTCCGAGCTGTCCAAAGCGCGCATCCCCGACGCACCCGCCATTCAGCGTTTGCCCCTTTTGCAACTGATCCTGGTCGGTCTGCAACATGTTCTGCTGATGTACGGCGGTGCCATCGCGGTGCCGCTGATCATCGGACAGGCCGCTGGCCTGAGTCGTGAAGAAATCGCCTTCCTGATCAACGCCGATCTGCTGGTCGCCGGGATTGCCACAATCGTGCAGTCGCTCGGCATCGGCCCGATGGGCATTCGCATGCCGGTGATGATGGGCGCCAGTTTCGCCGCGGTCGGCAGCATGGTCGCCATGGCCGGCATGCCCGGTATCGGTCTGCAAGGCATCTTCGGTGCGACGATCGCCGCCGGTTTCTTCGGCATGCTGATCGCACCGTTCATGTCCAAGGTCGTGCGTTTCTTCCCGCCGCTCGTCACCGGCACGGTCATCACCTCGATCGGTTTATCGCTGTTCCCCGTGGCCGTGAACTGGGCCGGTGGCGGTGTCGACGCCGCCCAATTCGGTTCGCCGATTTATCTGGCCATCGCTGCGCTGGTGTTGGCCACCATCCTTTTGGTCCACCGCTTCATGCGCGGATTCTGGGTGAACATTTCCGTGCTGATCGGCATGTGCCTGGGCTACGTATTGTGCGGCGTGATCGGCATGGTCGACCTCAGTGGCATGGCCAGCGCACCGTGGATTCAGTTTGTCACCCCGCTGCATTTCGGCATGCCGAAGTTCGAGCTCGCGCCGATTCTGTCGATGTGTCTGGTGGTGGTGATCATCTTCGTCGAGTCCACCGGGATGTTCCTTGCGCTGGGCAAGATCACCGGCCAGGAAGTCTGCCCGCGCATGCTCCGTCGCGGCTTGCTGTGCGATGCCGGCGCGTCGTTCTTCGCCGGTTTCTTCAACACCTTCACCCACTCCTCGTTCGCGCAGAACATCGGCTTGGTGCAGATGACCGGCGTGCGCTGCCGTTCGGTGACGATCGTCGCCGGCGGTCTGCTGATCGTCCTCAGCCTGCTGCCGAAAGCGGCATTTCTGGTGGCATCGATTCCACCGGCGGTGTTGGGCGGCGCGGCGATTGCGATGTTCGGCATGGTCGCGGCCACTGGCATCAAGATCTTGCAAGAAGCCGACATCGGTGACCGGCGCAATCAGTTGCTGGTCGCGGTGAGCATCGGCATGGGCCTGATCCCGGTGGTGCGTCCGGAATTCTTCGCTCATCTGCCGATGTGGATGAGCCCGATCACCCACAGCGGCATCGCCATGGCCACCCTCAGCGCGCTGACCCTGAACCTGCTGTTCAACATCCTCGGCGGCAAGGAGCGTGCGGCGATCAACGATTGCCATGCTCATTGACAGCCTCACCAATTCCCCCTGTAGGAGTGAGCCTGCTCGCGATTGCGTCTTTTCAGTCAACTGATTTGTTGAATGTAATCCCGCTATCGCGAGCAGGCTCACTCCTACAAAGGGATCGCAACTCTGTGCCTTGAAAATAAAAACAAGAGGGAGCAACAGATGATCCGCACGCAAGGCAACGTTCTGTTGAGTGGCGGCCTGCTGGCCGCGAGTCAGGCCATGGCCGGCGATCTGCTGCTGTGGCAGAGCAATAGCCTCAGCTACCTGTACGGCAAGAATTTCGCGATCAACCCGTCGTATCAGCAGACGGTGACCTTCGAACACGCCGACAAGTGGAAGTACGGCGACAACTTTCTGTTCGTCGACAAGATCTTCTACAACGGGAAGGAAGATGCGAACAAAGGCCCGCACACCTTCTACGGCGAGTTCACCCCGCGCCTGTCCTTCGGCAAGATCCTCGACCGCAAGCTCGAGTTCGGCCCGATCAAGGACGTGCTGCTGGCGATGACCTACGAGTACGGCGAAGGCGAAAGCGAGGCCTACCTGATCGGCCCCGGCTTCGACCTGAAAGTGCCCGGTTTCAACTACTTCACGCTGAACATTTTCCGCCGCCACACCGAAGGCCCGCGCCCCGGCGATGGCGTTTGGCAGATCACCCCCGCGTGGTCGTGGAGCTTCCCGCTCGGCAATTCCGATGTGCTGATCGACGGCTACCTCGACTGGGTCGTCGACAACGACGAGAACTCGCGCGGCACTTACCACGCCAACCTGCACATCAATCCGCAGATCAAATACGACCTCGGCAAAGCCCTGGGCTGGAGCCAGAAGCAGGTGTACGTCGGCACCGAATACAGCTACTGGAAGAACAAATACGGCATCGAAAACAGCCACTCGTTCGATACCAACCAGAACACCGCCAGCCTGCTGCTGAAGGTGCACTTCTGAGATGGCCCGCAACCGTGCGCCATGCCTGTTGTCGGTGCTCTGTTGCGGGGCACTTGAGCGCTGGCCGAGGAGTCAGTATTCTCCGCGGCCTTCCGCATTCGCTGTAAAAAAAAGCCCGGATTCAATTTCTGACCGAAAAGCCAACTTATCCCGGCCACGGTCAGTCCTGAGGCCTCCCGAAAACACGCTCGTCGACTGTTTTTCAGCAGCCGAACGGGCGTTTTTTGGTTTTTCGAAAGCCTTGGCGCAGCTTTTGCTACCAGCATCCAAAGCTGACCGATCGGATGAAATTTGCGGTACGAAAAAAGGCGCCACATCAGAGCGCCGAACTTAAAAAAATAACGTGGAACACCTATTTTTGGGAGCAACCGAATGAAACGCATGTGCACCAGCCTGATGCTGGCCGGATCGATGTTCGCTGGCGGCCAGGCGATGGCCGAAGGCCTGCTGCAGTGGCAGAACAACAGCCTGACCTACCTGTATGGCAAGGACTTCCAGGTCAACCCGCGCATTCAGCAGACCGTGACTTTCGAACACGCCGATGCGTGGACGTACGGGGATAATTTCTTCTTCTTCGACAAGATCTTCTATAACGGTGGCAAAGACTTCAGCAACGGTCCGAATACCTATTACGGTGAGTTCAGCCCACGCATCTCGCTGGGCAAGGTGCTCGACCAGAAGATCGAGTTCGGCCCGGTCAAGGACGTCCTGGTCGCCATGACCTACGAATTCGGTGAAGGCGATACCGAGGCCTACCTGATCGGTCCAGGCTTCGACCTGGCGATCCCGGGCTTCGATTACTTCCAGCTGAACTTCTACCAGCGTCACACCCAGGGCGCCCGCGCCGGTGACAATGTCTGGCAGATCACCCCCGTCTGGTCCTACACCATTCCGGTGGGCAAATCGAACATCCTCATCGACGGTTTCATGGACTGGGTGGTCGACAACGACTCCAACTCCAAAGGCGACTACCATGCCAACCTGCACTTCAACCCGCAGGTCAAATACGACCTGGGCAAGGCGCTGAATTTCGGCGAGAAGCAGTTGTATGTCGGTGTCGAATACGACTACTGGTCGGACAAGTACGGGATCAAGGACAGCCAGTACTTCAAGACCGATCAGAGCACCACGAGCTTCCTGGTGAAGTTCCACTTCTGACCCTAAAAGCTTCGCGAGCAGGCTCGCTCCCACATTCGACCGAGTTCCAATGTGGGAGCGAGCCTGCTTGCGAAGGCCTTACCGCAGATTTCAGGCGGGAGCTACTGCTTCGGATATCCGCAGAAACCGGCACAGCTCCTCGCGCTTGGCCAACGCATCCCGCCGCCCCAACTCGATCAACTCGCTGCAATACCCCGCCTCGAACAGCAGATAACTCAACACCCCTGCCCCACTCGTCTTGGTCGCTCCCGGCCCACGCAGAAACAAACGCAACGCCGCTGGCAATTCCTGGCGATGGCGTGCCGCGATCTCATCGATCGGCTGACTCGGCGCAATCACCAGCACCTCCACCGGCGCCACACCCAGCGCGCGGGTTGGCGTGCCGGCCGGGAGCAAATGACTGAATTGGTTGAGCCGTTGCAGCAATTCGATGTCGCTCTCCAGACTGTCGATGAACGTGCTGTTGAGCATGTGCCCGCCGATCTGCGCCAGCGTCGGTTGCTGGCCGCTGTAGGCGCGCTCCAGCGGCTGCTGCGGATCGAGGCCGCGCGGGTTGCCGCTGACGCCCACCACCAGCACGCGACTGGCGCCCAGGTGCAACGCCGGACTGATCGGCGCCGACTGACGCACCGCGCCGTCACCAAAATATTCCTCACCGATTTTCACCGGCGCGAACAACAGCGGGATCGCCGAACTGGCCAACAAGTGATCGACCGACAGTTGGGTCGGCATGCCAATGCGTCGATGCCGCAGCCAGGCGTCGATGGTGCCGCCACCCTGATAGAACGTCACCGCTTGTCCCGACTCGTAGCCGAACGCAGTCACCGCTACCGCATGCAGTTGCTTGCGCGCGATGGATTCGGCGATGCCGGGCAGGTGCAGTTTTTCCTCGAGCAGTTCGCGCAGTGGCGAACTGTTGAGCAGCGCCACCGGCATTTGTCGACCGAGGCCGAGCAGGCTGTGGCTGACGAAACGGCTGGCTTGATGGATGACTCCGGGCCAGTCGCTGCGCAATACGCGATGGCTGCGAAAGCCTTGCCAGAACTGGGTCAGGCGTTCGATGGCGGCGCGAAAATCCGTGGCGCCACTGGCCAGGCTGACCGCATTGATCGCCCCGGCCGAGGTGCCGACGATCACCGGAAACGGATTGTCCGCGCCGGCCGGAAGCAGCTCGGCAATCGCCGCCAGCACCCCGACCTGATAAGCCGCCCGGGCCCCGCCGCCGGAAAGAATCAAACCTGTGACCGGTTCAGCAGGACTCATCGCAACACTCCGGGATGCTTTTCAGGACGGGTGAATCAACGGCGCTTGGGATAAAGCTTCGGCTCGCCCGGCGGGCGGCTCTTGAAGCGCCGATGCGCCCACAGATACTGCTCGGGGCAGGCACGCATGGCGCTCTCGACCCACTGATTGATCCTGATGCAATCGGCCTCTTCGCTCTCGCCGGGAAAATCCTCCAGTGGCGGATGGATCACCAGCCGATAACCACTGCCATCGGCCAGCCGTTCCTGGGTGAACGGCACCACCAGCGCCTTGCCCAGGCGGGCAAATTTGGTCGTTGCGGTGACCGTGGCAGCCTGAATGCCGAACAGCGGCACGAAGATGCTCTGCTTGGCGCCGTAGTCCTGATCCGGTGCGTACCAGATCGCCCGGCCCGAGCGCAGCAGCTTGAGCATCCCGCGCACGTCGTCGCGCTCCACGGCCAGCGAATCCAGATTGTGTCGCTCGCGGCCACGGCGCTGAACGAAGTCGAACAATGGATTTTTGTGCTCGCGGTACATGCCATCGATGGTGTGCTGCTGGCCGAGCAGCGCCGCGCCGATTTCCAGGGTGGTGAAATGCGCGGCCATGAGGATGACGCCCTTGCCTTCGCGCTGGGCCTTCTGCAGATGTTCAAGGCCTTCGACATGCGCCAGTTTCGCCAGTCGCTCCCGCGACCACCACCAGCTCATCGCCATTTCGAAGAAGGCGATGCCGGTGGAGGCGAAGTTTTCCTTGAGCAGGCGTTTGCGCTCGGCGGCGGATTTCTCCGGGAAGCACAATTCCAGATTGCGCCGGGCGATGGTCCGCCGGTCACTGGCGACGCGATACATCAACGCACCCAAAACTCGACCGATGGTCAGCAGCGCCGGATACGGCAACTGCACGATCAGCCACAAAAGCCCCAGGCCGCACCAGAGCGGCCAGAAGCGCGGAGCAAGATATGCTTTTCGAAAACGCGGGCGATCCATTAAAGCTTCCGTAAATACAGTGGCCGCGCATTCTACATCGTTCGACCCGGCTTGCGGCTCGCGGGCGTTCTCGTTATAAGTCTCGGCACTTTTAGTGACAAGCCGTTGTATGCCGACATGAGCCAAACCGACCCGTTAGACCAAGATCCCGTATTCCAGCTCAAGGGCAGCATGCTGGCCATCACTGTGCTGGAACTGGCCCGTAACGACCTCGAAAGCCTCGATCGGCAATTGGCCGCCAAAGTCGCCCAGGCGCCGAATTTCTTCAGCAATGCACCGCTGGTTCTGGCGCTGGACAAACTGCCGCCGAACCAGGGCGCAGTCGACCTGCCGGGGCTGATGCGTGTCTGCCGCCAGCATGGCCTGCGCACCCTGGCGATCCGTGCCAGCCGCATCGAAGACATCGCCGCCGCCATCGCCATCGACATTCCCGTGCTGCCACCCTCCGGCGCCCGCGAGCGCCCATTGGAGACGCCGGAAGTCGAGGTCAAAAAGAAGCCGGAAAAACCGCCTGAGCCGACCGTCAAACCGACCCGCGTGATCACTACGCCAGTACGTGGTGGCCAACAGATATACGCCCAGGGTGGCGATCTGGTCGTGGTCTCCTCGGTCAGTCCGGGGGCGGAACTTCTCGCCGATGGCAACATCCATGTATACGGCCCGATGCGCGGCCGTGCACTGGCCGGCGTCAAAGGTGACACCAAGGCACGGATTTTCTGTCAGCAATTGAGCGCTGAACTGATCTCCATCGCCGGTCATTACAAGGTCTCCGAGGATCTGCGTCGCGATCCGATGTGGGGCTCGGGCGTCCAGGTCAGCCTGTCGGGCGACGTGTTGAACATCATTCGGCTTTAACGGATACTGCCGCATTTTCCAAGCATCTCTAAAACGTAGCGAAAACGGCTCAAACGAAGTAGGAAAAAGGCCCAAAGCCAAATTCCAGCCAAGGCTGTCCGACTGCAGTAGTTTTCAAGAGATGTTTTTCAGGGGCTGAACAGTCCTTCTTCCTTAGGGGTGAAACACCTTGGCCAAGATTCTCGTGGTTACATCCGGCAAGGGTGGTGTGGGTAAGACCACCACCAGCGCCGCTATCGGTACCGGTCTCGCTCTGCGCGGCCACAAAACAGTGATCGTCGACTTCGACGTGGGCTTGCGTAACCTCGACCTGATCATGGGTTGCGAGCGCCGCGTGGTGTATGACTTCGTCAACGTCGTGAACGGCGAAGCCAACCTGCAACAGGCTCTGATCAAAGACAAGCGCCTGGAAAACCTCTACGTACTGGCGGCCAGCCAGACCCGCGACAAAGACGCGCTGACCGTCGAAGGCGTGGAAAAAGTCCTGATGGAGCTCAAGGAACAATTCGAGTTCGTCGTCTGCGACTCCCCGGCGGGCATCGAGAAAGGTGCGCACCTGGCCATGTACTTCGCCGATGAAGCGATCGTCGTGACCAACCCGGAAGTCTCCTCGGTTCGTGACTCGGACCGCATGCTCGGCCTGCTGGCGAGCAAATCGCGTCGCGCCGAACGTGGCGAAGACCCGATCAAGGAACACCTGCTGATCACCCGCTACCACCCGGAGCGCGTTGAAAAGGGCGAGATGCTCGGCGTTGAAGACGTCAAGGAAATCCTCTCGGTAACCCTGCTCGGCGTCATCCCCGAATCCCAGGCGGTGCTCAAGGCTTCCAACCAGGGCGTGCCGGTGATTCTCGACGACCAGAGCGATGCCGGTCAGGCTTACAGCGATACCGTCGACCGCCTGCTGGGCAAAGAAAAAGCCCACCGATTCCTCGATGTCGAGAAGAAGGGATTCTTCGAGCGCCTGTTTGGAGGTAGGTAATGAACCTTTTTGACTTCTTTCGTGCCAACAAAAAGCCAAGTACCGCCTCGGTAGCGAAAGAGCGTCTACAGATCATCGTGGCGCATGAGCGCGGCCAGCGCAGCACGCCGGATTACCTGCCAGCCTTGCAAAAGGAACTGGTCGACGTGATCCGCAAGTACGTCAACATCGGCAACGACGACGTACACGTTGCACTGGAAAGCCAGGGCAGTTGCTCGATTCTGGAACTCAACATCACCCTGCCCGATCGCTGAGTCGATCCGGCAGGAACGACGGCGGTTCAGGGCCATCCCCATACGGGAATGGCCCTGAACCGCCGTTGGCATTTGTTACGAGGCTGTTTGAATGCCGCTGTCCAACATCCGCATCATCCACGAGGACGCCGCCGTTCTGGTGGTCGACAAACCGACCCTGCTGCTCTCGGTTCCCGGCCGTGCCGACGACAACAAGGACTGCCTGATTACCCGCCTGCAGGAAAACGGCTACCCGGAAGCGCGCATCGTCCATCGCCTGGACTGGGAAACCTCCGGCATCATCCTGCTGGCCCGTGATGCCGACACCCATCGCGAGCTGTCGCGGCAGTTTCATGACCGCGAAACCGAAAAGGCCTACACCGCTCTGGCCTGGGGTCAGCCGGAACTCGACAGCGGCAGCATCGACCTGCCCCTGCGTTATGACCCACCGACCAAGCCGCGTCACGTGGTCGATCACGAATTCGGCAAGCATGCATTGACGTTCTGGAAAGTACTGGAGCGCTGCGGCGACTGGTGCCGCGTCGAACTGACACCGATCACCGGTCGCTCCCATCAGTTGCGCGTACACATGTTGTCGATCGGCCATCCGCTGCTGGGTGACGGGCTCTACGCCCACGGGCAAGCACTGGCGGCCTGGCCACGGCTGTGCCTGCACGCCAGCATGCTCAGCTTCACCCACCCGCAAACCGGCGAACGCCTGCGCTTCGAGTGCCCCGCCCCGTTCTGACCGGCCACAACGATTTAATGTAGGAGTGAGCCTGCTCGCGATAGGGGTGTGTCAGATAAGTATCAGTTGACTGACACAGTGCTATCGCGAGCAGGCTCACTCCTACAGGGATCTGCATTGGATTCAATTCCCCGGCCAATACGTTAAACTCCCGCCCATTGCTGTCTGGAGTTTCTTATGCGCGCAGAGTTGAACCAGGGCCTGATCGACTTTCTCAAGGCCTCTCCTACACCGTTCCACGCTACCGCCAGCCTCGTGCAGCGTCTGGAGGCCGCCGGTTATGTGCGCCTCGACGAGCGCGAGCCATGGTCCACCGAGGCCAACGGCCGCTATTACGTCACCCGCAACGACTCCTCGATCGTCGCGATCAAAATGGGCCGCAACTCGCCACTGCACGACGGTATCCGCCTGGTCGGCGCCCACACCGACAGCCCGTGCCTGCGGGTCAAGCCACAGCCGGAACTGCAGCGTCAGGGCTTCTGGCAACTGGGCGTTGAAGTCTACGGCGGCGCGTTGCTGGCGCCGTGGTTTGATCGCGATCTGTCGTTGGCCGGCCGCGTCACCTTCCGCCGTGACGGCAAGGTCGAGAGCCAGTTGATCGACTTCAAGGCACCGATCGCGATCATTCCCAACCTGGCCATTCACCTCAACCGTGAAGCCAATCAGGGCTGGGCGATCAACGCGCAGACCGAACTGCCGCCGATCCTCGCGCAATTTGCCGGTGACGAGCGCGTCGATTTCCGCGCCGTGCTCACCGATCAACTGGCCCGCGAACACGGCCTGAATGCCGACGTTGTGCTCGATTACGAGCTGAGTTTCTACGACACGCAAAGCGCAGC
This sequence comes from Pseudomonas sp. FR229a, assembly GCF_030209115.1. Lineage (NCBI taxonomy): Bacteria > Pseudomonadati > Pseudomonadota > Gammaproteobacteria > Pseudomonadales > Pseudomonadaceae > Pseudomonas > Pseudomonas sp. FR229a. Next base: position 149,903 of record NZ_JARVSP010000002.1, on the reverse strand, counting down.
GGTCATCGGTCTGAACGGTGATTTCATTGCCGGTGCGCGTCTCGACAACCTGCTGTCGTGCTACGCCGGCCTGCAAGCCTTGCTCACCGCCGAGACCGACGAAACCTGCGTGCTGGTGTGCAACGACCACGAAGAAGTCGGCTCCTGCTCGGCCTGCGGTGCCGATGGCCCGATGCTCGAGCAGACTTTGCGCCGCCTGCTGCCGGAAGGTGACGAGTTTGTCCGCACCATCCAGAAATCCCTGCTGGTCTCGGCCGACAACGCCCACGGCGTGCATCCCAACTACGCGGAAAAACACGACGCCAATCACGGCCCGAAACTCAACGCCGGCCCGGTGATCAAGGTCAACAGCAACCAGCGCTACGCCACCAACAGCGAAACCGCCGGTTTCTTCCGCCATCTGTGCATGGCTGAAGAAGTCCCGGTGCAAAGTTTCGTGGTGCGCAGCGACATGGGCTGCGGCTCGACCATCGGCCCGATCACCGCCAGCCACCTGGGGGTTCGCACCGTCGACATCGGTCTGCCGACCTTTGCCATGCACTCGATCCGCGAGCTGTGCGGCAGCCATGACCTGGCGCACCTGGTCAAAGTGCTCAGCGCGTTTTATGCCAGTCGTGAGTTGCCGTAAAGGCTGAAAAACTTCGCGAGCAGGCTCGCTCCCACATTGAGTAGCATTCCAACCTGTGGGAGCGAGCCTGCTCGCGAAAGCGCCTGTGCACGCAGCAGAATCCTCTCTGACTTGATGCATTCCTGAGCCACATCACACCCCGCCTCGAAAACCTGCCTAGACTCAACGGATCCCACCAGACAAGGCAGTCTCCATGATCTCGATGTCCTCCTTCCACGCCATGCTCATTCCCATCCTCAGCGGAATGATCCTGCTGGCCATCGGCTTCAACTTCCGTGACAAGAACGCCGGGGTGTTGGCCATGTGGATCGGCATGCTGATGATCCTCGCCACCGTGGTCTACAAGATCCTCGCCAAACTCAACGAATGACCGCGCCCGGCTCGCATTGCGCCGGAGGGCCTCGTACACTCCAGCGCATCCGCCTATCGCGAGGTTGTCTTCTGGTGTTCGCTCGTCTTTTTGCTGTACCCGGTCTGTTGCTTGTCTTGATCATGACGCTGCTGCCGCTGGCGCCCGCGCAAGCGGTCGGTCTGCCCGGCCTGCTCAACACTTCCAAGCCGCAAGCTGAAGCCCAGGAACCCCTCGGCCAGTCGCTGGACGAAGTGATCAAGTCACTGGAAAACGACAAGCAACGCGCGCAGCTGCTCAGCGATCTGAAGAAACTGCGCGACGCCACGAAGAAAGCCCAGGCCACCCCGGAAGAAGGCGTGCTGGGCCTGATCGGTGGCACCCTCGCCAACTTCGAAAAACAGTTTTCCGGCGCCGACAGCCCGCTCACCCGCTGGTCCAACGAATTCGACCTGGCCAAGGACGAACTGACCAGCAAGCTGCTGCCGGCCAATGAATGGCTGCCGATCATCTTCGGCTTCGCCGTGATCCTGATGGTCTGGAGCCTGCTCGCCGCCGCGCTGATCTGGCTTGGCCACCGCGTCCGTATGCGCTTCGGCCTCACCGAAGAGCTGCCGCAACACCCCAAGGCCCTCGACATGCTGCGTTTCGCCCTGCGCAAGCTCGGGCCGTGGCTGATCGCGTTGGTGATGACGGTCTACATGAGCTACGTGCTGCCGTCATCGCTGGGCAAAAGCCTGGCAATGGTGCTGGCGTATGCCTTGGTGGTGGGCACCTGTTTCTCGGCGATCTGCGTGATTGCCTTCTCTCTGCTCGACGGCCCGCACCGCCATCGCGCGCTGTACATTCTTCGTCATCAGGCGTTCCGGCCACTGTGGCTGATCGGCAGCTTTGCTGCGTTCGGTGAAGCGCTGAGCGATCCGCGTCTGGTGGAAAGCCTGGGCGTGCATCTGGCCCACACCGCCGCGACCACCGCCAACGTACTCGCGGCGCTGTCGACCGGCCTGTTCATTCTGCGATTCCGCCGGCCGATCGCGCACCTGATCCGCAACCAGCCACTGTCACGCCGCCTGACCCGCCGCGCCCTCAGCGACACCATCGAGATCCTCGGTACCTTCTGGTACGTGCCGGCGCTGGTGCTGGTCGGCATCTCGCTGTTCGCCACGTTCGTCTCCGCCGGCGACACCAGCACCGCGCTGCGGCAGTCGCTGATCTGCACGGTTCTGCTGGTGTTGTGCATGGTCATCAACGGCCTCGTGCGTCGTCATTCGTTGAAGCCGCAACGCGGGCCGAAACGCCATGCGCTGTACTCGGAGCGCCTGAAGAACTTCTTCTATACCCTCGCGCATTTGCTGGTGTGGCTGATCTTCATCGAGCTGGGCCTGCGTGTCTGGGGCCATTCGCTGATCGCGTTCGCCGAAGGTGATGGCCATGACATCAGCGTCAGACTGTTCAGCCTGATCGGCACGCTGATTTTCTCCTGGCTGATCTGGATCCTCGCCGACACCGCCGTGCACCACGCCCTCACCCGCTCGCGCAAAGGCCTGGCCAACGCCCGCGCGCAGACGATGATGCCGCTGATCCGCAACGTGCTGTTCGTGGCGATTTTCATCATCGCGCTGATCGTCGCTCTGGCGAACATGGGCATGAACGTCACGCCACTGCTCGCCGGTGCCGGCGTGATCGGTCTGGCGATCGGTTTCGGCGCGCAGTCGCTGGTCGCTGACTTGATCACTGGCCTGTTCATCATCATCGAGGACTCGCTGGCAATCGACGACTACGTCGACGTCGGCGGCCACCTCGGCACTGTAGAGGGGCTGACCATCCGCACCGTCCGCCTGCGCGACATCGACGGTATCGTCCACACCATCCCGTTCAGCGAAATCAAGAGCATCAAGAACTACTCGCGGGAATTCGGCTACGCGATCTTCCGCGTTGCCGTGCCGTACAACATGGAAATCGACGACGCGATCAAGCTGATGCGCGACGTCGGCCAGAAGATGCGCAGCGATCCGCTGCAACGCCGCAACATCTGGTCGCCGCTGGAGATCCAGGGCGTGGAAAGTTTCGAATCCGGCAGCGCGATCCTGCGCGCACGCTTCAAGACTGCGCCGATCAAACAGTGGGAGGTTTCCCGGGCGTTCAACTTGTCGCTGAAAAGGCAACTGGATGAGGCGGGGCTGGACCTGGCGACACCGCGGATGAGTGTGCAGGTGATTACGCCTGGGGTTGAAATGAAAAAGGAAGGCTGAAGAGAGATGGCCCCCCTATTGGCAGGTGATACCAATAGGGGGCTAGTTTTATCTGGCTTTGAAACCCGGTTTTCCTTCAGCGGCGCGCCACCTTTTTACTTCCGCCACAATATTTTCCGGACCACTTTTTCCCGACTCTGGATAGTAGATTAAATCGGAACCCGCTGGATGTTCGCTCAGTCGTTCAAACTCCATTACAGCTATGGTTTGCCCCTTTTCAGTCGCATAATCCGATTGATATATCTTTTGTACAAAATGCAAGAATTGCTCTTCGGACATTTCATTGATCATTAATTTTTTCATTACTCGGCTCCCTTGTGAACTGCCAAATGCTGTTTCGGAGTTAGCAACCGCAGATTATCGATATCGTACAACTGCCCACCATCCGATAACGATGAGACGTGGTGCAACTCAAACTTCACTCGTTTACCAACTCGATCGCCCGCTTTCACATACGGTGATCGGCCTTTGCTCATTGCGCTGAGACTGCCTGGATCAAACGACATCGCCAGTTCCGCGTCAGCGCTCACCGCTTTCCAGAAAGTCTCCCTGAATGCCCTGAAATCCTTGAAATTCTTGCCTCGCAATTGATCTGCGATTTTTGAGGGAATCGCCGCGCCCTCACCTTGCGTAGCCGCCTCCAGCCACCCACCTTGAACCGACGCTCCATAACCACTCGCCACCCCAGGATCATTGCGTCGATCCCGGAACATGACGTACTGCGGCGGCAGACCCACTTCCGGGGGGTAGACCAGAATGAAGTCGTCGAAACGAATGTTGCCCCGACCCGGATGAGCGTCGATCCGACCTTCGATCGGCACCAGATTGCCGCCGATGTATCGAGGCGGAGCCGGATTTTCGATGGGGAACAGCGTTGAACTGTCTGTAGGCGTTACCGATGGCGTCCAGACCGCAGTGGTCGGCGGAATGTCAGCGAGCGTGGCGCTGTAAGTGTTATCCCCTGCGTTGTAGCCAGCTGCAATCACGCGAACGCCGGAAGGCAGTTTTGTCCCCGCTACCGGAACGACAAGCAGTTCGGCGAGAGATCCCGTCAGTGGCCGGGTGCTCAAACGCACCGGCAGATTCAGTCGTGCTCTTTCGTTCGCCAGCGTGTTCAGATCAGGCAACGGACCGGGCAGCAGATCTGCCAACGGAAGGCTGAGCAGAAAGCGTTCAGGCAGCTCACCATTGCCCAACACCGGCGAGTAGACGAACGCACTCACCCCCACCATCAGTCCGGACGCTGTGCCAGCAGCAAGCCCCGACAAACCGGCAACGGCCGAGCGAATCGAAGCGGCAAGACCCGCCATCAGGCTGTCGGCAATCGCAACCGCCCCACCCGAGGTCGCAAATACCAGTTGGGCGTGGCTGATATTGCCCTGAAAGCGCAATGGGCTATTGTGCCCACCGGGGGTTTGCTGCCGGCGCTTTTCCTCAGCCACCCTGCGTGCTTCGGCTTCAGCCTCAAGCGCCGCCTGTTCCTCGGCACGCTTGCGCTCCAGTGCTTCAGCCGCCAAGCGTGCCTGTTCTTCTTCAAGCCGCCTGAGTTCATTGGCGGCGGCCTGCCGCGCCAGTTCTTCCGCCAGCCGCCGCGCCTGCTCCTGAGCAACGCGGGCCTGTTCCTGTGCAACCTGCCGGGCGTGTTCCGCCGCCAACCGCGCCTGCTCTTGAGCGATCCGCTCGGCTTCCTGCGCTTGCACCACAGCAATCATGCCCTTGACCGTGGCCGACTGGCTGTTCAATACGCCAATGCCTTCGACCAGCAACTTGGCATTGAACAAGGCGCTGTATGCCTGCCTTACGCTGACGTTGCCGCCTCGCCGATTGACTTGCGGTAAGCGCCCCCCGTTGAAAAAGGTTTCAACCTGGTCGTGGCCGAAACGCTGGATGGCCACGTCCTTGGCCACCAGAAGCGCGCCAAATTTTCTGGCGATCAGCGACTCCCTGAAACGCATCTCCCGCGCCAGCGCATCCAAAGGAGGCAAGACACTTTGATCACCCGCTGCCCGTACTTCTGCCAGTTCAAGTTCGATGACCTGAGCAATGTTTCTGGAAGTATCTTTGTAGATACTTTCCATATCGAGTATTTCACCCAAGGGTGCAACGTTGATACCTGGTCCCGAGCCGTCTCCTGCACCTAAATAATGTAAGTACTCATCTTGTTTATCCGGGCGCACAACAATCGGCGGAAGCGTTAATCCATTACGCTGCATTTATAAATCCTCCATGGACATTGGGTTCGTCGCTCTGACCGGTCACCGTTAATGTCGAATAGCCAATAACGTGACCGGCACTTGGAGAAATTTATGGAAATGAATGTTGCGCGGTGCGGTACATAGTTATCGCCCGGGTTTTATCTGTCACGCCGGACGGAACTGATAAAGCGGTAGGAGTTTTCGTTAAAAACTTCAGGCTCAGAGGTAAATCTGTCGGACCGCGTGGCGCGTTCCTGAACCGATCGCACTTGCGTGCAGAGCCTTTGTCACAGGCAAGGAAGCCCGACAACAATAATCAAGGAGAACCCCATGTATCTGACGCGCATTGCCCAAACCATCCTGCTCACGCTGATCGCCAGCCACGCCGGCGCCGCGACGATGGACAGCGCCCGCACACAGATCGCCGAGCAGGCGCAAAAGCTTGAACCGGAGCTGCTGGAAACCCGCCGCGACCTTCACGCTCATCCGGAGCTCGGCAACACCGAAAAACGCACCGCTGAGCTGGTCGCCAAACAGCTGCAAGCCATGGGCCTGGAAGTGAAAACCGGCGTCGCCCGGACCGGTGTGGTTGCTATCCTGAAGGGCGCCCTGCCCGGCCCGACCGTGGCGCTGCGCGCCGACATGGACGCGCTGCCGGTCAAGGAAGTCTCCGACTTGCCGTTCGCTTCGAAAGCCAAAGGCACGTATCTCGACAAGGAAGTCGACGTCATGCACGCCTGCGGCCACGACGCCCACACCGCGATCCTGCTCAGCGCCGCGAAAATTCTGACGGGCATGCGCGACACCCTGCCCGGCACCGTGGTGTTCTACTTCCAGCCCGCCGAAGAAGGCCCGAGCGATTTCATTCCCGACGGCAAAAATACTTGGGGCGCAAAAATGATGGTCGAAGAAGGCGTGATGAAATCGCCGAAACCCGACGCAGTGTTCGGCCTGCACGTCTGGGCCGGCGTTCCCGCCGGCCAGATCGCCTACCGCCCCGGGCCGACCCTGGCCAGTTCCGACGACCTGCGGATCAAGATCCACGGCAAACAAACCCACGCCGGCCGCCCGTGGGACGGCATCGACCCGATCACCGTCGGCGCGCAAACCATCGTCGGCCTGCAAACCGTGGTCAGCCGTCGCACCGACATTTCCTCTTACCCCTCGGTAGTCAGCATCGGCACCATCAACGGCGGCACCCGCTACAACATCATCCCCGAATCACTCGACATGACCGGCACGATCCGCTCCTACGACTACGGCATCCGCCAGAAACTGCATGCCGACGTACGCCAGACGATCGAGAAAATCGCCGAAAGCGGCGGCGCCAAAGCCGACGTCACCATCATCGAAAAGTACGACCCGACGATCAACAACCCGGCACTGACGGAAAAGATGCTGCCGACCCTGAAGTGGGCCGCCAAGGATGATGTGGTGCAGGGTCCTCTGGTGGGTGGTGCGGAGGATTTCTCGTTCTTTGCCAAAGAGGCGCCAGGGTTGTTCGTGTTTCTCGGAGTGACGCCCCGGGATCAGGACATGAGCAAAGCCGCGCCGAATCATAATCCGGGGTTCTTCGTGGATGAATCGGCGCTAGTGGTTGGGGTCAGGACATTGGCTTCGTTGGCAACGGATTATCTGTATGGGAATGCGGGGTTGGGCAAGTAAACCGAGATGGCTGGAATCCTGAAGCTCAAAAGCCCCTCACCCTAGCCCTCTCCCAGAGGGAGAGGGGACTGACCGGGTTGTTCGAATGAGGTATGCCAACCTGAGATACCGAGTTGAATGCAGATTTTGAACAACTCACAAATCGGCTCCCTCTCCCTCGGGAGAGGGCTGGGCGGGCGGCGTTCCGATGAGGGGCGAATCCAGCACAAAACCAAAGCCAGACACCGCATGCTTTTCACCACTCAAAACAATGAGCGCAAGCTCGAGTAGCTCTTGATCTTGATCTTGGAGCCCGTCGGCAGGCTGAGCGGAGGGATTGATCGGGGCGTGGGAGCGCAGCGACCGTACGACGCAGTCGGACACAGCGAGTGTAGGTGCAGCGAAGCAAACCGGAGCCGCTGCGCCAGGATCGATCCCGCAGCGAAGGAACCCCGAGCCCCAGCGAGGGGCCGAACGTCAGGGCGCAGCCTTTTCGGTTACCTTTTTGGCGTTTGAAAAAGGTGACCCGCCGTAAGGGCGGAACCATAAGAAGCCGTTACCGCAGCAACGGATATACACCCAAAAACCCCAAAACCTGGTCGGCCCAGAGGCCGCCAAGGTCAAAAAAGGTCAAACCACATCAACCCCAACGTGAATCGCATCGTGCCGCCAAAACTCCAGATCACAATCAATCAACCGCCCATGCTGATCATAATTGACCCGCGCAATGCGCAACCCCGGACTCCCCACCGACACCCGCAAAGCCGCCGCCGCATCGACAGATAAAGACGTAGGCACAATCTCGAAGCGCACCCGCCCATAGTGCAAATCGTAATGCCCGGCATACAGCTCGGTAATCGACTGATTCAAATCAAAATCAAGAATCCCCGGAAAAAACTGCGGATTCAAATAGTGTTCCACATACAACACCAACCGCCCATCGATGCGCCGCGAGCGGCAAATCTGAATCACGCTCGACAACGCCGGCAACTGCAACCACGCACACACCGCCGCCGAAGCCGGCTGCAAGCGCGCCGAAATCACCTCGGTCGAAGGCTCGCGCCCCTGCGCACTGACCATCGCGTGAAAGTGACTGCGCTGCATCAGGTTGTAAGCCAGACGCGGCGGCGACACGAACCAGCCGCGCCGCTCCTCGCGATAAATCTGCCCCTGCGCCTCCAGTTGCAGCAACGCCTCACGCACGGTGATCCGCGTGGTCCCGAACAACTCGCTCAGCTTGCGCTCGGCCGGCAACTTGCTCCCGGCCGCCAGCAAACCATGATCAATCTGCTCCTGCAGCACTTGGCCAATGGTTGTCACCGCTTTCGTTGCCTCGTCGCGCATCAACGTTACCTATCTGGACTAGACCAGCACTGTTTCGGGGCGTAACTGACCGCCGATCAAAGCGCTTGCGTAGATTGCAAGCCTAGGCAGTGCAGATGACCGACAGATGACAAAACTGCCGAACGGTCGCGTTCACGGCTTGCAATACATCGGCCAAGTCCCCTGCCCGCCGGGCCTGCGCCATGGTCTACGCTTATTTGGCAGCCACCGATCCCGGGCAGGCAAACGACCTGCCACAAGGCCATCGACATCAAAGTGTCATCCAGCCTGCCTAAATTGGCTCAGGTATTGCTGACCTAGACCAACACAACCGCAATCGCAGCGTTGAACACGACCAAGGAGCTTCGGAATGAAACAGCTTTTCCTGGCAACACTGTTAGGCTCGACCATTGCAATGTGCACCGCCGCGATGGCGGCCGACACCGATCTGAAAACCCTCGAAGCCGCTGCGAAGGCGGAAGGCGCCGTCAACAGCGTCGGGATGCCCGATGACTGGGCCAACTGGAAAGGCACCTGGGAAGACCTGGCCAACAAATACGGCCTGAAACACATCGACACCGACATGAGTTCGGCCCAGGAAATCGCCAAGTTCGCCGCCGAAAAAGACAATGCTACTGCCGACATTGGCGACGTCGGTGCCGCCTTCGGCCCGATCGCGGTCAAGCAAGGTGTGGTGCAACCGTACAAGCCGAGCACCTGGGACCAGGTTCCGGACTGGGCCAAGGACAAGGACGGCAACTGGGCGCTGGCCTACACCGGCACCATCGCCTTTATCGTCAACAAGAAGCTGCTGCATGGCTCCGACGTGCCGACCAAATGGGCGGATCTGAAAACCGGCAAGTACAAGGTCTCCATCGGCGACGTCAGCACCGCCGCCCAGGCCGCCAACGGCGTGCTCGCCGCGGCTTTGGCCAACGGTGGTGACGAGAAGAACATCAAGCCAGCCCTGCTGCTGTTCGCCGACCTCGCCAAACAGGGTCGCCTGTCGATGGCCAACCCGACCATCGCCACCATGGAAAAAGGCGAGATCGAAGTCGGTGTGGTCTGGGATTTCAACGGCCTCAGCTACAAAGCCAAGATGGCCAACCCGGATGATTACGTGGTGCTGATCCCGTCCGATGGTTCGGTGATTTCCGGCTACACCACGATCATCAACAAATACGCGAAAAACCCCAACGCCGCCAAGCTGACCCGCGAATACATCTTCAGCGACGCCGGCCAGACCAACCTCGCCCGCGGCAACGCCCGTCCGATCCGCGCCGAACACCTGCAACTGCCGGAAGACGTGAAAGCCAAACTGCTGCCGAACGAGCAGTACAAGAAGGTCACGCCGGTCAAGGATGCCGACGCGTGGGAAAAGACCTCCAAAGCCCTGCCGCAGCAGTGGAACGAGGAAGTCATCGTAGAGATGAAATAAACCTGATCACCACTATGTGACCTGAAACAAATCCCCATGTAGGAGTGAGCCTGCTCGCGATAGCGGTCGAACATTCAACGACGATGTTGGCTGAACCACTGCCATCGCGAGCAGGCTCACTCCTACAGGGGATCTCGGTTGGATCTGAATTTTCCTGTTTCGCGGAGTTCTTGCCCCTATGAAGCACAACGTCATCCTTGTCGTGCTCGACGGCCTCAATTACGAGGTTGCGCGTCACGCTATGGGGCATCTGCAGGCTTATGTCGGCGCAGGACGCGCGGCGCTCTATCAACTGGAGTGCGAACTGCCCGCCCTGTCCCGGCCGCTCTATGAATGCATTCTCACCGGCGTGCCGCCGATCGACAGCGGCATCGTCCACAACAACGTCTCGCGCCTGTCCAGCCAGCGCAGCATCTATCACTACGCCCGCGATGCCGGACTGAAAACCGCCGCTGCGGCGTACCACTGGGTCAGCGAGTTGTATAACCGCTCACCGTTCGTGGCGGCGCGCGACCGCCACACCGACGATCCGACGTTGCCGATCCAGCACGGCCATTTCTACTGGAACGATCATTATCCGGATTCGCACCTGTTCGCCGACGCGGAAAACCTGCGCCTGCGTCACGCGCCGAACTTTCTGCTGATCCATCCGATGAACATCGACGATGCCGGGCACAAGCACGGCCTCGACAGCTCGCAATACCGCAACAGCGCCCGCTCCGCGGACATCATCCTCGCCGACTATCTGCAGACCTGGCTCGACGCTGGTTATCAGGTATTGGTGACCGCCGACCACGGCATGAACAACGATCGCTCGCACAACGGCCTGCTGGTGGAAGAACGTCAGGTGCCGCTGTTCGTCCTCGGCGATGCGTTCAGCCTCAACCCTGACGCCACACCGAAACAGACCGAGCTCTGCGGCACAGTCTGCGAACTGCTCGGCGTGCCCCACGACAAACCTGTGTGCCGGGAGCTGCTCAAGTGAACTCCATGACTCGCGGCAAATGGCTCGCGGCGCTGTGTCTGGTGCCCTTCGCGCTGTTCTTCATCGTTTTCGAAATCGCCCCGCTGGTCTGGGTGATGATCAACAGCCTGCAATCGGAAGAGTCCGGTTGGGGCCTGGCCAATTTCAGCAAGGTCTTCGGATCGAAATTCTATCGGCAGGCGATCCAGTACAGCCTCGAGATCAGTTTCTGGTCGAGCTTATTCGGCATCATCATCGCCGTGCTCGGCGCATATTCATTGCGCCGAGTCGATTCGAAGCTGCGCAACTTCGTGAATGCCTTCGCCAACATGACCAGCAACTTCGCCGGCGTGCCGCTGGCGTTCGCGTTCATCATCCTGCTCGGTTTCAACGGCAGCATCACCATCATGCTCAAGCAGTCGGGGATCATTCAGGACTTCAACCTTTATTCGAAAACCGGCCTGATCATTCTCTACACCTACTTCCAGATTCCCCTCGGCGTGCTGCTGCTCTACCCGGCCTTCGACGCCTTGCGTGAAGACTGGCGCGAGTCCGCTGCGTTGCTCGGCGCCAACGGCTGGCAGTTCTGGCGGCACATCGGTCTGCCGGTGCTGACCCCGGCACTGCTCGGCACTTTCGTCATCCTGCTGGCCAACGCCCTTGGCGCGTACGCCACGGTTTATGCGCTGACCACCGGCAACTTCAACGTTCTGCCGATCCGTATCGCAGCGATGGTGTCCGGGGACATTTCCCTCGATCCGAACCTGGCCAGTGCACTGGCCGTGGTGCTCGTGGCGCTGATGACCATCGTCACCGTCGTGCATCAACTGCTGCTGAAGAGGAGCTACCATGTCTCGCGCTGAATCCGGCCCGGCCGGCCTCTACCACCGCGTCGTGGTCTACCTGCTGTTCGCCATCCTGTTGTTGCCGCTGGCTGGCACACTGGTCTACTCGATCGCCAGCAGTTGGTCGGCGACCATCCTGCCCAGCGGCTTCACCTTCAAGTGGTACATCCAGCTGTGGAGCGATCCGCGCTTTCTGCACGCCTTCGGCCAGTCACTGATCGTCTGCGTCGGTGCCCTGGTGCTCTCGGTGGTGCTGATCCTGCCGCTGCTGTTTGTCGTGCATTACTACTTTCCCAGGCTCGATGCGCTGATGAACATCCTCATCCTGCTGCCCTTCGCGGTGCCGCCAGTGGTGTCCTCGGTGGGGTTGTTGCAGCTCTACGGTTCCGGGCCGATGGCGATGGTCGGCACGCCGTGGATTCTGATCGGCTGCTACTTCACCGTGGCGCTGCCCTTCATGTACCGGGCGATCACCAACAACCTGCAAGCGATCAACCTGCGCGACCTGATGGACGCCGCGCAACTGCTCGGCGCCAGCACCTTTCAAGCGGCGTTCCTGGTGGTGCTGCCGAATTTGCGCAAGGGTCTGATGGTGGCGTTGCTGCTGTCGTTCTCATTCCTTTTCGGCGAGTTCGTGTTCGCCAATATTCTCGTCGGCACGCGCTACGAAACCCTGCAGGTGTATCTGAACAACATGCGCAACAGCAGCGGTCACTTCACCAGTGCGCTGGTCATCTCGTATTTCTTCTTCGTGCTGGTCCTGACCTGGATCGCCAACATCTTGAACAAGGACAAAAGCGAATGAGCTATGTCAGCGTCCAACACCTGCAGAAAAGTTATGCCGGCACCACGGTGTTCAGCGATATCGATTGCGAAATCCACAAGGGCGAGTTCGTCACCCTGCTCGGCCCGTCCGGGTGCGGCAAATCCACCCTGTTGCGTTGCATTGCCGGGCTGACCCCGGTGGATGGCGGCCAGATCCTCCTCGACGGCGTCGATATCGTGCCGTTGAGCCCGCAAAAACGCGGCATCGGCATGGTCTTTCAGAGTTACGCGCTGTTCCCCAACATGACCGTCGAGCAGAACGTCGCTTTCGGCTTGCGCATGCAAAAGGTCAATGCCGATGACAGTCACAAGCGCGTCGCTGAAGTGCTGAAACTGGTTGAGCTGCATGACTTCGCCAGCCGCTATCCGCATCAACTGTCCGGTGGCCAATGCCAACGGGTTGCCCTCGCCCGTTCGCTAGTGACCCGCCCGCGTTTGTTGCTGCTGGATGAGCCGCTGTCAGCACTCGACGCACGGATTCGCAAGCACCTGCGCGAGCAGATCCGCCAGATCCAGCGGGAGCTCGGCCTGACCACGATCTTTGTCACCCACGATCAGGAAGAAGCGCTGACCATGTCCGATCGCATTTTCCTGATGAACCAGGGGAAGATCGTCCAGAGCGGCGACGCCGAAACCCTCTATACCGCGCCGGTGGATGTATTCGCCGCCGGCTTCATCGGCAACTACAACCTGCTCGACGCCGATGCCGCCTCCAAGCTGTTGCAACGGCCGGTCAACCACCGCATCGCCATCCGCCCGGAAGCCATCGAGCTGAGCCTCGTCGGCGAACTGGACGCACAGATCCGCAGCCACAGCCTGCTCGGCAACGTCATTCGTTATCGCGTCGAAGCGCGCGGTGTGGAATTGGTGGTCGATGTGCTCAACCGTTCGGCCGCCGATCTGCATCCCGACGGACAGCGCCTGGCACTTTCCATCGATCCGACGGCCTTGTGCGAAGTAGCTTAAAAACAGCTGCAAGCTTCGAGCTACAAGCTTCAAGCTGTAGACTTCGGTCCACCTGATTTTAATTCTTGCAGCTCGAGGCTTGTAGCTTGCAGCTGTTCTCGGAGAGAACCCGATGGCTTTGGCAATTTTTGATCTGGACGAAACGCTGATCCACGGCGACTGCGCCACCCTCTGGAGCGAGCAGATGGGGCGCCTGGGCTGGGTCGATCCCGAGTCGTTCATGCGTCGCAACAATGAGCTGATGGACGCCTACAGCCATGGCAAATTGCGCATGGAAGAGTACATGGACTTCAGCCTCGAACCGCTGATCGGGCGTACCCCGGAAGAGGTCGAGCACCTCGTGGGGCCTTGGGTTGAAGACTTCATCGAGCCGATCATTTTCAGCGACGCGACCAGAACCATCGCCGCCCATCGCAAGGCCGGCGATCGGATTCTGGTGATCTCGGCGTCCGGTACGCACCTGGTTCGTCCGATCGCTGATCGACTGGGCATCGACGAGATACTGGCCATCGAACTTGAAGTCGCCCATGGCGTGTACAGCGGCAACACCGTCGGCACCCTGACGTACCGCGAAGGCAAGATCACCCGCTTGCTGGAATGGCTCGATGCCGAAGAGGAAAACCTCGAAGGCGCGAGTTTCTATTCCGACTCACGCAATGATCTGCCGCTGCTGCTGAAGGTGGATTTCCCGCACGTGGTCAACCCGGATCCGGTGCTGCTGGAGCACGCAGAAAAGGCCGGCTGGCCGATCCATCACTGGAAATAACCGAAGATCCAGTGTGCACGCTACCTGTGGCGAGGGAGCTTGCTCCCGCTCGGCTGCGCAGCAGTCGCAAATCGATGCAACCGGTATGAACTGACCCAGCGCATTGAATGATTGGGGCCGCTTCGCGACCCAGCGGGAGCAAGCTCCCTCGCCACAAGGCTTGGTGATGTCAGGTGAGACTGTCGTTAATCACCAACACCAACTTGCCCGCCACCGTATTGCTCGCCAGCTCGGCGAACGCCGCTTCGGCATCCTTCACCGCAAACGCTTTGGCCAATTGCGCACGCAAGCGACCCTCGGCAAACAGCGGCCATACATGCTGGCCCAGATCACTGAGCAGATCGGCCTTGAACTGATCGTCACGGCTGCGCAACGTCGAGCCGAGCAGTTGCACGCGCTTGCCCAGCACCTGGGCCAGATCCAGTTTTGCCTCGCGGCCGCCCATCAAGCCGATCAACACCCAACGTCCGTCCAGCGCTATCAGTTTGAGGTTCAACGCCGAATAATTGCCGCCCACCGGATCGAGAATCACGTCGAATGGCCCGAAGTCGCGCAGGCTCTCGATATCATCGGTGCGCACCACACCGCCCTGAGCCCCCAGTGCTTCGCAGTAAGCCAGGCGTTCGGCGGTACCGACGCTGACCCAGCACGGGTTACCAAACGCCTTGCACAGCTGAATGGCCGCTGAACCGATTCCACTTGCGCCGGCGTGCAGGAGAATTTTCTCACCGGGTTTCAGCGCTGCAAGTTGAAACACATTCAGCCAGACGGTGGCGTAAACCTCGGGCAATGCCGCTGCCTCGATCAGCGAAACACCTTCAGGGACCGGCAACACATGCCGTCCGTCGACGACCACTTCTTCGGCCATGCCGCCCCCGGCCAGCAAGGCGCAGACCCGATCGCCGACCTGCCAGGCCGAGCCCGCGCCGACCTCGCTGATCACGCCCGAGCATTCAAGACCGAGCACTTGGCTGGCCCCGGGCGGCGGCGGATAAAGCCCTGCCTTCTGTAATAAATCGGCGCGATTGAGGCCGGCTGCCGCCACACGGATGCGGACTTGTCCTACATCGCATGTAGGACTCGGCTCTTCAACCCATGCCACTTGACCTTCAACGCCTTGCAATGCCTTCACAGTGCCTCCATAGTGAGTCTGGACTGAGCCCGAAGCTGTAGCGCCGGGCTTTTTGCATTATGCGACCGGCTCTCAAAGAACCGGCGACTTCAAAGACGGCCTAATATGCGTTATCAATTGTCCCCGCGTCGAATCAGCATGAAGCATCTGCTCCCCAGCACCGCCCTCGCTCTTTTCATCGGTATCGGTCTGTTGCCGGTGTCGGGCACCACATTCGCAGCCAACAGCTGGGACAAGTTGCAGCCTGATCGCGATGAAGTCATCGCCAGCCTGAACGTCGTCGAGTTGCTCAAGCGTCACCACTACAGCAAGCCGCCGCTCGATGATGCGCGCTCGGTGATCATCTACGACAGCTACATCAAGCTGCTCGACCCGTCCCGCAGCTATTTCATGGCCAGCGACATTGCCGAATTCGACAAGTGGAAAACCCAGTTCGACGATTTCCTCAAAAGCGGCGACCTCAATGCCGGGTTCACCATCTACAAGCGCTACCTGGACCGCGTCAAGGCGCGTCTGGACTTCGCCCTTGCCGAGCTGAACAAGGGCGTCGACAAGATCGACTTCAATACCAAGGAGACCTTGCTGATCGATCGCAAGGACGCGCCTTGGCTCAAGTCCACCGCAGAACTCGACGACCTGTGGCGCAAACGCGTCAAGGATGAAGTGCTGCGCCAGAAGATCGCCGGCAAAGAGCCGAAGCAGATCCAGGAAACCCTGACCAAGCGCTACAAGAATCAGTTGGCGCGCCTCGACCAGACCCGTGCCGAGGACATCTTCCAGGCGTACATCAACACCTTCGCCATGTCCTACGATCCGCACACCAACTATCTATCGCCGGATAACGCGGAAAACTTCGACATCAACATGAGCCTGTCCCTCGAGGGCATCGGTGCCGTGTTGCAGAGCGACAACGATCAAGTGAAAGTCGTACGTCTGGTACCGGCAGGCCCGGCGGACAAGACCAAGCAGGTCGCTCCGGCAGACAAGATCATCGGCGTTGCCCAGGGCAACAAGGAAATGGTCGACGTGGTCGGCTGGCGTCTGGACGAAGTGGTCAAATTGATTCGCGGTCCGAAAGGCACCGTGGTGCGTCTGGAAGTCATCCCGGCGAGCAATGCGCCGAATGACCAGACCACCAAGATCGTGCCGATCACCCGTGAAGCGGTGAAGCTCGAAGACCAGGCCGTGAAAAAGTCGATCCTCAGCCTGAAACAGGACGGCAAGGATTACAAACTCGGCGTGATCGAGATCCCGGCTTTCTACCTCGACTTCAAGGCGTTCCGTGCCGGCGATCCGGATTACAAGAGCACCACTCGCGACGTCAAGAAGCTGCTCACCGAGTTGCAGAAAGACAAAGTCGACGGCGTGGTCATCGACCTGCGCAACAACGGCGGCGGCTCCCTGCAGGAAGCCACCGAGCTGACCAGCCTGTTCATCGACAAAGGCCCGACCGTACTCGTGCGTAACGCCGATGGCCGCGTCGACGTGCTTGAAGACGAAAACCCGGGTGCGTTCTACAAAGGCCCGATGGCACTGCTGGTCAACCGCCTGTCCGCCTCGGCTTCGGAGATCTTCGCCGGCGCCATGCAGGACTACCATCGTGCATTGATCATCGGTGGCCAGACCTTCGGCAAAGGCACCGTGCAGACCATTCAGCCGCTGAACCATGGCGAACTGAAACTGACCCTGGCCAAGTTCTACCGCGTCTCCGGGCAGAGCACCCAGCATCAGGGCGTGCTGCCGGACATCGACTATCCGTCGCTGATCGACACCAAGGAAATCGGCGAAAGCGCCCTGCCAGAGGCGATGCCGTGGGACACCATCCGCGCGGCGATCAAACCGGCCGCCGATCCGTTCAAGCCGTTCCTCGCCCAGCTGAAGTCCGAGCATGACGCACGCACCAACAAGGATGCCGAGTTCGTGTTCATTCGCGACAAGCTGGCCCTGGCGCAGAAACTGATGGAAGAAAAAACCGTCAGCCTCAACGAAGCCGATCGTCGTGCCCAGCACGCCGACATCGACGCCAAGCAGCTGGCAATGGAGAACATCCGTCGCAAGGCCAAAGGCGAAGAGCCGCTCAAAGAGTTGAAGAAAGAAGACGAAGACGCATTGGCCGCTGCCGAGCCGGACAAGGTCAAACCGGAAGACGATGCCTACCTGAGCGAAACCGGGCGCGTACTTCTGGATTACCTGAAACTGAGCAATCAGGTGGCCAAGAAGTAAGTGATGGCAATTTAGTGCTGACGATCCTCGGATCGTCATCAAACAGTCATCATTCTGTCGTGCAATAAAGGACCGGGAGCAATCGCTCCCGGTCCTTTTTTTATCGCCAGAGACTGCCATGACCACGACCGAACAGCTGAGCGCCTTGAGCTCGATTCTGACTCAAAGCGGTTTACACAGTCTGTTCCAGCCGATCATCTGCCTCTCCGAACGCCGCATTCTCGGCTACGAAGCCCTCACCCGTGGCCCGTCCAACAGCCCTCTTCACTCGCCAATTGCCCTGTTCGCCGTAGCCCGGCAGGCTGGTCGCTTGAGCGAACTGGAAATCGCCTGCCGACAAAGCGCCTGCCGCCGCTTCAACGAGCAGCAGTTGCCGGGCAAACTGTTCCTCAACGTTTCCCCGGAGTCCCTGCTCGAAGCCGCGCACCAACCGGGGCGCACCCTGCAACTGCTGCAGGACTTGGGCATCGCGCCAAGCCAAGTGGTGATCGAGCTCACCGAGCAGACGCCAATCGATGACTTCCATTTGCTGCAAACCGCTCTGCACCACTACCGGGCGATGGGATTCTCCATCGCGCTGGATGATTTGGGTGCGGGGTATTCAAGCCTGCGCCTGTGGTCGGAGTTGCGTCCGGATTATGTGAAGATCGACCGGCACTTTATCGATGGCATTCATCAGGATGCGTTGAAAAGAGAGTTTGTCGGTTCAATTCTGCAGATAGCCAAGGCGTCCCGCGCGCAAGTCATTGCCGAGGGTATCGAGCTACCGGAAGAACTCGCGGTGCTGACTGAAATGGGCGTCGATCTGGTGCAGGGTTACCTGCTCGGCCGTCCGCAGGAACATCCATCCCGCGACGCCCGCGCCATGATGCCCAAACACGACAGCAGCGCCGTCGCGCTGACCGACGAAGGCAGCGACCTGAGCGCCCTGCTCAACGACCAGCCCGCCGTGCAGCGTGATACGCCGACCGCCACCGTGCTGGAAGCCTTCCGTCGCCAAGCCAACCTCAATTCACTCGCCGTGCTCGACGAACAAGGCCAGCCCTGCGGCATCGTCCATCGCCATTCGCTTTCCGACGCCCTGCTCAAACCGTTTGCCACCGACCTGTTTGCGCGCAAACCGATCAGCCGCCTGATGAACGATGATTTTCTCGCCGTGGAAATGAGCCAGTCACTGCAACAAGTCAGTCGCCTGATCACCAGCCGCGCCCGCCAACGCATCGAAGAAGACTTCATCATCACTCTCAACGGCGGCTACCTGGGCCTCGGCCGGGTGATCGACGTGCTGAAACTGATCACCGAACTGAAAATCCAACAGGCGCGCTACGCCAATCCACTCACCCTGCTGCCGGGCAACGTACCGATCCAGCAATGCCTCACCCGCCTGCTGCAACAGGCCCGCGAGTCGATCATCTGCTACGTGGACATCGACAGCTTCAAACCCTTCAACGACATCTACGGCTACGGCCGCGGCGACGAAGTTCTGCTCTGCCTCGCCCAATGCCTCAACGAACGCATCGACCCCACCCGCGACTTCGTCGGCCACATCGGCGGCGACGACTTCCTCCTCGTCCTCGGCCCCGAAGACTGGCGCAAACGCCTCAACCAACTCCTCGACGACTTCCAAAGCCAATGCCGCCGCTTCTACCGCCCCGAACATCTGGAAGCCGGCTGCTTCGTTGCACCCAATCGCCAAGGCGTGCGGCAGGAGTTTGCGCTGTTGTCGTTATCGATCGGGGTGGTGCATTTGCGACCTGAAGCTTGCGCAACGCTTGATGCCAGCCAGCTTGCGGAGATGGCTTCGCAGGCGAAGCATCATGCGAAGGGGGTTGTGGGGTTTAGTGTTTATTTGTTAGAGGTTGGCAGCGCTCCTTCCCCTCAGATCTCAATGTTGACTAGCTAAACGGTGGTATCTTCTGAGAAGGTTTGCTAGCAGGCGGTCTGGCCAATTCGATTTTTAAGAATGGATCAGCGTCTCAACATTTCGCATTACCAACTTAATCGGTCCTCAAGACTGGCGCGGTGTAAATCCTCCCTCCACACTTCACTAGCCACTCGGTAGATATCCTGAAAAAAAAGACGGGCATTTTCAACTTCGTCGTTACTCCACACCATAGTTATGCATTCGTCATAATCATTCTCAAACTGCACAGAAAAATCATGGCTTTGGTCCTGAAGAGCATCTTTCAACACTTCGAGCAAGGCGTACTTATGCCTGTAACCAAGATATTCCAGATCAGGGATCAAAAACTTTTCAATTACCTCCTTACGCTCGCTAGGCACGTTAGGATCGTATCGCAAATATACTTCACCCTCTTCTTCTCTATCGTAGATTTCGAGCGCTCCCAGAAAATAGGAAATTTTTGGCTCCCAAGGCAGAGCTACATTTTCAAACGGTGACTTCATGCAAATACTCCCTATCTAGTGAAGGCCGTAAATGGGCGTTTGACATCGTTTTTACGAAATCTTATTTCCGCCTCATTCATCACTTCAATATATTTCGGATTAGCAGGATCTTTGCTATTCGGTTTATAACCTCGCCCCACGCCGGGAATTTGCACTTGAACGTAGGGATTACCTGCAGCATCATGTCCGGTAGGCTCCGGCACAGCCTTGTTCATCTTGGAGAGAGCATAAGCGATAGCTTGATGTTGTAAGGTCCAGCTTGTGAATTGTGAGCTCGCATTTATCGCTTCTCTTCTACCCTTTTTAGTTGGATGAGATCCATCAATAGAACGCTGCTTAAGCGCCGCATCGGGGATTTCTGGCCCATGCTTTTCTACTGAGTGCATACGGTATCGCCTTTCCCATGCCAGAACTTCACGCTTAGCATCTGCCTCAGGCAGCGGCCTAGGAAGAATCGGAGCGCCTTTATCGACGGTAGGTAACTGGCAATTCTTATTATTCTTGTTAGGCGGCGGGCAATTGGACGTCAACCCCAACGGATCCACCCACCCCGTCGGATTCGGCACGTACTGGTACTGATTCAACCCGCCCGCGAGCTTCACCGGATCCGGCGTCAGGTACCGCCCCAACCTCGGGTCGTAATACCGATGGCGGTTGTAATGCAGGCCGCTTTCAACATCGAAGTACTGCCCCTGAAAACGCAGCGGCTGGTCGAGGTAGTCTTCGCCGGCGAGGGTGACGGCGGCGACTTTGCCGTAGGCGTCGTATTGCGCGGACCAGACGATTTCGCCGCTGTAGTCGGTGAGTTCCTGCGGGGTGCCGAGGTGGTCGAGTTGGTAGTAGAACGGGCAGGCTTTTTTCGGGCCTTTGCCGTCGAGCAGCGCCAGTGGGCGAAAGGTGCCGGGTTCGTAGAGGAAGCTGCGGTATTGCGTCGCGCTGCTTTCGGCGACGAGGTGCTCGCCTTGCCAGAAGAACTCGGTGACGGCTCCGTCGATGGTTTTGCGGATGCGCCGGCCGAAGGCGTCGTATTGGTAAGTGGCGGTCTGGCCGTCGGGGCGGGTCAGGCCGATGAGGCGGTGCTGGCAGTCGTAGCGGTATTCGGTGACGAGGGTCTGGCCGTGGCCTCGGCGTTCGCGGATCAGGTTGCCGAAGGCGTCGTAGTCGTAGTGGCGATCGCCCTGCATCAGCAGGCGATTGCCCTTGATCTGCGCGGGGCCGGGGCGATCCTGCATCAGCAGGTTGCCGGCCGGGTCGTGGGCGAAGGATTCGGGCAGTTCGTCGCGCGAATGGCGTACGCGAATCAATCGGTCGAGGGCGTCGTAGCCGTAGGTGCGCTGGCCGTGGCGACTGTCGGCAATGTGCTCGAGATTGCCGTTGGCGCTGTAGGCATAATCGCGGCGGTACAGCGAGGCGCCGCGATGGCCTACGGCGTGAGCAAGTAGTCGGCCCTGATCGTCGTAGGCATATTCGCTGAGCAGCAGACCTTGCTGACGTTGCTGCTCGCGACCGGACTGGTAGACGTGGCGCGTGAGCGGCGTGCCGTTGAGGTCAATGGCACTCAGCGCACCGCCCTTGGCGTAGTGATAATCGAGCTTGCTGTTGTCCGGCAGGCGCAGGCGTTTGAGCTGACCGCACGCGTCATAGGCGTAGCGCAAGGTGCCCCAGCCCTGATGCTCGGTGATCAGCCGATCCTGACGGTCATACTCGAAGGCCAGCGGATGGTTCTGCCCGTCATCGACGGCAACCAAGCGGCCGAGGCGGTCGTAGTCGTAGCGAACTTTGAGCCCATCGGGCAGGGTTTTGACCAGCAAGCGCCCGGCCTCGTCGCGCTCATAGTGGGTGACCAGATTGGGGCCGAAATCACCAAACTCGGTCTTTTCCAGCAGATGACCGTTGAGGTCGTAGGCGTATGCGGTACGCCGTCCATCAAAACCGGTCTCCTGTCGAATCAATCCGGTCGGCGTGTAATCCAGGCGGTATTTTTCCCCCGACTCGTTTTCGATCTCGGTCAGCAGCAACCGCGCATGGTCATAGCGATACTGCACGCGGGTGCCGTCGGGGTTGATGCGCCTCGAGACCAGGTGCAGGTCGTCGTCATATTCGTAGCGGGTGATGCGCCCCAGTTCATCGCGCTCGGCGGTGATCTGGCCGTAGGCGCCGTAGCTGTAGGCGCGGGTGCTGCCCGTCGGAGAAGTCGTCAGGATCAGTCGGCCGGCGGCGTCCCACTGCTGACGGCTGACGACACCAAATTCGTCCTGGGTGGTAATCCGCCGGCCCAGCGCATCGTAGGAAAAACGCCGCACGCCGCCGTCCGGCAGGGTTTCCTCGATGAGCTGGCCGAGCTCGTTCCACACCCAGCGATGACGGCTGCTGTCGGGGTAGCGCAGCGACAACAACTGGCCGCGCAGGTTGTAGTAGTAATGGGTGACCTGACCGTCAGGATCGACCGCTTCGGTGACCGCACCTTCGGCGTTGCGCCGATAGATCCACACCGCGTCGCCTCGGCAACGCTTGTAGAGAAAACCGTTGCGGTACTCGTAGGACGTTGGCGCCTCGTCCGGCGGAATCAGCGCGATCAGCCGTCCGACCTCGTCGTAGCGGTATTCGGTGACCGCGCCCAGAGCATCCTGCTCGGCGACCAACCGGCCCTGCTCGTCATAGGCCTTGAGCTGCTCGCCACCATCGGCCGCGACCTGACGCACCAGCCGTGCGCGCTCGTCGTGGACGTAGACTTCTTCGGTGCCGTCGACGTAATGCACGGTCACGCTGGCGTCGTCATCGTTCCAGACGTAGCGGGTGTTCATCTGCGAGAACGAGGCCCAATGGCGCACGCAACGCGCCGCCTTGCCCTCGCGTTGCCACTCCCAGAAAAAGCTTGCGCCGCCGGTCAGCTGGCGCTGGAGAATGACGTGGTGGTCGTCGTAGTCGTAGCGCTCGCTGTCGCCAACCGCGTTGGTCGCGGTCAGCAGCCGTTGCCGGGCATCGAAGCGGTAGGTGGCGAGGTTTTGCTCGGTGCTCCACTCGCCCTGCACGAACACCTGATAATCGACCGCCACCAGTTGCGCCCGGTCATAACGCAACAGCAGCGAGTGGCCGGCGCCGTTGTCCAGACGCTGAATGCGGTCGGAGCGATCGCGTTGCAGCGTCAGACGATTGCCGTAGACGTCGCTGATCGCGGTCAGCCGGCCGGCGCGAAAGTGATAGAACCGCGCGCTGTCGCCGGCCATGGCGAGGAGCAGTTCCTCCGGTTCATCACCCAAAAAAATCGCCGCCCGTGACAGGCTGTTGTGAATCGCCGGGCGCGCGACATTGGGCAGGGGAAAGCGGGTGCGGCGGTTCTCGTGGTCGATCCAGATCACGTCATCGCCGTCGAAGGCCAGGCGATGGGCCAGGGTATGGCTCCAGCCGAAACCCAGGCCGATGTCGATCTCGACGGCGCTGCTGCGGTACAAGCGGGTGAACTCGAACGGCAGTACGCCATCGAGCACCGCGTCGGTCAGGGTCAGCAGTTCTTCGCCGGTGACCATCGACACCGGACAGCCGTTGGTGCAGGTGTTGGGCACGCAGTCGGCGGCATGACCGTTGGGGTTTTTCGCCTGGTCGGGGGCGTCGTCGTGAGGCTCGTCTTTCTGCAACATGGCGTTGCGCTTGGCGTCCCAGCGCAATTGCATCCGACCCTTTTTCACCCCGGCTGCGATGCCGCGTGCGGCGACGGCTTTGTAGCGGTCGACGTATCCAATGAAGGCGTTGATGATGCTGAACAGCGCTTTGACCAGACGCTTGGCCACGTTGAACAACTGGGCTGCACGGTCGGCCAGACGCAGCGTCAGATAAGCGATCCCCGCCCCCGCTCCGACAAAGGTCAGCACCACGCTGATCAGGACATCGATGATCAGTTGCACGATCATCATCGACGCCATTTCAGCGGACTTGCCGGCAATCTCGCTGGGCGGCAGCATGTCCAGCCACAGGCTCGACGACCGCAGCAACAAGCACATCGCCGCCTCGTCACTGACCAGCAGTTGCAGCTTTTCCATGAGCTCAGGTGCGGTCTGCGCCAGCTCGATCAGTTCAGCTGCGCCGCTGCCCAAACGCTCGGCAAACTTGCCGGGATCCTGAAGAATTTCCGAGAGCAGACCGAGGCTGTCCCACACGCCTTCTATAGCCGCCCAACTGCCGGCGAGCATGCCGTTGCTGGCCGCTGTGGCCGCCGACTGTGACCACTGTGGCTTGAAGCCCTGCCACTCGCTGCGCAGCCAACTGTCCAGTTCGCCGGTCAAACCGTCATAGGATTTGAACAGCTCGGCGACTTGCTTGGAGGTGACAGCGCTGTGCACGAGAACGCGGTAGAACTTGCCCTCGCCGCCTCTGAACTCACCCTTGCCGTGCTGATCAAGGGTGATCGGGGTGATCTTGCCGCCCCCCACGTCGATCACATCGACGGTGATGTTGCCCAGCGGGATGTCGTAAACCGATTCGAACTTGCTCTCGATCTGCATCAGCCCGCCCTGCGGGCACTGGACGACGCTGGAGGAAAACGCCTCGTCGCTGCTGCTGACCGCCGTGCTGCGATCACCGAAGCGAATGATCCGCTCCATGCCCACCAGCGACGGCAGGTCCGCGGCCTCGCTGATCTGGTCCGCGCTGCGACTGAGCCAGTGATCGAGCTGTTTGCGATAGAGGTTGAGCGTTTGCGGGAAGCTGTCGAGTTCCTGCTCGATGCGAGCGATGGCTTCCATCAACACACGCAGGCAGACAAGGTGGGCTGAAAAACGGGCTGAAGCATGAGCGGTCCCTCGCGCAAAAAATTAGTCGCGGGAACTGTGCGGGGGATCAGAAAGGAAAGAAGTCAGGCGAGTAGGCAAAGGATGTAGGACTAATCTGCAATCCCGCATCTCGCAAAACGCGCAGGCAAAAACGCAAAACGCGGCGTGAGGAAAACCTCACGCCGCGTTTATTTGAAAGACATACCTGGAATTACAGCGTTGAATCCCCAGCTTTCAGCTGTTGCAGCTTCAGCTCGGCCAACGGATGCCCGGCCTTGGCGGCCATGCTCCACCAACGAACGGCTTCAGCGTGATCCGGTGCTTTGCTCGGGGTACCGGCGAGGCTGATCACGCCGACTTGATAGGCCGCTTTAGCGTCGCCGGCCAACGCCGCCAGACGCAGTAAGCGCACGCCTTCTTCACGCGCGCCCAGACCGACGCCACGAAAGGTCAGAATGTGCCCGTAAAAGCTTTGCGCGCCGACATCGCCGAGGTTGGCCATGCGCGCAAACTGGCCTTCAAGCCAGCGCCAGCCGCGCGGCTGGCGAACGAACCACGACCAATGAAACAGCCTGCGGGCCAGCCAGTATCCGGCCCGCGCCTTGAGGCGCAGAAACACTCAGGCCTCCGCCGATTCCGGGTACTCGTATTCGAAGACGCGCACCACTTCTGACGCATGCCAGGACGCCGCCGCCACGCCATCCGACGGCCCGGAAAAACGCCCCAGACGCTCGACGCATTCAAAAAAACCGGTACGCGGCAAACGACTCGCACCCTGACTGATGACCAGCGAACTGCGCAACGGCTGCTCGGCTTTGGCATCCAGTGCGGCCAGATGCTCAAGCGCCGCCGTCAGCGTCTGCATCGCCGGAGTCGGCAGCTGCAAACGCTCAAGCAAGGCTCGATAAGTCAGAAGATGGCGCTGGCGGCGCGCCTGATCCAGTTCCCCCAGCAATCCGTCCCAATGTTGACGGCTGATGCGTACGCTCACGATTCATCCCTCCAACCTGGCACCGTCAGTTCCCAGGCCAGGCTGCGGCGAATCGCGGCGTCGGGTTGACGCTCACCACTTTCGATCATGGCCAGATAAGACGGGCTGATGCCTACCGTGCGGGCCAGCGCCTCGATGGCGATGCCCTTCCCTTCGCGCAAACTGCGTAGTTGATCCAGACCCGGAAGAATCGGCTCTGGTGAAGTGGCGAGCGGCACTGCGGGCTGCTGCGCCGGTTTTGCGTTGATCCCTGCTGCTTTCAGTAGAGCCTGATATTGAGCCCACGGCAGAACCGCGTATTCGGGTTCGCCATCGCGTGCAATTATCTGAATATCCATGACTACCCCGTAGGACAACAACACTTAGCGAGTCGGCACTTTTCCCTAGAAGTGTAATCCTAACAGCGGCCAAGGTCGCGGGGGGTATCTATCTACAGGCAGACTTTGTCAGTCAGGGCTTTTTCGGGCCTTGCAGTTGCAATTGCTCAGGGGTGTCGGGCAGGCGTTCGACCACCGCCAGCTTCTCCGGTTGCTGGCGCCTGCGCCACAGGCGGAAGGCATTGAGCTCGTCATCGAGGGTTTTCATCAGCCAGGCGAGAACGGCAATGTCATCGAGCATGCCGAACATGGGAATGAAATCCGGGATCGCATCGACAGGGCTGAGAAAATACATCAGGCCCGCGACCACCGAGATCAGCGACTTGGCACTGATCGCCCGGTATTCACCCCTCCAGTAGGCCAGGCACAGCGACTGCAGCAAGCGCAGATCATCCTTGAGTTTGCCGAGACGATTGCCTTGCGCGGCACCCTTGCTGGCCACGGCGAACAATAGGGTTGGCAGACGTCCACGGGCCAGCAGGCGACCGGCCAAGGGCAGGAATCGAGCAAAATTCCATGGAGCTTTCATCTATTCTTCCCGTTGAAATGTTATCCACACAAATTGTGGATAACCTTGTGAACAGAGCTGCATTTCAGCGCTGAGAGCCCCGTTTCATAAGGGCTGCGCTCAGATCGGGCGTTTTTTACTCACATAAAAAAGCCCAATATTTCATTGACTTGGCGGCTCAGGGCGGCTAGCGCGAGCAGCCTCAAAGCTATGACTGTGTCGACGGGCGTCAGTTCGCTCTGTTTACCTTTGCCAGCCTTCAGATGCAACAACGCCCCGCATAAGCGAGGCGTTGTTGTTGATGCCGTTGCCTGTTACTTGGCAGCGGCGTCTTCTTTGGCTGGATCCTTGATGGCCAGCAGTTCCAGGTCGAAAACCAGAACCGAGTTGGCCGGGATTGCCGGGCTTGGCGACTGAGCGCCGTAAGCCAGATCGCTAGGGATGTACAGTTTGTACTTCTCGCCAACGTGCATCAGTTGCAGACCTTCTACCCAACCCGGGATCACGCCACTGACTGGCAGATCGATCGGGCTGCCGCGCTCGACGGAGCTGTCGAACACGGTGCCGTTGGTCAGCTTGCCGGTGTAGTGCACAGTGACGACGTCGGTCGGCTTGGGCTGTGGGCCATCGGCTTTCTTCACCACTTCGTACTGCAGGCCCGAAGCGGTGGTGGTTACACCGGCTTTCTTGCCGTTTTCTTCGAGGAATTTCTTGCCGGCGGCTGCCGACTCTTCGCTCATCTTGGCCATACGCTCTTCAGCACGCTTTTGCAGCGACGCGAAGGCTTCGACCAGTTCTTCATCTTTCAGCTTCTGTTCTTTCTTGCCAACGGCATCTTCGATGCCCTGGGCTACCGCTTTGGAGTCCAGATCATCCATGCCTTCCTGGGCAAGGCTTTTGCCCATGTTCAGGCCGATGCCGTAGGAAGCTTTTTGCGCCGGGGTTTTCAGCTCTACGCTGGTCTGCGAGTCACAACCCGCGAGTACCAGGCTAACCAGGGCTACCGCCGCCGCCAACCGATGCTGTTTCATGCTATTTCCTTGTTCATGCGCCGAATGGGCAATCGAGTAAAGCCGCGAGCTTATCAGGCCGCCACGACCAATGGCTACCGGCATGAGAGCAGGAATCTTCTGATAAGTTCAGGGATTAAAACGCATTTGCGCAACGTGTGGATGAAGCTTCTGTCATCCGCGGACGACAAGGGTCGTCGGCACTTGCCACAGCCTCTGGCGTAATGGCCACTTGCCCAGCAGTCACGGCTCAGGCATAACAGCGCAACAATTCGACAAGGATGTTTAACTTGCGCCTCCTATTCCGCGTTCTCACTCTGGTGATCGTACTGGCGGTAATCGCCGTTGCGGTGATTGTCTATTACGTCGCCAATCCGAAATTGCCCTTCTACACCCCGCCCCAACAGGTGCGGTACCTGGATCAATGGAGCGCAGAGCAACGGCAGACCTACTACTTCACGCCGCAAGGTACGCAAGTCAAAGGCCTGCGTTACGAGTGGTTCCAGGCGCTGGAACTGCCCTTCTCAGAACAGCGCTTCGCCTCCCCCGAGTACCTCGCCCGTTTCGGTTTCCTGGTCGATCCGCAGCAGAAAGCGAGCGCCAGCAACCCGGGCAACCTGCCAGTCGGTTTCGCCCGGCACCAGAATCCCGGCAACGCTTCCGAGCACTATCTGGACATCACCTGCGCCGCTTGCCACACCGGCGAGTTGCGCTTCAAAGGTCAGGCCGTGCGCATCGACGGCGGCACCGCGCAACATGTGTTGCCTTCCAGCGTTCCTACATTGCGCGGCGGCAGTTTCGGCCAGGCCCTGGTCGCAAGTCTGGCCTCGACCTACTACAACCCGTGGAAATTCGAACGCTTCGCCCGCCAGGTCCTCGGTGCCGATTACGACGCGCGCCACGAGCAATTGCGCAAAGACTTCAAAACCTCGCTCAACACTTTCCTCAAAGTGGCCTGGAACGATACCCATCGTGGCCTCTACCCGACCGAGGAAGGCCCGGGGCGCACCGACGCGTTCGGCCGGATTGCCAACGCGACGTTTGGCGATGCGATTTCTCCTGCCAACTACCGCGTGGCCGATGCGCCGGTGGATTACCCGCAACTGTGGGACATGTGGACGTTCGATTGGGTGCAGTGGAACGGCTCGGCACAGCAGCCGATGGCGCGCAATATCGGCGAAGCGCTCGGTGTCGGCGCCACACTGAATTTCTTTGACGCCAACGGCCAACCGCTGCAAGGCGCTGAGCGCTACCCCTCCAGCGTACGCGTGCGCGATCTGCACGCCATCGAAGAAACCTTGCAACAACTGAAGCCGCCAACCTGGCCCGAGGATCTGTTCGGTGCGATCGACAAGCCGCTGGCCACCAAGGGCCGTGCGCTGTTCGCCGAAAACTGCGCCGGCTGTCATGTCCCGCGTCAATCCCGGGAAGGCGAACGCTGGGTGCAGCACTTGCACATGATTCCGGTGAATGTCATCGGCACGGATCCGAACGCGGCCAACAACATTGCCAGCCACCGTTTCGACCTGAGCGCACTGCAATGGGATGTCAAAGAGCTGGAAAAGATGGACGTCAAACTGCACCCCGAACCCAAAGAGTCGCTTGATCCGAGCCAACTATCGGTGGCCAAGGGCCTGGCTTACGTCACCGCGTTCGTGGAAAACCGCGCCTATCGCGAAGCGAAGATCACGCCGGAGGAAAAGCCGCGAATGGATGGCTTCGGCCTGCCGATCGGCGTGCGCGAGAAAGTCGCATACAAGGCCCGACCGCTGGCTGGCGTGTGGGCGACTGCGCCGTTTCTGCACAACGGTTCAGTGCCGAGCCTCTATCAGTTGCTGTCGCCGCAGGATGAGCGCGCAACGACCTTCTATAAAGGCACGCTCGAATATGACCCGCGCCACCTCGGCTATCGCACCGAAGGCTTCACCAACGCGTTCCTGTTCGACACGCGCATCAGCGGCAATCACAACAGCGGCCACGAATTCCGCGCCGGCGCACGCGACAACGGGGTGATCGGCCGCCTCCTGCAACCCGAGGAGCGCTGGGCGTTGCTCGAATACCTGAAAGTACTGGGCGGACCACTGGAGGCGCAGTTGCCATGATCATGCCGACATTCAAAAAACAACTGCCGCCACTGGCGCGCTTCTGGCTATGGCTGGGGCGTTTGCTCGGCAAGACGCTGCTGATCGTGCTGGTCATCGCCCTGCTCGGCTGGGCCATCGCCACCGCGTGGTTCGCCTGGCAGCACCGCGGGCCGGTATCGGCCCAGGAACAGATTCCTACCGGCGAAGCGGCGATGACGCAGGACATCATTCAAACCGCAGTGCGCATCGTCGACCAACACCGCGAAAGCACGCGTTATTTGCGTGATGCCCACGCCAAGGCGCATGGCTGCGTGAAGGCGCAACTCCAGGTGCTACCCGAATTGGAGCAGTCGCTTCGGCAAGGTGTGTTCAGCGAGCCGGGCAAGACCTGGCAGGCTCTGATCCGGCTGTCCAACGGCAATGCGTATCCGCAATTCGACAGCATCCGCGACGCTCGAGGAATGGCGATCAAGCTTCTCGACGTACCGGGCAAGCAATTGCTCAGCGATAGCGGTGACCGGCATGAACAGGATTTCGTGATGTTCAGCCACCCGAACTTCTTTGTCAGCGATGTCGCCGAGTACCGTCAGAATGTGGCGGCGCAGGCTGACGGCAAGAAGGTCATGGCGTTTTTTCCGACATGGGATCCGCGTACCTGGCAGGTCCGCCATCTATTCATCGCGCTGGCTACGCTGTCAGCGCCGCCGGACAGCCCGACCGCGACGACATACTTCTCGGTATCGCCTTACAAATTTGGTGAGGCCAATGCGAAATTCCGCGTCGCGCCGGATCCGGACAGTTGCCCGGCGTATACCCTGCCCAAACAGAATCACGACCTGCCGAATTTCCTGCGCAGCGCACTTAATCAGCAGTTGTCGACGGATCGGGTGCCGGCGTGTTTCGTCCTGCAGATCCAGCGCCAGGACGCGCACAAGTACATGCCGATCGAAGACACCAGTATCGAGTGGCGTGAGCAGGATGCACCGTTCGAAACGGTGGCGCGGATCACTTTGCCCGCGCAGGACTTCGACACGCCGGCGCTGAATCTGCAATGTGACAACCTGTCATTCAATCCGTGGTTCGGCATCGAGGCGCATCGGCCGATCGGCGGGATCAATCGCCTGCGCAAGGCGGTGTACGAGGCGGTGAGCGATTATCGGCATGCCCGCAATGCGGCGCAGTAGCGCGGCGATTTTATAAATCGCAGACAGCAAAAAGCCCGCACAAGGCGGGCTTTCCGTGGTGTCTGGCGTTCAGCTCCAGATACCGAATATGGCGCAGCGGACGGGACTCGAACCCGCGACCCCCGGCGTGACAGGCCGGTATTCTAACCGACTGAACTACCGCTGCGCTAAACGCTTGAAACGAATGGTGGGTGATGACGGGATCGAACCGCCGACATTCTGCTTGTAAGGCAGACGCTCTCCCAGCTGAGCTAATCACCCTTCGCTTCGTTACGGGGCGCATTATGCCACAAGTTTTCGTAAAGTGTTGATTTAATTGAATATTTTTCAAAAAAATCTGAAAACCGGTGAAACGACACGTCCCGCGGGTACAACCTTGAGACAGAAAAAAACCCGCCTCAGCGGGTTTTTCCGTGGTGACCTGGCGTTCAGTGGTCCAGGTTACCGAATATGGCGCAGCGGACGGGACTCGAACCCGCGACCCCCGGCGTGACAGGCCGGTATTCTAACCGACTGAACTACCGCTGCGCTAAACACTTGAAACGAATGGTGGGTGATGACGGGATCGAACCGCCGACATTCTGCTTGTAAGGCAGACGCTCTCCCAGCTGAGCTAATCACCCTTCGCTTCGGTGTGGCGCGCATTCTACGGAGCACCCCAACCTCTGGCAAGCACTTTTTTAAATAATTTTCCGAGGCCTTCCAAAGGCTTAGAGAAGGGTTGGCCTATGCCCCGGCGAAGACAATAATGCCCCCCTTTGTATAAAGGAGTGACTCACCCCATGTGGTTCAAGAACCTGCTGATCTATCGCCTGACCCAAGACCTGCCTGTCGATGCCGAGGCGCTGGAGACTGCACTGGCGACCAAACTGGCGCGGCCGTGTGCAAGCCAGGAGCTGACCACTTACGGTTTCGTCGCACCGTTCGGCAAGGGCGAAGATGCGCCGCTGGTGCATGTCAGCGGGGATTTCCTGCTGATCTCTGCTCGTAAAGAAGAACGTATTCTTCCGGGCAGCGTTGTGCGTGACGCGGTCAAGGAAAAGGTCGAAGAGATCGAAGCCGAGCAGATGCGCAAGGTCTATAAAAAGGAACGCGATCAGATCAAGGATGAAATCATCCAGGCCTTCCTGCCGCGCGCGTTCATTCGTCGTTCGTCGACCTTCGCTGCCATCGCGCCGAAACAGGGCCTGATCCTGGTCAACTCGGCCAGCCCGAAACGCGCCGAGGACTTGCTGTCGACCCTGCGCGAAGTGATCGGCACCCTGCCCGTCCGTCCGCTGACCGTGAAAATGGCGCCGACTGCGGTGATGACCGATTGGGTCACCACACAGAAAGCCGCCGACGATTTCTATGTGCTGGACGAGTGCGAACTGCGCGACACCCATGAAGACGGTGGCATTGTCCGTTGCAAGCGTCAGGACCTGACCAGCGAAGAAATCCAGCTGCACCTGAGCACCGGCAAAGTCGTCACTCAGCTGTCGCTGGCCTGGCAGGACAAACTGTCGTTCATGCTCGACGACAAGATGACCGTCAAGCGCCTGAAGTTCGAGGATCTGCTGCAGGATCAGGCGGAACAGGACGGTGGCGATGAAGCGTTGGGTCAACTGGATGCCAGCTTCACCTTGATGATGCTGACCTTCGGCGACTTCCTGCCGGCGCTGGTTGAAGCGTTGGGCGGGGAAGAGATGCCGCAGGGGATCTAAAGCCCTGCGAGGTCCAAAACTGTGGGAGCGAGCCTGCTCGCGATGAGGGACTGACATTCAACGAATATGTTGACTGATAGACCGCTATCGCGAGCAGGCTCACTCCTACATTTGTTTTGTGCTGTTCTTTTAATAATAAGGATCAAGCCATGCGCGCACTGGCTGCACTCAGCCGCTTTGTCGGCAATACCTTCGCTTACTGGGTTCTGATATTCGCCGTCGTGGCGTTCCTGCAACCGGCGTGGTTCATCGGCCTGAAAAGCGCGATCGTACCGCTGCTGGGTCTGGTGATGTTCGGCATGGGCCTGACCCTCAAACTCGACGACTTCGCCGCCGTCGCTCGCCATCCGTGGCGAGTGGCGCTGGGCGTGGTTGCGCATTTCGTGATCATGCCCGGTGTGGCGTGGTTGCTTTGCCAGGTGTTCCACCTGCCGCCGGAAATCGCCGTCGGGGTGATTCTGGTCGGCTGCTGCCCGAGCGGCACCTCGTCGAACGTGATGACCTGGCTGGCGCGCGGTGATCTGGCGCTTTCCGTGGCGATCGCCGCGGTCACCACCCTCCTCGCCCCGTTGCTGACTCCGGCGCTGATCTGGCTGCTGGCCTCAGCATGGCTGCCGGTGTCGTTCATGGAGCTGTTCTGGTCGATCCTGCAAGTGGTGCTGCTGCCGATCATTCTCGGCGTAGTTGCGCAACGTCTGCTTGGTGACAAGGTGCGGCATGCGGTGGATGTGTTGCCGCTGGTGTCGGTGGTCAGCATCGTGATTATCGTCACCGCTGTTGTGGCGGCGAGTCAGGCGAAAATCGCCGAGTCCGGGCTGTTGATCATGGCCGTGGTGATGCTGCACAACAGCTTCGGTTATCTGCTCGGCTACTTCACCGGGCGCTTGTTCGGTTTGCCTCTGGCTCAGCGCAAATCGCTGGCACTGGAAGTCGGCATGCAGAACTCGGGCCTCGGTGCGGCGCTGGCCAGTGCGCATTTCTCGCCGCTGGCGGCGGTGCCGAGCGCGTTGTTCAGCGTCTGGCACAATATTTCCGGGGCGCTGCTGTCGACGTACTTCCGGCGCATGAGTGAAAAGGAAGATCGCGACAATCTTGCGCAACGGGCCGCCGACTGACCTGAAACTTGATCCTCGGGTTAATGCTCGTCACTATTGCGCAACGCGGGGACGACCCTGCGGCTCGATCGAGTCATTAACCTGGGGACGACCCCGTCAATCGATGGAGGTCCTGCATGTCCTGGATCATTCTGTTTTGCGCCGGCCTGTTCGAAGTCGGCTGGGCCGTCGGGCTGAAATACACCGACGGCTTCACCCGCCCGCTCCCCACCGCCCTGACCGTTGCCGCCATGGCTATCAGCCTCGGCCTACTGGGCCTGGCGATGAAGGAATTGCCATTGGGTACGGCTTATGCGATCTGGACCGGCGTCGGTGCCGTGGGTACGGTGATCGCCGGGATCATTCTGTTTGGTGAATCGATGGCGCTGATCAGGCTGGCCAGTGTGGCGTTGATCGTCACGGGTTTGATAGGCCTTAAAGTGAGCGCTTAAGCCACTACCGTCTTCGCGAGCAGGCTCGCTCCCACATTCAACCGCATTCCGTCATTGGAACACGGTCACCTGTGGGAGCGAGCCTGCTCGCGAAGGGGCCTTTTGATGCACCGACTATCTGACGGATCCGCGCAACTCCCCCACCAACCCTTGCAACTTCGCCGGTTCCGCCCCTTCGGTAATCGCCGGCCCCGCCACCAGCGTCACCCGCGACCACAAGCGGTGGAACAAGCCCTTGTTCGGATCGCGACTGAAGAAACTCCCCCACAATCCTTGCAACGCCAGCGGAATCACCGGCACCGGCGTCTCCTCGAGAATGCGCGTCACCCCACCTCGGAATTCATTGATCTCGCCATCAGCGGTCAACTTTCCTTCCGGGAAAATGCACACCAGCTCGCCTTCCTTCAGATACTGAGCAATGCGCGTGAAGGCTTTTTCGTAGATCTGGATGTCTTCCTGGCGTCCGGCGATAGGAATCGCGCCCGCCGTGCGGAAGATAAAGTTCAGCACCGGCAGGTTGTAGATCTTGTAGTACATGACAAAGCGAATCGGCCTACGCACTGCGCCACCGATCAGCAAGGCGTCAACGAATGACACGTGATTGCACACCAGCAGCGCCGCCCCCTCGTCCGGGATCGCTTCAAGGTTGCGATGCTCGACGCGGTACA
Source organism: Pseudomonas sp. FR229a (assembly GCF_030209115.1). Lineage (NCBI taxonomy): Bacteria > Pseudomonadati > Pseudomonadota > Gammaproteobacteria > Pseudomonadales > Pseudomonadaceae > Pseudomonas > Pseudomonas sp. FR229a. Next base: position 115,110 of record NZ_JARVSP010000002.1, on the reverse strand, counting down.
TGGAATGGCTGAGCAGCCAGATCATGAAGCGCATGCTGAATTCGGGGACGATCTTGAAGATGTAGGCGTTGACGCCGATGTTCAGCAGCGACACCACCAGGAACAGTTGCGGGATCGACAGCTTGGCGACGCTCAACAAAACGATCGAAACAATCGCCGACACCACCATAAACAGCGCGTTGAGAATATTGTTGGCAGCAATCACCCGCGCCCGTTCGTTTTCAGCCGTGCGCGACTGGATCAGCGCGTACAGCGGCACAATATAGAAGCCGCCAAAAATGCCCAGACCAAGAATATCGATCAACACCGCCCAGGTGTGAACGAAGCCCAATACGGCAATCCAGCTATGGCCGGTGACGCTGTCCGGGATTCCCCCGGAATGCCACCACAGCAACAGGCCAAACACGGTCAGGCCGAACGAGCCGAACGGCACCAGACCGATCTCGACTTTGCGCCCGGAGAGCTTTTCGCAGAGCATCGAACCCAGCGCGATCCCCACCGAGAACACCGTCAGAATAAGCGTCACCACTGTTTCGTCGCCGTGCATCCACTCCTTGGCGTAGGCCGGGATCTGCGTCAGGTAGATCGCCCCGACGAACCAGAACCACGAGTTGCCGACAATCGAGCGCGACACCGCTGGCGTCTGGCCCAGGCCGAGTTTCAGCGTCGCCCAGGACTGGCTGAAGATGTTCCAGTTCAGGCGCATTTCCGGCGACGATGCCGCCGCACGCGGAATGCTGCGGCTGGCCAGGTAACCCAGCACGGCAATGCCGACGATCGCTGCGGAGACCACCGGCGCGTAGTGCTCGGTCGACATCATGATCCCGGCGCCGATGGTGCCGGCGAGAATCGCCAGAAACGTGCCCATTTCCACCAGACCGTTGCCGCCGACCAGTTCGTCATCGCGCAAGGCCTGCGGCAGGATCGAATACTTCACCGGGCCGAACAATGCCGAATGCGTGCCCATGGCGAACAGCGCGACCAGCATCAGTGACAGATGATCGAAGAGAAAGCCGATCGATCCTACGGCCATGATGGCGATTTCTGCGAGCTTGATCAGGCGGATCAGCGCGTCCTTGGCGAATTTTTCCCCGAATTGCCCGGCCAGTGCCGAGAACAGGAAAAACGGCAGGATAAACAGCAGCGCGCAAAGGTTGACCCAGATCGAGCGGTCACCCTCGATGGTCAGCCGATAGAGGATGGCGAGGATCAACGACTGTTTAAATACGTTGTCGTTAAACGCGCCGAGCGACTGGGTAATAAAGAAGGGCAAAAAGCGCCGGGTACGCAACAGGTTGAACTGTGAGGGGTGACTCATCTTCCGTGTTTCCTGATGTTGGGTAGAGAGGCCTGGGTGCTTGTTATTGGAATGCCGCACCACGATCCAGGCCACACCTTACCTAAACTTTTCAGTTTATTTCTTCAAACCTGCGATACACGGCGAGACAAATAGCTCGCCACGCCACGCGCCCTGCACGGTGCGCTTGCCGACGATCAGCCACATCGCCGCCAACAAAATCACCAGCGCCGTACCGAACACGCTGAAAAACGTCAGGCTGAGGATGCTCGCCAGCTTCAGCGTCGCCAGGGAATACACGCCCAGCGGGAAGGTGAAGCCCCACCAGCCGAGGTTGAACGGAATGCCGTCACGCAGATAACGCACGGTGATCAGCAGCGCCATCAACTTCCACCACAGACCAAAACCCCACAACGTCACTCCCGCCACCAGGCCCAGACCCGAGGCGATTTCGCCGACACCGGGCAGACCATTCGCGGCAAAAATCGCTGGGGCCTCACCGCCCAGCAGCAACATGCCCAACGCACCGGTGCCGATCGGCCCGAGGGCCAGCCAGCTCGACGCGGCCATGTTTTCATGGGGCAGTTTGTGCAAGGCCATGCGCAACAACAGGATGGTCAGAATGCTGAACGCTACCGGCAGGGAAAAGGCCCAGAGCACGTAGCTGCTGGTCAGTACGATGAGTTGCGCATGGGCGTCCGTCAGATGCGGGGCGAGCAAGCCGCCGCTGGCCGCAGCCACTTCCGCCGCCACTACCGGCAGCAACCACACCGCGGTCATCTGATCGATGCTGTGCTCCTGACGAGTAAACATCATGTAGGGAATCAGCACGCCGCAGGCCAGCGACATCGCCACATCGATCCACCACAACGCTTCAACCAGTTGGATTACTCCGTCACCCCAGCGCGGCACGCCGAACAGCAGAAAACCGTTGATGATCGTCGCCAGGCCCATGGGAATGGTGCCGAAGAACATCGACACGGTTGAATGGCCGAAAATCCGTCGTGCTTCATCGAAGAACAACATCCACCGGGCGGCATAGGCAGCACTAAACAGCGTGAACAAGACAATGTTGAACAGCCACAGCCCTTCAGCCACGGCGCGCAATCCGGGAATGGCCAGCGGCAATTGCGCCAGCGCCAATGCCAGCACACCGGTGCCCATGGTCGCGGCAAACCAGTTTGGCGTGAATTGACGAATCACTTCGCGGGGATGGTGAAGCTGGCTGAAAGGGATGAAGCTAGGGGTGACACTGTTGGGGCAAATCATCATGAGCTCCTGTCCTCTGGTGAGGTTGAGCCCATGGTAGATCCGAATCGAATATCGATATAACGGGTAATATCTCTAACTGTTATCTGTTTTCCAGATAAACAGCTAAACGCTACCCTCCGATTCGATTACCAGAATCCGCGCCTCGCCTTGCGGATGGGCGACGTGCTCGGTGCCGACCGAGGCATAGAAAATATCGCCTGTGTCCAACACAACCTGCCGCTCCTCGCCGCCCTCGCGGTAATGCATCTGCACCCGACCATCGAGCACTACGAACACTTCTTCTCCGTCATTGACGTGCCATTTGTAGGGCTGATCGGTCCAGTGCAGGCGCGTGGTGATGCCGTTCATGTTGGCGATGTCCAAGGCACCCCAGGCGCGTTCGGCGGTAAACGATTTGCTGCGGATAATCTTCATGAGTCGATCCGTGAGAGAAGTTCGCCAAGGCTAACCGAAACCGCGGCGCTCAAGGAGCACTGCAAATTTTACCCGCCTGGGGCCGCAGACTGAGCAGCAGCGCAGCCACGGCCAGCACGATCAGCACAACGCCGTAACCGTCGGTGGTCGCCAGCAATCCGAAGCTGCGCGCCAGATGCCCGGCCAGCAGCGCCGGCAGACAAAATGCCAGATAACTGAGCACGTAATACGCAGACATCAACCCGGCTCGCTCGTGGGGCAAGGCCAGCGGTACCAGACTGCGCACCGCACCCAGAAAACCCGAGCCAAAACCACAACCGGCGACCACCGTGCCAAAGAAAAACAGCGACAGACTGGCGCCGTGTACCCCAAGCAAAATCAGTATCAGCCCGACCGGCAGCAAGCTCGCGCCCAGCAGCAGCGCCTGAGCAGCCGGGCGGTTGCGCATGGTGAAGATCATCAACGCGCCGGTCACGGTCAATGCCGCCACCGTCGCGCCGCCGATCAGGTTGGAGGTCGAGCCGGTGGCTGTGCGTACCAATGACGGTGCCAGCGAGGCATAAAAACCTCCGAGCGCCCAGGTTGCAGTATTCAATGGCAACACTCGCCACAATGTTGAACGCGCCTGCACCGGCACATGCAAGGTCGGCCGCAACGACGCCCACGCCCCGCTCTGTCGCGAAACACTTTCCGGCAAGCGCCAGACATACACGCCCTGCAACACGAACAACGCCAGCAGCAACCAGTAGGTCAGCTGCAACGGCGCGGGTGCGAATTCAGCGAGCAAGCCACAGCCCAAACCGCCCAAAGCCATTCCGAGTAACGGCGCGACGCTGTTGATCAACGGCCCCTGCTGGCGATCGGTGTCGAGCAATGTTGCGCTCAAAACGGCGGTGGCCATGCCGGTGGCGAACCCCTGCAGCACCCGCGCGCCGATCAACCAGGCGACGCTGTCGGCATAAATGAACAGCAGCATCGCCAGGGCATTGAGCAGAACCGCGCTGAAAATCACCGGTTTGCGGCCCAAATGGTCGGAAAGCGAACCGACCGTCAGCAACGCCGCCAACAGACTCAAGGCGTAAACGGCGAAGATCAGCGTCAGCATCGCTGACGAGAAATGCAATTGGTCCTGATACAGGTGATACAACGGCGTCGGCGCGGTGGAAGCGGCGAGAAAACTGAGTAAGGTGATCGCCAGAAACCACAGGCTGGATCGATGGGAAGCAACTTTGTTCAAAAGGCTGGTCATAGGGACACTCCGCAAAAGCTAACTTTTTGCTTTTACGCAGTGTGCTACCGCCTCGCGCTTAAAGCAAATTCTTTGTGTTAAGGTCTGAACCATGGCTATTAAAGAAGGTTTACGCCCCGGTGGCCGCAGTGCCCGGGTGCAAGAGTCGATCCATTCGGCTGTCAATGCGCTGTTGCAAGAGCAGGAACGTTCCACCGTGACCGTCCCGCAAATCGCTGCCCGCGCGGGGGTTACGCCGTCGACGATCTATCGGCGCTGGGGTGATCTGGCGGCGTTGCTGGCGGACGTCGCCCTCGCCCGCATGCGCCCGGACAGCGAACCGGCGGACACTGGAAGTCTGCGCGGCGATATCCGCGCGTGGGCCGAGCAGTATCTCGACGAGATGAGTTCGGAGGTCGGGCGCAACATGATGCGTGACGTGCAGGCGAGCGCTACGCCGGGCTATTGCGTGGCAATCATTGGTGCGCAGTTGCAGACCATTGTCGATCGCTATGCGCATGAGAAAACGCCGAGTGTCGATCGCTTGATCAATCTGGTGGTGGCGCCGGTGGTATTCCGGATTCTGTTTTCGGCGACGGCGCTGGAGATTGAAGAGCTCCATCGCCTGATCGATATCGCGCTGCGTCTGGACTGACGCCTTCGCGAGCAGGCTTGCTCCCACAAGGGAATGCATTCCAACCGTGGGAGCGAGCCTGCTCGCGAAGAGGCCCGCCCGGTTACCATAAAAACCACCCGGTACCCCGCCTGCGACACCCCGCCGCGCCACGACCTTGGTCGACACTGACTAACCGCCGCGCCCGTGCGAGACTGTTCGCCCGGGCAGGAGTGCCGGGGAGTCTTTTGTCGGGAGTGCTGCATGCCGTTGTCCACCGGGCTGATCGCCGTCGTTGCCCTGGCCTACATGGCCATCATGTTCGCCATCGCCTTCTACGGCGACCGTCGCAGCACGCCGTTGCCGCCGCGGGTGCGTGCCTGGGTGTACAGCCTGTCGCTGGCGGTTTACTGCACCAGTTGGACGTTCTTCGGCGCGGTGGGACAGGCGGCTGAACAACTATGGTCGTTCCTGCCTATCTACCTCGGGCCGATCCTGCTGCTGGTCGGCGCCCCGTGGGTCCTGCAGAAAATGGTGATGATCAGCAAACAGGAGAACATCACCTCCATCGCCGACTTCATCGCCGCGCGCTACGGCAAATCGCAATCGCTGGCGGTGGTCGTGGCGCTGATCTGCCTGGTCGGCGTCTTGCCCTATATCGCCCTGCAACTCAAAGGCATCGTCCTCGGCGTGAACCTGCTGATCGGCGCCGGCGCCGATGCCATGGGCACCCGCGCTCAGGACACGGCGCTGATCGTGTCGCTGGTGCTGGCGTTGTTCACTATCGTCTTCGGCACGCGCAACCTTGATGCCACCGAACACCACCGTGGCATGGTGCTGGCGATCGCTTTCGAATCGCTGGTCAAGCTGTTCGCTTTTCTCGCCGTCGGCGCTTTCGTTACTTACGGCCTGTATGACGGTTTCGACGACCTGTTCAATCAGGCGATGCTCGCCCCGCGCCTTGAAGCCTATTGGAAGGAAACCATCAACTGGCCGTCGATGGTGGTGCAGACCGGCGTAGCGATGATGGCGATCATCTGCCTGCCCCGGCAATTTCACGTCACCGTGGTGGAGAACATCGACCCGCAGGATCTGCGACTGGCGAAATGGGTGTTCCCGGCCTATCTGGCGTTGGCCGCACTGTTTGTAGTCCCGATCGCTCTCGCCGGTCAGATGCTGCTGCCCAGCCACGTGCTGCCCGACTCCTTCGTGATCAGCCTGCCGCTGGCCCAGGCGCATCCGGCGCTGGCCATGCTGGCGTTCATCGGTGGTGCATCGGCAGCGACCGGCATGGTGATTGTCGCCAGCGTCGCGCTGTCGACCATGGTCTCCAACGACATGCTGTTGCCGTGGCTGTTGCGCCGCAACAACGCCGAGCGCCCGTTCGAAGTGTTCCGCCAGTGGATGCTCTCGGTGCGCCGGGTCAGCATCGTGGTCATTCTGCTGCTGGCCTACGTCAGCTATCGCTTGCTCGGCTCGACCGCGAGCCTGGCGACCATCGGCCAGATCGCCTTCGCGGCGGTAACGCAACTGGCGCCAGCGATGCTCGGCGCGTTGTACTGGAAACAGGCCAACCGCCGTGGCGTGTTTGCCGGTCTCGCCACCGGCACTTTCCTGTGGTTCTACACGCTGGTGCTGCCGATTGCCGCGCACAGTCTCGGCTGGTCGCTGGCGAGCTTCCCCGGCTTGGCGTGGCTGCACAGCAATCCGCTGAACCTGCCGATCACGCCGCTGACCCAAGGCGTGGTGCTGTCGCTGGCGGGTAACTTCACCCTGTTTGCCTGGGTCTCGGTGCTGTCGCGCACGCGGGTTTCGGAACACTGGCAGGCAGGGCGTTTCATCGGCCAGGAAATCAGCGCGCGGCCCAATGGTCGCTCGATGCTGGCGGTGCAGATCGACGATCTGCTGCAATTGGCGGCGCGTTTTGTCGGCGAAGAACGGGCGCGACAGAGCTTCATTCGTTTCGCCTACCGCCAGGGCAAGGGCTTCAACCCCAACCAGAACGCCGACAGCGAATGGATTGCTCACACCGAACGCTTGCTCGCCGGTGTCCTCGGTGCCTCTTCGACGCGCGCTGTCGTAAAAGCCGCCATCGAAGGTCGGGAAATGCAGCTGGAGGACGTAGTCCGCATCGCCGACGAAGCCTCGGAGGTGCTGCAATTCAACCGTGCGCTGCTGCAAGGCGCGATCGAGAACATCACGCAAGGCATCAGCGTGGTCGATCAATCGCTGAAACTGGTGGCGTGGAACCGGCGTTATCTGGAACTGTTCAACTACCCCGACGGTTTGATCAGCGTCGGCCGACCGATTGCCGACATCATTCGCTACAACGCCGAACGTGGCCTATGCGGCCCCGGCGAGGCCGAAGTGCACGTTGCGCGCCGCTTGCACTGGATGCGCCAGGGCCGCGCGCACACCTCCGAACGGCTGTTCCCCAATGGCCGGGTGATTGAGCTGATCGGCAACCCGATGCCCGGCGGCGGTTTCGTCATGAGTTTCACCGACATTACCGCGTTCCGCGAGGCCGAACAGGCGCTCACCGAGGCCAACGAAGGTCTCGAACAACGGGTCAGCGAGCGCACCCAGGAACTCTCGCAACTCAACGTCGCACTCACCGAAGCCAAGGGCACCGCCGAAGCGGCGAACCAGTCGAAAACCCGCTTTCTTGCCGCCGTCAGCCATGACTTGATGCAGCCGCTGAACGCCGCACGGCTGTTCTCCGCCGCCCTCTCCCATCAAAACGAAGGCTTGAGCGCCGAGGCGCAACAACTGGTGCAACACCTCGACAGCTCGCTGCGTTCAGCCGAAGACCTGATCAGCGATCTGCTGGACATCTCGCGCCTGGAAAACGGCAAGATCAACCCGGATCGCAAGCCCTTCGCGGTCAATGAACTGTTCGACACCCTCGGTGCGGAATTCAAAGCGCTTGCCCAGGAGCAGAAGCTGACGTTCCGGGTGCGCGGCAGTCAATTGCGCATCGACAGCGACATCAAGCTGCTGCGGCGGATTCTGCAAAACTTCCTCACCAACGCTTTCCGCTACGCCAAGGGCCCGGTGCTGCTGGGCGTGCGCCGGCGTGACGGCGAGTTGTGTCTGGAGGTCTGGGATCGCGGGCCGGGCATTCCGGAAGACAAGCAGCAGGTGATCTTCGAAGAATTCAAGCGCCTCGACAGCCACCAGACCCGCGCGGAGAAAGGCCTGGGCCTGGGTCTGGCAATCGCCGACGGCTTGTGCCGGGTGCTCGGGCATACCTTGCGCGTTCGTTCGTGGCCGGGCCGTGGCAGCGTATTCAGCGTGACGGTGCAGCTGGCGCGCACACAAACGCCTCCCGCGAACGCAGCCGTGGAACTGAACGGCAAATTGCTCAGCGGCGCGCAGGTGCTGTGCATCGATAACGAAGACAGCATTTTGATTGGCATGAACAGCCTGCTCAGCCGCTGGGGCTGCCAGGTGTGGACGGCACGCAATCGCGACGAATGCGCCGCGATATTGAATGAGGGCGTACGGCCGCAACTCGCCCTGGTCGACTATCACCTCGATCACGGCGACACCGGTACGGAGCTGATGGCCTGGTTGCGTACGCGTCTGGGCGAACCGGTGCCCGGCGTGGTAATCAGTGCGGATGGGCGCCCGGAGACGGTGGCACTGGTGCATGCAGCAGGACTGGATTATCTGGCCAAACCGGTGAAGCCCGCGGCGTTGCGGGCCCTGTTGAGTCGGTATCTGCCGCTGTAGGCGGTGATTTCGCCGACGCCTTCGCGAGCAGGCTCGCTCCCACAGAAAGGCAAAAAATCAAAAGATCGCAGCCTTCGGCAGCTCCTACACAATGAGCGTTAGCTCGAGTGCTTTTGATCTTGATCCACGGGCGACATCGGAAGGCTGAGCGGAGGGATTGATCCGGGGGTGGGAGCGCAGCGACCGTTTGGCGCAGCCAAACACAGCGAGTGTAGGTGCAGCGAAGCAAACCGGAGCCGCTGCGCCCGGATCAGTCCCGGAGCGAAGGAGCCCGAGCCTGCGAGGGCCGAACGCAGGAGCAAGCCTTTTTGGGTACTTTTTCGGCGTCTGGAAAAAGTGCCTCGCCGTAAGGGCGAAACCGCCAGCCGCCATCACCGCAGCAACGGATACGTACTCACAATCAGCCAAAAAAACGACGCCTACTCAGGCAACTCAACCAACCCATCAACATCAGTCATCGCCCGCTCCAGCAAATCCGCCGGCAAACTCTTGCTCGCCCGCGCACCGAGCAACTTCAACTGCTCACTGCGACTGACCAGATTGCCGCGCCCTTCTGTCAGCTTGTTACGAGCCGAGCTGTAGGCCTTGTCCAGTTGCTGCAGACGATTGCCGACTTCATCCAGATCCTGAATAAACAGCACGAACTTGTCGTACAGCCACCCCGCGCGCTCGGCAATTTCCCGGGCGTTCTGGCTCTGGCGTTCCTGCTTCCACAGACTGTCGATCACCCGCAGCGTAGCCAACAGCGTGGTCGGGCTGACAATCACGATATTGCGGTCAAAGGCTTCCTGAAACAGCGAAGGCTCAGCCTGTAACGCAGCGGAAAACGCCGCTTCGATCGGCACGAACAGCAAAACGAAATCGAGGCTGTGCAAGCCTTCCAGGCGCTTGTAGTCCTTGCCGGCCAGGCCTTTGACGTGATTGCGCAGCGACAGCACGTGCTGCTTGATCGCGATCTGCCCCAACGTGTCATCGTCGGCCGCCACATATTGTTGATAGGCCGTGAGACTGACTTTCGAGTCGACCACGACTTGCTTGTCACCGGGCAGGTAAATGATCACATCGGGCTGGAAGCGCTCGCCGTCCGGGCCTTTGAGATTGACCTGGGTCTGGTACTCGCGGCCCTTTTCCAGACCTGCGTGTTCCAGAACACGCTCGAGAATCAGCTCGCCCCAATTGCCCTGGGTTTTCTGGCCCTTGAGGGCGCGGGTCAGGTTAGTCGCTTCGTCGCTCAGACGCAGATTCAACGCCTGCAAACGCTCGAGTTCCTTGGCCAGCGAGAAACGCTCGCGGGCTTCGGCCTGATAGCTCTCTTCCACGCGTTTTTCGAAGGACTGGATGCGCTCTTTCAACGGGTCGAGCAACTGGCCGAGGCGTTGCTGGCTGGTCTCGGCAAAGCGCTGTTCACGCTCATCGAAGATCTTGCCGGCCAGCTCGGCGAATTGCGCACGCAATTCATCCCGCGAGCCTTGCAGGTCGTCGAGGCGTTGTTGATGGCTTTCCTGTTGCTCGCGCAACTCGGCACTCAACGAGGCGGCCTGGGCGTCGAGACGGCGCAATTCGGCGTCCTTGTTGGCGCGTTCGAGGTTCCAGGCGTGGGACGCATCGCGGGCGTCGTCGCGCTCGATCTGCAACAACTCGACTTCGCGGCGCAGCGCGGCGAGGTCTGCCTGTTTGGCGGCGTTGGCCTGGCCAAGGTCGGCGATCTCATCGCGGCTGGCTTCAAGCTGCGCGTTGAGGCCGTCCTGAGCCATTTGCGCCATGGCCAGGCGCTCTTCGAGCAAGGCCAGATCGGCCTGGGCGCCGCTGGCCCGGCGCTGCAGTTGCCAGGCCAACGCCAGCAGCGGCAACCCTGCTGCCGCCAGACCAAGCAATAAGCTGGTCAAGTCCATAGCCATAGCGACTCCTGCCAATCGGATAAAGCCTGAAGGTTAACCAAGGTGTCAGGGCTTGGACAGCTCAGTCTTCGATCAGACCGAGTTCCTGCTGCGCGCGCCGGTCACCGGCACGGGCGGCCTGACGCAGCAGCTCCTGACCGATACGCCGGTCACGCGCGTTGCCGCATTCACGGCAGATCAGTTGGCCAAGACGGCTTTGCGCGGCGACCACGCCTTCACGGGCCGGTTGCTTGAGCAGACGGCCGGCGAGATGCTTGGCGCTGGGGCTATCGCTCAGGCGCGGGGCATCGAGCAACCATTCAGCCACGCGGACGGAGAAGCGCTTGGGCGGGGTAACAGGATTCGGCTTTGGGGTAACAGAGTCTGATACTGAGCGAAACTTCATAAAGCACTGCGGGACAGATCGGAAGGCGCGCCACTTTACTCTCTTTTTCTTACAGGTAAAGTCGAAAAAAACCCGGCACGCCCGTCCTAGAGCAAGCGCTAGGGACAATCCACAGAAGCTGTGGATAAGTCAGTGGACAACCCCTCTGTGATCCTCGCAAAGCCTTGTGGAATGGGGCTCGCAGTCAAACTGACGATTTTTTCACCAACAAAAAAAGGCGATATTTTTCATTGACTTAAACTTTTGATACAGGCAGCGGCTGGAGTCAGGATTGATGTGACAGTGACGTTACGGTCTGTGCAACTAATGTGCACAAGTACCTGTGAGACGGTTATATGCGTGCGCTTTTTCGGGTCGTTTTATGCAGCGGAAGAGGCCAAGCGTATTTGCGAGAAAGCCCGCGCTCCGACGGATGGTCACGTGCAGCCACGTCCCTTCAGGCTTTTTTTCATTGCGGGGTTTGCTTCGTCTCGATGGATCCGTTACTATCCGCGGCGTTAGTACCAAGCTGAAAGTCAATTCCGGTCGAACATCTCCCACGGTCAATCTTCCAACAGGAAGAAATATCCGAAAAAAGCGGGACCGACCCCTCGATGGTTTCCAGGTAAATCTTGCGACGACGCTGCCTTTGAATGAAAGCAAAGGGCGTTGCGAAGAACACTTACTCTGACCGAACCAACCTGCAAATTGATCAGGATCTTCACCCCGGGCCCAGAACCTTTGCCCTCGCTGTGATGCCTGTCCTCCTAAGTACCTACCTGCCAGCCCAAGCGCGCTCATTTATCAGCGCTTCAAACTGGCTGCTTTGTTCCAGTCGGGTTCTTCGTTCGATCAATGGTGATCAACGTTACTGGAACGTTTTAACGTTGCACGGTTCTTATCCGTGTCATTTGTAGGAACACCTAATAACTATGTCTACTCAAATCCAGACTCAGGATGCCATTCGCACCCTAACCAACGCTTTTGCTCCAATGAACTGCCTGATCATGGCCGCTCGCAAAGGCTGCTTCAGCTTCACCGTGGTCAATGAACACGGCATCGCTCGTCACAGCGAGCGTTTGTACCCCGATCAATACTCCAGCGCCGAACCGCTGCAGGCCGTGATCGAGCGTACGCGTCAGGCACTGGTTGCCTGAAAGCCGACCAGGCTGCAAAAGCAAAGCCCTGCTGAAAAGCGGGGCTTTTTATTGCCTGATATTTCACTGTTAGCGCTGCTCTGCTAAGCATGTTCCGATCTAACGCTCGGGATGCGATGGCGGAAATATTTTAAAAACAGGCCTTTACACGCTGAATATGACACTACACTTCAACTCAAGCGGCGTGACCCGCTTGCGGCGAGCCTGAGTCGATCCACTGCTGCCAAAGCCCCCTTCAGGACTCGCCCTCCACAACAGGAAACGAGGGTGTTATGGGTATCGCTGCCAGCGAACTGTGCCGCTATGTGATCCGTCCCACATTGATCTATCTGGGACGCCACTGCGCAACCGCCGAATCCCTGCTGCTGGGCATCGCCGCCAGCCAGTCCGCCCTCGGGTCTGCCCTGCATGACCGCCGTGGCCACGGCCTCTACCGGATCGCCGAGCATCGACATCAGGCGCTATGGGACGATTATCTGGCGCTCGATCCGGAGCGCGCCAGCCTGGTGCGCGGCCTCGCCAGCCAGCACGCATTTCTCAGCGGCCCGCACCTGGAACTGACCGTCAACCTGCGTTACGCCACTGCCATTGCCTGGCTGCTGGTAGAAGAACAGAACCCCACCCTCCCCGCTCCGACCGACCTGCTCGGCATGGCGCGCATCTGGCGCCAGACCTTTCAACCGCAAGGTCGTCTGCGTGACTTCACCTATGCCTGGCAAACCTGTGTTTCACCGCTGAATCAGGTCGCTTGCTGACCGTGCGGTTCCACAAGTTCTCGCAACAGGCTGCCATTCTGGTCGGATTGTCCTACAAAACCGCTCTAACTCAAGGCATACGGGCTATAGCGCTGGGACGAAAATGTTGGTAATTTTCGCCCCGGTGATCACCAGGAGTTCTAATAATGAAAAAAGTCATGCTCAAAACCACCCTTAGCCTCGCCGTTACCCTTGCCTCCACGCAGATCTTCGCGGCAGGTTTTGCCCTCAACGAACAAAGCATCAGTGGGATGGGGACTGGTTTTGCCGGGCGATCTTCTTCTGCCGACGACGCAAGCACTGTTTATGGCAACCCGGCCGGCATGGCGCGCATCAAGCGCGAACAAGTCACCGGCGGCGTCGCCGTTGTCGATGCACACACCGATATCAGCAACGCCAGCTCCAGCCCGAACGGCGGCAGCAACAAAGGCGACATGGTGCCCTTCACCGCCGTACCTATGGGCTTCTATGTAAAACCGATCGATGACCATTGGGCTTTTGGTCTGGGTGTCTATGTGCCGTTCGGCCTGATCACGGATTACGAAAAAGGCTTCGCCGGCCGTTACTTCGGCAGCAAGTCCGAAGTACAGGTGATCACCTTCCAGCCAACCGTCAGCTACGCCTTCAACGACAAGGTATCGATCGGTTTCGGCCCTACGATCAACCGCATCGACGGCTCGCTGGAATCCAACCTCTCGATCACCCAGGCACTGCCGGACGGCAAGGTCAAGATCAAGGGTGACGATACCGCGCTGGGCTACAACGTCGGCTTGCTGGTCCAGGCCACCGACACCACCCGCCTGGGCCTGACCTATCACTCCAAGGTCGACTACAAACTCGAAGGCAACACCAAGGTCAACTACGGCGCACTGGCGCTCGTGGGCGTAGGCGCGAATCAGAAGTACGACGCTTCGCTGAAGATCACCACGCCGGAATCCGTGGACTTCTCGGTCACCCAGGCGATCAACGATCGCTGGAACGTCTACGCCGGTACCACCTGGACTCGCTGGAGCCAGCTGGACAAGATCACCGTGAAGAACTCCGGCGTGCAGCCTCTGCTGGCCGGTCAGTTCGGTTCGATCAACGAAGACCAGAACTGGCATGACTCCTGGGCCTACGCGGTGGGTACCTCGTACCAGTTGAACAAGGAATGGGTACTGCGTACCGGTCTGACCTTCGACCAGTCGCCGACTAACAACGAAGACCGCTCGCCACGCATCCCGACTGGCGACCGCACCATCTTCAGTATCGGTGCCGGCTGGAGCCCGACCGACGACCTGACCATCGACGTCGCGTACTCGTACCTGAAAGAAGAGTCGGTCAAGATCCGCAACGAAAACGCGCGTGGCCAGAGCTACGATGCCAAGTATGAAAACTCGGCAAACGGCTTCGGTGTCGGCGCGACTTACCGCTTCTGATGCACCGTGGCGAGGCGCAATCCTCGCCCACGAAAAAGCCCCGCTCTCTTTGCAGAGGCGGGGCTTTTTCATGCCTGCAACTTTTCACTGAAACGACAAATTTCCATTGTGGGAGCGAGCCTGCTCGCGAAGGCGGTATGTCAGATGTTGATGTGCTGACCTGTCACACCGCTTCGCGAGCAGGCTCGCTCCCACAGGGAACAACGTTAATCAGGGCTTTAGCGGTTTGGAGGCAATCGCCTTTTCGATCGCGGCGATAAACTCGGGATCATCCGGTTTGGTCAAACTGGAAAAACTCGCCACAACCTTGCCCTGCCGATCGACTACGTACTTGTAGAAATTCCACTTCGGCGCATTGCTCTGCGCCGCCAGCACCTGGAACAGATGCGTGGCGTCATCACCGCGAACCTTCTGCGGTTCGGTCATGTTGAACGTCACGCCATAGTTGGCGTAGCAGACCTTGGCGGTTTCCGCGCTGTCCCTGGATTCTTGCTTGAAGTCGTTCGACGGCACGCCAAGCATCTCCAGCCCTTGCGCCTTGTAGCGCTTGTTGAGCGCTTCAAGTCCTTCGAACTGCGGAGCGAAACCGCAGAAGCTGGCAGTATTGACCACCACCAGCGGCTTGTCGGCGTACTGCTTGCACAGATCGATGGATTCCTTGGCGCGCAACTTCGGCAGCGAGCCTTGCAACAGGTCAGGACAATCGGCGGCCTGGGCCAGGCCAGTCAACGCCATCAGCAACGCGGGAACAGCACACCAGCGCATCAACATGTCGAACTTCCTTGGGCAGTCATCAGGTTTCGACGTTACTCGCCACGCTGCCATCTAGCAAATGCTCATGCCCAACTGCATCAGCGCCAGACCGCCGCGCTGCCAGCCCCACCACACCAGCGCCAACAGCGCCGCAGCCAGTGCGCTGATGACCAGGCGCGTGCAGATTCGGCTCATGCCGCGCTCGCACTGGCTTGCAGGCGTGCCACCGGCCGCTCGCGCACCGGCCAGTTAAGCGCCGCCGCCAACAGGCTCAAGAGAATCGCCACTTGCCAGATCAAGTCATAACTCCCGGTTCGGTCGTACACCACCCCGCCCAGCCAGCCGCCAAGAAACGAGCCGAGCTGATGGAACAGAAAGACGATGCCACCGAGCATGGACAAATTGCGCACGCCGAACAAGGTCGCCACCGTACCGTTGGTCAACGGCACCGTCGACAGCCACAGAAAGCCCATGGCCATGCCGAACAGATAGGCCGATGTGGTCGTCACCGGCAGCCACAGGAACAGCACGATCACCACCGCGCGCAGCAGATACAGCGCAGTCAAAAGACGCGGTTTGGACATGCGGCCACCGAGCCAGCCGGCGGTGTAGGTGCCGAAAATATTGAACAGTCCGATCAACGCCAGCACCGTAGTGCCGACGCTCGCGGGCAGATGCTGATCAACCAGATACGCCGGCAAGTGCACGCCGATGAACACCACCTGGAAGCCGCAGACGAAAAAGCCGAACGCCAGCAGCCAGAACCCTGAATGTGAGCAGGCTTCGCGCAGTGCTTCGCCAAGGGATTGCTCGTGGCCGAGTACCGGCAATGGCTTGTCCTTGAGCATGCTCACCAGCGGCACGATCATCGCCACCAGCAAGCCCAGCACCAGCAGCGCAGCCGACCAGCCGAGCCAGCCAATCAACCCGAGGGTGCCCGGCAACATGGCAAACTGGCCGAACGAACCGGCGGCGCTGGCAATGCCCATGCCCATGCTGCGTTTGTCGGCCGGCACGGCGCGACCGACCACGCCGAGGATCACCGAGAACGAGGTGCCGGACAAACCGATACCGATCAACAGGCCAGCGCTCAGCGACAGGGTCACCGGCGAATCGGACAAGCCCATGCACACCAGACCCAACGCGTAGAGCACACCGCCGACCAGCACCACCTTCGCCGCGCCGAAACGGTCGGCCAGCGCGCCGGTGAACGGTTGCGCCAGGCCCCAGATCAGGTTCTGCAGGGCGATGGCGAAGGCAAACACCTCGCGCCCCCAGCCGAATTGCGCGCTCATCGGCGACAAAAACAGACCAAAACCGTGGCGCACGCCCAACGACAACGCCAGGATCAGCGCACTCCCCAGCAACACCCAACCGCACGTACGCCACATCGTTGTCATTGTTATTCTCCAGTCGCGGGTATATACCCGCTTGAGCTCGAAGAAACGGTCGTCAGGCCAGCTCGTCGAGCAATTTGAGCAAGGTTTCGCGCTTCTCGGCACCGAGACGGTCGATCAGCCGCTGTTGCGCCGCTTCCCACGCTGGCAAGGCCGCTGCCAGGCGTTGCACACCGGTTTCGGTGAGGCGCACGATGCGGTTGCGCATGTCCTCGCCCTCCGCCAGCGTCACCAGCCCCTCGCCCTCAAGCACACGCAAATTGCGCCCGAGGGTGCTGCGATCCAGGCCCATGGCTTCGGCCAGTTCGGAGATGCTCGGTTGCTCCAGCCGCTGCAGATTGCACAGCAGAGAATACTGGGCAACGTTGATCCCGAAGCCGTCGAGAGCGCCGTCGTAATGCCTGCTGACGCCACGCGCGGCGCGACGCAGGTTGGTGCACAAACACTGAGAAGGAAGCATGATGCGTGTATATACCCGCGAGTGTGTTAAATCAAGTTACAGATGAGTTGATTCTGAACATCATTGTTGCCGGTGAGGCCGCCTTCGCGAGCAGGCTCGCTCCTACAGGGGATAGCATTCCGAAGGTGGGAGCGAGCCTGCTCGCGAAGGGGCCGGCATCATCAACGCAGATCCTTCAGACCAACGCGAGGCCAACCAACACCGCCATCTCCAGCAATTCCAGCATCGCCCCCGCCGTATCGCCGGTGGTTCCGCCCAACCGCCGCATCATCACCCGCCGCAGCCAGACAAACGCCCCCAGCGAAATCAGCACCGCACCAAACCCGGCGATCAACACGCAGCCCAGCGCACTCAGCCCCAGCACCCACCCACCCGCTTTACGTGGCAGATGATCGGCCAGCGCCTGGCCCAACCCACCCTTACGCACATACGGCGTGGTCAGAAACAACCCCAGCAACGCTGCCCGCCCGAGCACCGGAACGATGATCAGCGCCATACCCTGCCCTTGTTCGATCAACGCCAACAGCGCGGCGAATTTCAGCAGCAGCACCAACACCAGCGCGACCACCGCAATCGGCCCGCTGCGTGGATCTTTCATGATCGTCAGCGTGCGCTCGCGATCGCCGAAGCCGCCGAGCCAGGCATCAGCGCTGTCGGCCAGGCCATCGAGATGCAGCGCGCCGCTGAGCAGCACCCACACGGTCAACAACAGCGCCGCATGCAGCAACACTGGTGTGCCGCCAAGCAGTAGATTCGAAGCGTAGAGGATCAACCCGAACAGCAATCCCACCAGCGGATAAAACAGCAGCGAACGGCCGAGCTGTTGCGGCTCGGGCATGCCCTGCAAACGAATCGGCAGGCTGCTGAGAAACTGCAAAGCGATCCACAGCGCCAGCATCTCAGTGACCTTCCTTGAGCGCGCCGTCAGCCCCGACCGTCAGCGCAAACAGCGCGCCGTGACCGACTTCGACGTTGAGCAATTGTTCACGGGGCAAACCTCGCGCCTGGGCCAGCAACAAGCGCATCACGCCGCCGTGGCTGACCAGCAGAATCCGTTCACCAGCGTAGGCCGCGTGCAGCCGTGCAACCGCTGCCAGCACCCGTGCGGAAAACTCGCTGACCGGCTCACCTTGCGGCGGCGTGAAACCATAGGGATCAGCCCAGAACAGCCCCAGCGCTTCGGCGTCTGTTTCCATCAACGCCGCTGCGCTCTGCCCTTCCCATGCGCCGAAATGCAGTTCCTGCAGATCCTGGTCGAGATGCACCGACAGCTTCAGTTGCTCGCCGAGTTCGGCGGCAAACCGCGCGCAGCGCTGCAATGGCGAGCTGACAATGCGATTCCAAGGCCCGCCTTCGACCACCGCCGCACGCATCTGCACCCAGCCGTTTTCGGTCAGTGCGTCGTCGAGGCTGCCGCGCAAGCCACCGCCCAGTTCCGTTTCGCCGTGGCGCAGCAGGTCGAGGCGCAGGCTCATGCCGGGCGATCCGCCACGGCCGCTTCGGCGAACGTCGCCATTTGCCCGTGCAGGTCACAGGCCAGGCGCAACAATGGCACCGCCAACGCCGCGCCGCTGCCCTCGCCCAGGCGCAGGCCGAGTTCCAGCAACGGCTCGGCGCTCAGGGTTTCCAGCACATGGCGATGGCCCGGCTCGGCGCCGCGATGGCCGAACAATAGCCACTCGCGACACGCCGGATTCAAGCGCACCGCGACCAGCGCCGCGACCGTGCAGATAAAACCGTCGACCAGCACCGCGATGCCTTCCTGCGCGCAGGCCAGATAAGCGCCGACCAACGCGGCAATCTCGAAACCGCCGAGATTGAACAGCGTCTGCAAGGCATCGCCGCGCTGCGCGGCATGCAGCGCCAGCGCACGTTCGATAACTTGCGCTTTGTGGCTGACGCCAGCGGCATTCAGCCCGGTGCCGGGACCGGTCAGGTGCGCCACCGGGCAGTCGAGCAAGGCGCAGGCCAGCGCACTCGCCGCCGTGGTGTTGCCGATGCCCATTTCGCCGCCGATGAATAACCGCGCCCCGGCGGCTTTCGCGCGCAACACGCTGTCGCGACCGGCCTGCAAGGCCAGTTCGCCCTGAGCCTGAGCCATTGCCGCGCCCGCCACGAAATTCGCCGTGCCCGGGCCAATGTTCACATGGCGCACACCGGGCAGATTCAGCGTCGGATTCACTGTCCCCAGATCGATCACTTCCAGTTGCGCGCCGAGCTGACGCGCCAGCACGCTGATCGCCGCGCCGCCGCTGACGAAATTCAGCAGCATCTGCCCGGTGACTTCCTGCGGATAAGCCGAAACGCCCTCCGCCACCACACCATGATCGCCAGCGAAAATCGCGATCCAGATCTGATCGAGCGTCGGCTTGAGCTGACCTTGCAGACCGGCCAGTTGCACCGCCAACGATTCAAGACGCCCGAGCGAACCGGCCGGTTTGGTCAATTGCTGCTGGCGCTCGGTCGCTTGCGCAACGATGTCGGCATTCACGGCTTGGCACGGGTTCAGCCACCAGGTCGGGCTCATAATGCAGGTCCTTTCAAAGTCAGGGGCAGGCCGGCGACGGTCAGCACTACTCGCTGACAGCGCTCGGCCAGAGCTTGATGCAGCCAACCGGCTTCATCGACGTAGCGGCGAGTCAATTCGCCCAGCGGCACGACACCCATTCCGGTCTCGTTGCTGACAAAAATGATTTCACCCGGCAGCGCGGCCAGGCAGTCAAGCAGGGCTTCACGCTCGGCGGCGAGACGTTCGACGTCGTCGAGCATCAGCAGATTGGTCAGCCACAGGGTCAGGCAATCAACCAGCAGGCAGCGCTCGGCGTCGGCAGATTCGCGCAGCACGCGGGCCAGTTCCAGCGGTTCCTCGATCAACGCCCATTCGGCGGGTCGGCGCGCGCGGTGATGGGCGACGCGCTGGTTCATCTCGCCGTCGAGCGGCTGGCTGGTGGCGATGTAGGTCACGGCGAGATGGCTGTCGCTGGCGAGTTTTTCCGCCAGACGACTTTTGCCGGAGCGGGCGCCGCCGAGGATCAGTTGGAGCATGAGAACATCCTGAAAATTATGTATTGAGGCGACCGGCGCTATCGCGAGCAGGCTCACTCCTACAAGGGACCGCATTTCAAATGCAGGAGTGAGCCTGCTCGCGAAGAGGCCAGCCCGGACAACTCAAATCCCACAGAGCTGACGCAACAAATCGGTATCCAGATGTTTTTCCACCAGATCCGCCAGCCGCTCGATATCGCGCTCGCGCAAGCCGTGGTAATCGACCTCTTGCACATCACTCAACCCGGCCCAGCGCAACAACGCCGCGCTCGCCTCGGGGGATTCGAACAAGCCATGCAGATAGGTGCCGAACACCTGGCCATCGGCACTTTGCGCACCATCGCAACGACCGTCGTCCAAATGTACCGCCGGGTTCTCCAGCGCCGGCCCGGTGGTCACGCCAGCATGAATTTCATAACCGCTGACTTCAGCGTTTTCCAGCGCCAGCCGGCCATGCACATTGCGCAGTTGTTTCTCGGCTTCAAGCTGCGTTTCAAACGCCAGCAGACCCAGACCCGCGCTGGAGCCGGCAATACCTTCAAGGCCGAGCGGGTCGTGCACCTGCTCACCGAGCATCTGCAGACCGCCGCAAATCCCCAGCACCTTGCCGCCGTAGCGCAGATGCCGATTGATCGCTGCGTCCCAGCCGTTGGCGCGCAGATAAGCCAGATCACTGCGCACGCTTTTCGAGCCCGGCAGGATAATCAGGTCGGCGGCCGGAATCGCCTGCCCCGGGCCGACGAATTGCAGATCGACCTGCGGATGCAGACGCAGCGGGTCGAAGTCGGTGTGATTACTGATGCGCGGCAGCACCGGCACAACGACTTTCAAGACCTGCTCGGCCTTGTCGGTCTGGCGTTGGTCGATGCCGTCCTCGGCTTCAAGGTGCAGGTCCATCACGTAGGGCAGGACGCCGACCACCGGTTTACCGGTGCGCTGTTCGAGCCAGTCGAGGCCCGGTTGCAACAAGGCGATATCGCCCCGAAAGCGGTTGATGATGAAGCCTTTGACCCGCGCCTGTTCGCTTGGCGACAGCAACTCCAGCGTGCCGACCAGATGCGCAAACACGCCACCGCGATTGATGTCGGCGATCAGCAGCACCGGGCAATCCACCGCTTCGGCAAAGCCCATGTTGGCAATGTCGCCGGCGCGCAGGTTGATCTCTGCTGGCGAACCCGCGCCTTCGACCATCACCAGCGGATACGTCGCGCTGAGCCGCGCGTGGGAAGCGAGCACCGCTTGCATCGCGATGGCTTTGTAATCGTGATAGGCAACGGCGTTCATCGTCGTCACGGCGCGGCCATGAATGATCACTTGTGCGCCGGTGTCGCTGTTGGGCTTGAGCAGTACCGGATTCATGTCAGTGTGCGGCTGAAGATGCGCTGCTTGCGCTTGCACCGCCTGCGCCCGGCCGATCTCGCCGCCGTCAGCGGTCACCGCGCTGTTGAGCGCCATGTTCTGCGGCTTGAACGGCACCACCGCAATGCCCTGGCGGGTGGCCCAGCGGCACAACGCCGTCACCAAGGTACTTTTGCCGGCATCGGACGTGGTGCCTTGCACCATCAGCGTAGTCATGGTTTTTCCTTGGCGAAAGCTTGCAAAGCCTGTTCGAGGCGCAGTTCTTGCGCGGCATCGGCAGGCAGGCCGAAGCGCACACTGCTGTTGTGCGTGAAGAGCCGCAGGAGGATGCCGCGCCGGGCGAGGAATTCGTGCAGCGCTTCCGCCTGCTCGGTGATCAGCCACTGAAACAGCGCGCAGCCACCCTGCGGCGCGAAGCCACAACGGGTCAGCAACGCCGC
This sequence comes from Pseudomonas sp. FR229a, assembly GCF_030209115.1. Taxonomy (NCBI): domain Bacteria; kingdom Pseudomonadati; phylum Pseudomonadota; class Gammaproteobacteria; order Pseudomonadales; family Pseudomonadaceae; genus Pseudomonas; species Pseudomonas sp. FR229a. The sequence goes on along the minus strand of NZ_JARVSP010000002.1, from coordinate 93,505 downwards.
CAAACGCTCGCTCGCTTGGTCACTGCGAATCCGCTGACGGGTGTGGCCCTCGGTGTCTTGCAGGCACGCCGTGCCGAGCACTCGCGTCGGCCCGCTCACCGCCCACGGCCCGACCTGTTCGGCGAGCAGTTTGAGCAACTTGCGCTCGGCCAGAACGAAACCGAGGCGCACCCCGGCCAGACCGAAAAACTTGCCGAACGAACGCAACACCACCAGCCCGACCTGATGCGCATAGGGCGCCAGGCTCAGTTGCGGGGTGTTGTCCATGAATGCTTCATCGACCACCAGCCAGCCGCCGCGTTGCGCCAGCCGCGCATGCCAGTCGAGCAGGCGCGCCGGGGTCAGGCTCAGGCCGGTCGGATTGTTCGGGTTGACCACCACCAGCACGTCGAGGCTGTCGAGAAAGAACTCGACCTCCTGCTCAAGCACTTCACGGACGATGTAACCGCTGCGCCGCCACGCTTCGGCATGCTCGGCATAGCACGGCGACAACACGCCGACCTTGCCGGCCCGGCGCAAACGCGGCAGCAACTGGATGGCCATTTGCGAACCAGCGACCGGCAACACCTGCGCGGCGCCGTAGTAATCGCAGGCTGCCTGTTCCAGGCCGTCGTCGGTTTCCGGCAGGCGGGCCCAGGCGCGCAGCGGGATCTCCGGGATCGCAAATGGCCACGGCGCGAGGCCGCTGGACAAGTCGAGCCAGTCAGCCTCGGCAATCCCGTAATCGAGTGCAGCCTTGCGCAGCCGGCCACCGTGCTCAAGCATAAAATTCCGCCCCCAGGCAAAGCATCAGCAGCCACAACCATAGGCCGCGCTGGACCAATTGCCAGCCACGGTCGATGGAGTCGGCATCGGCCGGCGTACCTTCGCCCAGTTGCGGGCGCTCGTGCAGTTCGCCGTGATAGATCGCCGGGCCACCCAGTTCGACGCCCAGCGCACCGGCACCTGCCGCCATCACCGGGCCGGCGTTGGGGCTATCCCACTGCGGCGCCTGGGTGCGCCAGCACTTGAGCGCGAGTCGGGTTTTGCCGAGCAGCGCGTAGGTCACCGCCACCAGACGCGCAGGAATGTAGTTCAACACGTCGTCGATCTTCGCCGCCGCCCAGCCGAAACGTTCAAAGCGTTCGTTGCGATAACCCCACATCGCATCGAGGGTATTGCTCAAGCGATACAGGACCACGCCCGGTGCGCCGGCGACGACAAACCAGAACAGCGCAGCGAACACCGCATCGCTGCCGTTTTCCAGCACTGACTCCGTGGCGGCGCGGGCTACGGCAGTGCTGTCGAGTTCATCGGTCTGGCGGCTGACCAGATAGCCGACGCGCTTGCGCGCCTCGTCCAGATCATCAGCGCGCAACGCCGCCGCGACCGGCGCGACATGCTCGCCGAGGCTGCGCATGCCCAGCGCGCAATACAGCGCGAGAATCTCGACGATCCAGCCCACATAGGGCGCCCAGGAAAATGCCGTGGCAAGCAAGGTCAGCGGCAGTACCGCGAGGACCCACGCGGTCACGCCGTGGCTGCGCCAGCCACGACCGCCGGCGTTGAAGCGTTGCTCGATGCGCCCGGCGAAATTGCCGAACGCCACCAGCGGATGCCAGCGTTTCGGTTCACCGAGCAGCGCATCCAGCGCTACCGCAGCGACACTCAGCAACGCCACACTCATTGACTCACTCCCCAATAGTTTTCGTACAGCAACTCGTTCAGCGGCCGCGCCTGCGCCCAGCCTTCGAGCACCAGCATCGGCGCTGGATAGAATTCCTTTACCGGCCCCAGACACAACACCGCCAGCGGCTTGGCACCGGCCGGCAACTTGAGTAAATCCGCCAGGGCCTGCGGCTCGAACAGCGAGACCCAGCCCATGCCCAGGCCTTCGGCACGGGACGCCAGCCACAGATTCTGGATCGCGCAGGACAACGAGGCCATGTCCATTTCCGGCAACGTGCGCCGACCGAAGATGTGTTTTTCGCGATCGTCCATCAGCGCCGCGACCAGCACTTCGGCGCAATCGTTGATGCCTTCGACCTTGAGCTGCATGAACTCATCGCTGCGCTCGCCGAGGGCTTCGGCGGTGCGGATGCGTTCTGCTTCCACCAGATCGCGGATCTGCCCGCGCAGAGCGCGATCGCTGATACGGATAAAGCGCCAGGGCTGCATCAGGCCGACGCTTGGGGCTTGATGGGCGGCTTCCAACAAACGTCGCAGCAGTTGCGGCTCGACGCTGCCACCGGTGAAGTGGCGCATGTCGCGGCGTTCGGCGATGGCCTTGTAGACCGCAGCGCGTTCGGCTTCGGAGAATGTGTTGTCGGTCATGGCCCTTTCGCGAGCAAGCTCGCTCCCACAGGGTTCAGGTGATCCATTGTAGGAGTGAGCCTGCTCGCGATAGCGGTTTCAAAGTTCGGCGCAAACAGCGCAGCGACAGCCACCGGATTCGACGGAAAATAAAAGTGCACATAAGAAGCCGTCATCCGCCCCTCACGATAAACCGCCTCGGCCCCGCGCCCGCCATTCGGGCTAAGTCCACGGGCAATCGGCGTCAGCTCGGTGGTGGTCAGCGAATGATGATAGGTATGCCCACGCAAAGAACCTTCCGGCAATTCAACCGCCTGCAACGCCAGCGCCGCGAGACGCTTCTGCATCACCGCATCGCCCTTGAGCAAACCGACCAGTTCAGCGCGGGTGCCTTCCACGTCTGTCAGCGAATCAAGCAGATAAAGCATCCCGCCGCATTCGGCGAGCAACGGTTTTCCCGCCGCATGGTGCGCGCGGATGGCTGCAAGCATTGAGGTGTTTTGCGCCAGCGCGACGTGGTGCAACTCCGGATAACCGCCCGGCAGATACAGGCTGTCGGCGGCGGGCAATTGCGTGTCGCGGATCGGCGAGAAGAACTGCAGCTCGGCACCCATCGCCCGCAGCAGATCGAGGCTGGCACCGTAGGTGAAGGCAAAAGCTTCGTCGCGGGCGACGGCGATGCGCACACCCTTTAATAGAGGCTCGGCAGCGATAACGTCAGGCGCGGCGAATTCCACGGCCGGTGGCAGCGCGACTTCGCAGCTGCTGGCCAGTGCATCGGCGGCCGCATCGAGGCGCAGATCCAGATCATTCAATTCGCTGGCCTGGACCAGGCCGAGGTGACGACTTGGCAATTCGATACCGGTCTCGCGGGACAACGCGCCGTACCAGCGCAGACCTTCGGTGAGGCTGCCTTCGAGCAATTGCGCGTGGCGCAAGGTGCCGACGCGGTTGGCCAGCACACCGGCAAAGGGCAAGTCCGGCTGATACTTCGCCAGGCCCAGCGCCAAAGCGCCGAAGGTCTGCGCCATGGCAGTGCCGTCGATCACGCCAAGCACCGGCACGCCGAAGTGCCGCGCCAGATCAGCACTGGACGGCGTGCCATCGAACAGGCCCATCACGCCCTCGATCAGAATCAGATCAGCCTCGGCGGCGGCTTCCCACAACAGCCGGCGACTTTCCTGCTCGCCGACCATCCACATGTCCAATTGATACACCGGGGCACCGCTGGCGCGCTCGAGAATCATCGGGTCGAGAAAGTCCGGGCCGCATTTGAACACCCGCACCTTGCGCCCCTGGTTGCGATGCAAACGGGCGAGCGCGGCGGTGACGGTGGTCTTGCCCTGACCGGAGGCCGGCGCGGCAATGAGTACCGCCGGGCAGTGACGTGGTTGCTTCAAAGTTCGACGCCTTTCTGCGCTTTGATCCCCGCCTGGAAAGCGTGCTTGAGCATGCCCATTTCGGTGACCGTGTCGCCCATCTCGATCATTTCCGGCTTGGCGCCGCGACCGGTGACGACCACGTGTTGCATCGGCGGGCGCGCCTGCAAATCGCTGAGCACCTGATCGAGGTCGAGGTAGCCGTGCTTGAGGGCGATGTTCAACTCGTCGAGCACCACCAGACCGATCGACGGATCACGCAACAATTCGCGGGAGACGTCCCAGGCCGCAGTCGCAGCGGCGATATCGCGCTGGCGATCCTGGGTTTCCCAAGTGAAGCCTTCACCCATGACGTGAAAACGCACCTGCTCGGGGAAGCGGCGGAAGAACAATTCCTCACCGGTGCTGTTGCGGCCCTTGATGAACTGCACCACGCCGCACTGCATGCCGTGGCCCATGGCACGGGCGAGCATGCCGAACGCCGAACTGCTCTTGCCTTTGCCATTGCCGGTCAGCACCAGCACCAGGCCGCACTCGTCGGGCGAATTGGCGATGAGTTCGTCGATCACGGCTTTCTTGCGCTGCATGCGCGCCAGATGGCGCTCGTCGCGCTCGGGGGAATCAGTCATGGGGGAGCTCTCCGTTGAGGCTGGATAACGGCGGGCAGGCACAAGAATAGACGGCAAAAAGCCTGGCATCGCCCACCGTGATGCCGCTGAGATGGATCAGGCCGGTCTCCGGGCTCATGAGCGGCGTTTCGCCGGACTGCGCGCCTTCCCGCTTCTGTCGAGGCAGTGGCTCAAGGCGCAGTTTTCACTCATTTACCGTTGCGGGGGCAGCGCCGGGATCGTCGTGGCTTCGCTTGAAGTCCACCCTCACCGGCTTCCCTGTTTCACTCTGTCGACACTGGGCCACAGAGCACCTGAAACAAGCGGCGAAGGTTAGAGGGTTGGGGGTGGAGCGTCAATTGAAGAGGCGCTTTGCGCGCGAATAACTGCCGCTGATCCATTGTGCAGCGGCAATCTTGTGCCAGACTGTGACAAGTGATATCAAAGAGCCATGCTTTTCTCGACAATCTCACCACAACAATAAGGATGACGACGATGCAAGGCATGATCATCAGCAACCCGCGCCTGGAATTTCTGCGCCCGGTGCTGGAACGCTGGTTTGACTGTATCGATCGCTACAACAGCGTGCGCGGCGACAATGACGCGCCGTACTGGCACGACGAAAAAGCCAACCTCGGCTTGCTTTCAGCGGCGGCGTGGATGGCTGAAATGGTCACGCTAAACGACACGGCCACGCGCAAACAGAACGAAGAAGGCGAGCGCAATGCCCGCGCCGATCTGCTGATTGCCGGCAGCGAAGACCGCGCGTACATTCAGGCCACGCAACGCTGGCCACGGGTCAACAACCTCAACCTGACCCAGGCGCTGCTCGACATCACCGTGGATGCCAGGCGCATCAGCTACGCCAGCGACCTGAAGCTCGGGTGCCTCTTCGTCGCCCCGCAAAAAGCCCAGCACAGCGCCAGCCCCGAAGAGCTGCAGGACATGGTCGACGACTTGCAAAAAGAGCACACCTGCGCCGTTGCCTGGTATTTCCCTTACGCCTATCGCAAATTGCACAGCGAAGCGGGCAACTATCATCCAGGCATCGCCGTGCTGTTCAAGGAAGCCCGCGGCTGAGCAGTTGAACCATCGGGCCTGCGCCCTCCTCTATGATTAGGAATGCATTCATAGGGAAGATCAGCAATGCGCAAGGCCCAACTCGCTCTTATCATCGCCGTCGCCGGCGGGCTCGCCGCCTGCGGTGAAACCTCCAGCCTGCAAGTCTCCGATGGCACCGGCCCGTCACCGAAACTGCCCGAACCGAACAAGACGCTGATCCCGACAGTGAACATCGCCCCGGCGGTGGGCTGGCCGGAAGGTGCGAAACCGACCGCAGTGGCCGGCACTCAGGTCGCCGCGTTTGCCGAAGGCCTCGATCACCCGCGCTGGCTGTATGTGCTGCCCAACGGCGATGTGCTGGTGGCAGAAACCAACGCGCCACCCAAACCCGATGACAGCAAAGGCATTCGCGGCTGGGTCATGAAGAAAGTCATGGGCAAGGCCGGCGCTGGCGTGCCGAGCCCGAACCGCATCACCCTGCTGCGTGATGCCGACCACGATGGCGTCGCAGAAACCCGCACGGTGTTTCTGCAAAACCTCAACTCACCGTTTGGCATGACGCTGGTCGGCAACGACCTGTATGTGGCCGACACCGATCGCCTGCTGCGCTTCAACTACGAGCCGGGCGCCACCGAGATCAAAACCCAACCGATCAAAGTCGTCGATCTGCCGGGTGGCACGCTGAATCACCACTGGACCAAAAACGTTATTGCGAGCAAGGACGGCAACAAGTTGTACGTCACGGTCGGCTCGAACAGCAACGTCGGCGAAAACGGTCTGGATCAGGAAGAAGGCCGCGCGGCAATCTGGGAAGTCGATCGCGCAACCGGCAATCACCGGATCTTCGCCTCGGGCATCCGCAACCCCAACGGCCTCGCTTGGGAACCCACCAGCGGCGCGCTGTGGACGGCGGTCAACGAGCGTGACGAAATCGGCAGCGACCTGGTGCCGGACTACATCACCTCGGTCAAGGACGGCGGTTTCTATGGCTGGCCGTTCAGCTATTACGGCCAGCACGTCGATGTGCGGGTCAAACCGCAGAACCTCGATCTGGTGGCCAAGGCCATCGCCCCGGATTACGCCGTCGGCCCGCACACCGCTTCGCTGGGCCTGACCTTCGCCGAGGGCAACAGCCTGCCGGCGCAATTCAAGGAAGGCGCGTTCATTGGCCAGCATGGCTCGTGGAACCGCAAACCGCACAGCGGCTACAAAGTGATTTTCGTACCGTTCACTGGCGGCAAGCCGACCGGTCAACCGGTGGATGTGCTGACCGGTTTCCTCGACAAGGACGAGAACGCGCTCGGCCGCCCGGTGGGTGTAGTGATCGATCAGCAAGGTGGTTTGCTGGTGGCGGATGATGTGGGCAACAAGGTGTGGCGCGTTTCGGCCAGTAAATAAGCTGACGCCTGACACGAAACAACTGTAGGAGTGAGCCTGCTCGCGATAGCGGTGTATCAGTCGACATTTACGTCACAGATACACTGCTATCGCGAGCAGGCTCACTCCTACATTGGATCTTTGTCAGATTTGATTATGGGTTATGCGCCAACTGCCCCGGCTGCAACACCCGCTTGGCGCTTAGATACGCTTTCTGCCAGTAGGCCTTCGACAGGCTGTCGAGCTTGACCGTGCCGCCCGTGGCCGGTGCATGCACGAAGCGCCCCTCGCCCACGTAAATCCCCGCATGACTGACCTGCGAACCGCCATTGGTGGCGAAGAAGATCAGGTCGCCGGTCTGCAAGCCTTCCTTGCCGACATTCGGCGCCTGCATGACGATCATTTCGCGGGTCGAGCGTGGCAGGGAAATCCCCGCCGCGTCGCGGTAGACGAAACCGATCAGGCCACTGCAATCAAAACCCGAATCCGGCGTATTGCCGCCCCAACGATACGGCGTACCGACCAGGCCGAGGGCACGGAACAGCACGTCTTCCGCGGCGGGAGAAAAGGCTTGTGAGGGAGCGAACACGATCGGCGCACGAACCACGGGGGCTGGCGGCGGTGTGCGGCTGGCGCAGGCGCTGAGCAGCGCGGCGCAAATAATCAAGGTGAGGCGGGCCGACATCGTCATAAGCAGAACATCCTGATCTGGCTGCGGCTTTCTCTGCCGAATGGACAGAAACAAAACCGCCTGCGTCATCACGCAGGCGGTTTGCCATCAATATAGATTCAGGATTCTAGCGGCTACGCGGCAAACTTCAAGTAAGACTTTAACTTCACCTTGTAAAGTTTACGTCTACTCCGTTGCCATGCCGTTTTGTCGCCGCAAACGCAGCGACATGCAGGTTACTTGCGAGCGGTGACCACAGTCGGCGCCATGGCGAGTGCACGCTTGGCTTCGATGAAGGTCTTGCTCCAGTAGCTGTCACCCAGGCTGTCGATGCGAACACCGCCGCTGCGACGACTGCTGGAGTGGATGAACTGATTGTCACCCAGGTAGATCCCGGCGTGACTGACACGACCGCGACGACCATTGGTGGCGAAGAACAGCAGATCCCCCGGTTCAAGGTTGCTGCGCGAAACCAGTGGCGCATCAACGTTGATCATTTCGCGAGTGGAGCGCGGCAGGTTCATGCCCGCTTCTTCACGGAACAGGTAACCGATGAAACCGCTGCAATCGAAACCGGCTTCAGAGGTACCGCCAAAACGGTAACGTGTACCGATCAGGGACATGCCGCGTTCGAGGATGCTGTCAGCCAGCACAGGCAGCTGATAAGGCTTGCTGCCGTTGAACTGGTTGAGTTCTTTTTCGGTGTCCAGCTCTTCCTGGTAAATAACGGAAGACTGGGCAGTAGCAGAATTCTTGACCTGTTGCGGCGGCTCTTGAACCGGAGAATGAGCAGCACAACCGAATAACAGGGTAACGAGTGCGAGAGGCACGAGGGGTGCGAAGCGCTTTAGCATGGGCACGACCGTGGCTGATAGTTGTAAAGAAGCCGAGACTATGCCCGCTATCGTCCTCATTTGCAAATTCAATCGAACTTTATGTGACTTCCCGGTTTCGCGTTTACATCTAAGCGCTTAACTTGCCTGGCCGGCCAATCGCCGCTCGCAGGGGGATTTTCTGGCGCCTGAAAGCTGGCAAAAGCCCACCATCACCAGCCCAGAGTTTCCTTGAGGAAGGGAATGGTCAGCTTGCGTTGCGCCTGCAAAGAGGCCTGATCGAGCTGCTCGAGCAGATCGAACAACGCGCTCATGCTGCGCGTGCCGCGAGTCAGAATGAAATGCCCGACTTCATCGGTCAGGTGCAGACCGCGACGCGAGGCGCGCAATTGCAGCGCACGCAATTTGTCTTCATCGGAAAGCGGGCGCATCTGAAAAATCAGCGCCAGGGTCAGGCGTGATTTCAGGTCAGCCAGCTTCACTGGCAATTCGCGTGGTGAAGTGGATGCAGCGATCAGCAGGCGCCGGCCGCTGTCCCGCAGACGGTTGAACAGATGAAACATCGCCTCTTCCCAGTCCGCCTTACCAGCGATCACCTGCAAATCATCCAGGCAGACCAGTTCGTACTGTTCAAGGTTGTCGAGGATTTCTACGCCGCGGTCCATCAACTCGGCCAGCGGCAGATACACCGCCGGTTCGCCCATCTGCTCGAAGCGCAGGCACGCTGCCTGCAACAGATGCGTACGCCCGACACCGTGCTTGCCCCACAGGTAGATCAGGCTCTCCGTCCACCCGGCGTCGGCTTCGCAGAGACGCTCGACATAGCCGAGTGCAGCGGCATTGGCGCCTGGGTAGTAGTTGATGAAGGTGGCGTCGTCACGCAGACGCACACCTAGGGGCAGCTGAATCGGTTTCATGCTGACTGAACAGTTCTCAAAGGAACCGTTAGTGGCCTCTGTGTAAAGTTTGCGAAGTTTATACCCGTGAGGCTGAGCGCACAATGCGACAGACTCCAAGCAAAATCAAAGGTTTGCGTTGACGCACCGGTTTTGTGACGGATTCTCTGGCGCCCTCGCCCGTACGACACCGGGCAGCCCGGCCAAAGGCCCGGCTGCCCGCGACATCACAGCTCGGGTTCGTCGACGCCGCTGTAGATCTCGGAATCCTTGTACAGAACGTGGACATGCCGCACCAGCACCATGATCACCGCCGCCACCGGCAGCGCCAGCAGCACGCCGGTGAACCCGAACAGCTCGCCACCCGCGAGGATGGCAAAGATTACCGCCACCGGGTGCAGGCCGATTCGGTCCCCGACCAGCAGCGGCGTCAGCACCATGCCTTCCAGCGCCTGACCGACCATGAACACCGCGACAATCCCGACCATCGGGTACAGATCGCCACCGAACTGGAACAACCCGGCGATCAACGCCGCACCGATGCCGATGACAAAGCCCATGTACGGCACGATCGCCGCGAGACCGGCAATCAGGCCGATCAACAGCCCCAGCTCCAGACCGACGATCATCAGGCCAGCCGCGTAAATCACCCCCAGCGCAACCATCACCAGCAACTGGCCACGCACGAATGCGCCGAGTACCTCGTGGCACTCACCCGCCAGCGCCACCACGCGTTCTTCGCGATCACGCGGCAGCAGGCTGCGGATCTTGCCCATCATCACGTCCCAGTCGCGCAACAGATAGAAGCTGACTACCGGGATGAGCACCAGATTCGCCAGCCAGCCGATCAGCGCCAGGCTCGAGGCCGTGGCCTGGCTCAGCACCACGCCGACGATGTCGGTGGTCTGGCCCATGTGTTCGCTGATTGCGGCTTTGACCTTGTCAAACTTCCAGAAACCGTCCGACAGGCCCAGTTTCGCCTGCGCCCATGGCACAGCGGTGTGCTGCAACCAGTCGAGCATCTGCGGCGCCAGTTCGTACAGACGCAGCAATTGCTTGGCGAGCATCGGCACCAGCACCAGCATCAACGCGGTGACGATCAGGGTGAACAAGGCAAATACGGCAATCACGCCCCAGGTTCGCGACAAACCGAGCCGCTCCAGGCGATCCACCAGCGGATCGAACAGATAAGCCAGCAACAACGCGACCAGAAACGGCGTGAGGATCGGGTGCAGCAACCATACAAACGCGCAAAGCAGGATTACCCCACCGAGCCAGAACCAACGCCGCGTATCGGCCATTTACCACTCCTGATGCTTCTATATAAGGAAAAGACTTACCAACGAAACCGCAACGACGGTGCCACCGCTGCCGGGGTTGGCGCTGCAACCGCAGGCGCACCCTCGACGGCTGGCTGCACAGGTGCCGCTGGAACCGGCGCCTCGGCAGGCAGCTCCTGCAACTTCGCCAGCGACAATTGCGCGCGCAACTGATCGGCGCTGCCATTGACCCGATAGACGATGCGATCGCCCTGCACGCTTTGCAGACGCACGCCGAACGGTTCGAGTAACCGCAACAGCGCCGCATAATGCTCCAGATTCATGCCCTGCACTTCCAGAGTCTGCTGACCCGATGCGCCGGGCTTGGCGACAAATCGCGGCGCCAGACGCTCGGCCACCGCCAGCATCACCGCATCGGCAACCGCAGCCTGGTCGGCGCCCTGCACGCTGCCGGCCTCTTTCTGATCGCCCAGCCACAGCCGCCATTTCGCCTGCCATTGCCCGCCCTCTTCACGGGCATGCACCGCGAGCAAGGCGTCAGCGTTGTAGCGTTCCGAAGCACTGCGCAGGGGCGCGGGATCAGCACTTTCCAGCGCCGGCGCAGTGGCGACGAGTTGTTCGCTGAGATCCGCCAGCGGCAGACGCAGTGGCAAACCGCGATGTTGCGCAGCCGTGCGCAACGTTGAGGCAGCGGCCTGACCGTCACCGACCAGACTCGCACCTTCAGTCGAATCGTTCAGCCACCAGCTCAAAATCGACGGCCGACTGGCGCCCCACACCGGCAGCCCGGCGCGGCGCAACGCCTGCTCGGTGGTTGCCGGATCGAAATCGACTTTCAGCACTTCCGGGGGGCCGGCATCGAAACCGAACTGGCTGATGATCTGCTGCGGGTCCTTGCGGATCGGTGCCAGCCCCGGGCTCTGCGCGGCTTTCGGGTCGCCGGTCAGGCGCAGCACCAGGGTATCGAGCGCTGCCTGCGTGGCGCGATCGCGCTCTTGCGCAGCCTGGCCGTTGACCGGCTGACGCACCTGATAAAGGCCTTTGAGGTTTTCGGCATGGCTCGCCAGGCTGACCAGTGTCAGGCAGCCCACAAATAAAAATTTACAAAAACGCATGGAAAATTCCCGTCGACAGGAGCGGCTGGAACACGCCGCGTGAACCGTTTGAGCAAGGCTGTGACCCCCTCCTCTGGCAAAACATTCACACGGTAGCGGTAAGTTTTTGCACAGTCCTAACGATAGACGGTTAATCGCCACACCTTATACAGGCAGTCATCCCCTGCGATTGCAAAAAATTTCCGCCGATATGGCCCTGCCCGTCGGTGCGAGGATGGCCGCTGCCCCTCAAGCCTGATAAAATCGCGCGCCTTCGCAGACCGGCAACAGCCGGGCCCCTCGAAACTCGCGTGAGGCGATCGCCCATCGAGTTCGACGTTCCCGCTGGACTCGGTCGTTACCCCCTGAATCCCCTCCCCTAAAGGCCTGGATCATGAGCAAGCAACCCTCCCTGAGCTACAAGGACGCCGGTGTAGACATCGACGCCGGTGAAGCATTGGTCGAACGCATCAAGAGCGTCGCCAAGCGCACTGCGCGCCCGGAAGTCATGGGCGGCCTGGGCGGTTTCGGCGCCCTCTGCGAAATCCCGGCCGGCTACAAGCAGCCGGTGCTGGTCTCCGGCACCGACGGCGTCGGCACCAAGCTGCGTCTGGCGCTGAACCTGAACAAGCACGACAGCATCGGCATCGACCTGGTCGCCATGTGCGTCAACGACCTGGTGGTGTGCGGCGCCGAGCCGCTGTTCTTCCTTGACTACTACGCCACCGGCAAACTCAACGTCGACACTGCTGCACAAGTAGTGACCGGCATCGGCGCTGGCTGCGAACTGTCGGGTTGCTCGCTGGTCGGCGGCGAAACCGCTGAAATGCCAGGCATGTACGAAGGCGAAGACTACGACCTGGCCGGCTTCTGCGTCGGCGTCGTGGAAAAAGCGGAAATCATCGACGGCTCGAAAGTCGCCACCGGTGACGCCCTGATCGCCCTGCCATCGTCCGGCCCGCACTCCAACGGCTACTCGCTGATCCGCAAGATCATCGAAGTCTCCGGCGCCGACATCGAGAACACCCAGCTCGACGGCAAACCGCTGACCGACCTGCTGATGGCCCCGACCCGCATCTACGTCAAGCCACTGCTCAAGCTGATCAAGGACACTGGCGCGGTCAAGGCCATGGCCCACATCACCGGTGGCGGCCTGCTCGACAACATCCCGCGCGTACTGCCAAAAGGCGCTCAGGCTGTAGTTGATGTGGCCAGCTGGACTCGCCCGGCCGTGTTCGACTGGCTGCAAGAGAAAGGCAATGTTGACGAAACCGAGATGCACCGCGTGCTCAACTGCGGCGTCGGCATGGTCATCTGCGTGGCTCAGGAGCACGTCGAAGTTGCCCTGAACACCCTGCGTGACGCCGGCGAGCAGCCTTGGGTCATCGGTCAGATCGCCGTGGCCGCCGAAGGCGCTGCGCAGGTCGAGCTGAAGAATCTCAAGGCTCACTGATGCCAAAGCCCTGTGATGTCGTGGTGCTGTTGTCCGGCACCGGCAGTAACTTGCAGGCTCTGATTGACAGCACGCGGACCGGCGACAGCCCGGTCCGCATCGCTGCGGTGATTTCCAACCGCGCCGACGCCTACGGCCTGCAACGCGCCCGCGACGCGGGTATCGCCACCCGCTCGCTGGATCACAAGGCATTCGAGGGCCGCGAGGCCTTCGATGCCGCGCTGATCGAACTGATCGACCAATTCAACCCGAAACTCGTGGTACTGGCCGGCTTCATGCGCATTCTCAGCGCTGATTTCGTTCGCCACTATCAGGGTCGCCTGCTCAACATCCACCCGTCGCTTCTGCCCAAATACAAAGGGTTACACACTCATCAGCGCGCGCTGGAGGCCGGCGACACGGAACATGGCTGCTCCGTACACTTCGTCACCGAGGAACTCGATGGCGGACCACTGGTCGTACAGGCAGTATTACCGGTAGAGTTGCACGACACGCCGCAGAGTCTGGCGCAACGAGTCCACGTTCAGGAACACCTGATCTATCCGATGGCGGTACGCTGGTTTGCCGAAGGCAGACTGACACTCGGAGACCAGGGTGCTTTACTCGACGGCCAGCTACTCGCCGCCAGCGGCCACTTGATTCGAAACTAGGAGATATTATGCGTCGCGCCCTGCTCTTCGCCTGCGCTCTGCTCGCCCTGCCCTTCGCGCAGGCAGCGGACCTTCAACCGTTCTCCGCCAGCTACACCGCCGACTGGAAGCAGCTGCCCATGAGCGGCACCGCCGAACGCAGCCTGACCAAGGAAGCCAACGGCGTCTGGAAACTCAGCTTCAAGGCGTCGATGATGATCGCCAGCCTGACCGAAGAAAGCACCCTGAAGCTGGACAAGGACACCTTGCTGCCGCAGTCCTACCACTTCGAACGCGGCGGTCTGGGCAAAGCGAAAAAGGCTGATCTGGACTTCGACTGGGCCAACAAACTGGTGACCGGTACCGACCGTGGCGACGCGGTGAAGATCCCGCTGAACCGTGGCATGGTCGACAAGTCGACCTACCAGCTGGCGCTGCAACATGACGTCGCCGCCGGCAAGAAAAGCATGAGCTATCAGGTCGTCGATGATGGCGAAGTCGATACCTACGACTTCCGCGTACTGGGTTCGGAAAAGGTCGACACCAAGGCCGGCCAGATCGACGCGATCAAGGTCGAACGCGTGCGCGACCCGACACAAAGCAAGCGCATCACCGTGCTGTGGTTCGCCAAGGATTGGGATTACCTGTTGGTGCGTCTGCAGCAGGTCGAGACTGACGGCAAGGAGTACAACATCATGCTCCAGGACGGCACGGTCAACGGCAAGACTGTCAAAGGCAGCTGATCCATAGCAGAACAAAGAGCCCCGCGAATGCGGGGCTTTTGTTTATCTGCTCAACGATACTGCGCGGCAGCCCTACCCCTCACCCCAGCCCTCTCCCGAGGGAGAGGGAGCCGAGCGAGGTATCTGCCGCTATCCATCGACCTGAGAAACCGAGTCGAATATGGATTCCAAAGCATCGCACGATCAGTCCCCTCTCCCTCCGGGAGAGGGTTAGGCTGAGGGGCTTTTGCAGGCAATAACTCAGACAGAAAACCGCGCCACCATCCCATTCAGATCCACTGCCAAACGCGACAGATCCTGACTCGCCGCACTGGTCTGATTGGCTCCCGCCGAGGTCTGCATCGCCAGATCCCGGATGTTCATCAGATTGCGATCCACCTCGCGCGCCACCGCGGCTTGTTCTTCCGAGGCACTGGCGATCACCAGGTTGCGCTCGTTGATCAAGGTAAACGCCGAGGCGATTTCCTCCAGAGCAGAACCTGCGCTCTTGGCTAATTCCAGGGTCGAACGCGCCCGTGCGTTGCTTTGCTGCATTGAGCTGACAGCCGAATCGGTGCCCTGCTGGATCCCGCCGATCATCTGCTCGATTTCCTGAGTCGACTGCTGAGTGCGATGAGCCAGCGCGCGCACTTCATCGGCAACCACCGCAAAGCCACGCCCGGCATCGCCGGCGCGCGCCGCTTCGATCGCGGCGTTGAGGGCGAGCAGATTGGTCTGTTCGGCAATCGAGCGAATCACATCCAGCACTTTGCTGATGCCATGAACCTTTTGCGCCAACGCCTCGACCTGCGCCGCATTGTTGGTGACGTCACCGGCGAGAAACTCGATCGACGTCACCGTCTGCTGCACCTGCTCGCGCCCTTGCCGGGCGATGCGGTCGGATTCGCGGGAAGCTTCGGACGTGGCGACAGCGTTGTTCGCCACCTCTTCCACCGCAGCCGTCATCTGATTGACCGCAGTGGCGGCCTGCTCGATTTCCTGACTTTGCTGGTGCAGACCGCGCGTGGCGTCTTCAGTGACACTGCTCAACTCCTCGGCCGCCGAGGCCAGTTGCGTGGACGACTCGGAGATGCGCCGGATCGTGTCGCGCAGATTGTGCTGCATGCTTTTCAGCGCTTGCAGCAAGCGCGCCGGTTCGTCTTTGCCTGCGATGTGAATATCACCGGTCAAATCCCCGCTGGCCACCACTTCAGCCACGCTGAGCGATTGCGACAATGGCACGACGATGCTGCGTGTCAGTAGCAATGCCAGGCCAATGGTGATCAGTGCGGCCATGGCGATCATCACCCCGACCCACACCCGCGATTGACTGAACACCAACCGTGCAGCCTCGGTGGCCAGGTTGGCGTTGTGTTTATTCATCTCGACCAGATCGCGCAGAGTCACGGCAATCTCATCGGCCAGTGGACTCATCTGATCATTGAGAATCGTGGACGCCTCAGCGACCCGATTCTGCGCTGACAGCTGTAGGACTTGTGCCTGCAGCTCGAGGTATTTGTGCTCGGCAACCTTGAAGCGATCGAACAGCGCGCGCTCTTCAGGCAAGGCGATCAACCGGTCATAGCGCTGCTGCGCTTCGCTCAAGCCACTGCGCAGTTCGTTGAGCTTGGCGACGTTCTGCTCCAGTGCCTTGGGGTCACGGTTGAGCAACAGGCGCATGGTCAATGCGCGCAGACGCAGCATGTCCTGACTCATTTCCCCGACCGCCATCACGCTTGGCAGCCAGTTGTTGTCGACTTCATCGGACTGCGCACGCATGTTCGACATTTGCAGCAAGGCGAACGCCCCAAGGGCGAACACCATCAAGGCCAGCAGGCCGAAACCCAGACCGGCGCGCGGGGCAATATTGAGACTACGGATATTCATGACACTGGCTCCTTCCAAAAAGCGCTGCATCAGCCTGCAGCGGGTTGCTTTAGAAGGTATCGGCATTGCAAGAAAATTGCGTAAGACGAAAAGGCGATAGGCAGACGAGCGGCTAGTTCGAACCCCTGGCCTTGACGTTTCAGCGCTGACCAGCGGTTCTGCCTGGATCGCGGGGCAGTATGGCCAGGAAGTTGTCACGAGCGACTTTACGCGCCACCCCTTCCGGCAAGGCATCCAGGAACGGGCGGTAAGCGTGCATCTCCTTACCGAGCTTGTTGAACCGTCCTACGACATCAGAGCCCAGCATGAAGCGCTCGGGGTATTTCTCCACCAGCGCCAGCCATTCCGCGCGCGGCTTGCCCTGCTCGTCCAACAGGTACGGCGTGAGCATGCTCCACGACAGGTCGATAAACAGATTCGGATAGGCCTCTAGCATGCGCGTCAGGGTTGGCAACAAGAACGGCAACTGGGTTTGATGCCGATGAATCTCGGCGCTGGTACCGGCATGCGCCCAGATGAATCGTGTGTGCGGGTGATTGCGCAGCGGCTCTTCCACTTCCTTCAGGTACAGCGGATTTTTCTCACGCTTGGAGGTGATGTTGGAATGCAGCATCACCGGCAGATCGTTTTCCGCGGCGAGGTGATAGATCTTGGTCATTGCCTCGTTGTTGGCCCGGGGCGTGTCGCCGGAGGTCAGCGCCGTCAGATCGTCGTGCCGGGTAAACACCTCGCCGATGCCCTGCCACAACCCCGGATACAGGTCGAGCATGCGCTGGATGTGCGCAGCGGAGTTCTTGTCGTTGGGATTGAAGCCGGACAGGAACGGATGAAAGTACTGGCGCTGCTCCGGCGCGAGTTTCTGCACCGCGTCGGCGATGATCACGTCAGTGGCGCTGTACCAATAGGCATCGGCGTCATCACCGGCGTAGTAACGCGGGCGCTTGGGTTCGTCTTCATGCCATTTCTTCGCCACGGGAATGCCGGAAATCATCACGTGCTCGATGGAGTTTTCCTTCATGGCCGTAAGCAATTTCTGCATGCCGGCGCTTTCCTGGAAAAAATCCACGTAATGCAGGTGCGCATCGCTGTAGGTGTATTCGCGGGCGCCCGCGCTTCCAGCGAACAGCAGCAGACAGGCAAGACTCAGACGAGACAAGGACACAAGTAATCTCCGGCAGATGGGCATAGCCTAGACCGCGCCCGAATGACAAGGGTTCATCCCTGCCGAAAAGCGGAACGCCGACTGCCGGGAATGCTCTATAACTGCAAGGTCTGTTTTGATCGAACGATTTTTCCTGCCGCCTGTGAGGTTTCCATGACTGTCACCGTCAATACCGTCTCTGCCGAAGGTTTTCGTCATACCGTCCAGATCGACGATCACGAATTGTTTGCCGACGTACCGAAAACCGCCGGCGGTGAAGGCACCGCGCCGGAGCCGCACGACTACTTCGATGCCGCTCTCGGTGCCTGCAAAGCGCTGACCCTGAAAATGTACGCGAAGAAAAAAGACATCCCGCTCACCGGCGTGGGTGTCGAAGTCAAGCGCGACAACAGCGAAGAGCAGAAAGGCAAATACGCCCTGCACGTCACCCTGACGCTCAAAGGCGTACTGACCGACGCCCAGCGCGAGGAACTGCTGCGTGTGGCCGATCGCTGCCCGATTCACAAGCTGATGACCACCAGCGAAGTCAGCATCGAAACCCACGCGCCACAAGGCTTCGACAGCCAATAATCCTCCCGATGCCAGCGGCGGGTTATGCTTCTGGCATCACCCGCTCAGCCTGGAATGCACCATGGACATGCCACTCCTGATCATCCGCCCACGCGCCGAAGACGTCGAAGGCCAGCCGATCCTGCGCCCGCTGCCGTCAGCCAAATGCCGCAACGTCGGGCCTTTCGTGTTTTTCGACCACATGCTCGAAACGATTTATCCGACGGGCAAAGGGATGGACATCCGACAGCACCCGCACATCGGTCTGTCGACCCTGACCTATTTGTTCGAAGGGCAACTGCAGCACAAAGACAGTCTTGGCTCCGATCAGGTGGTCGGTGCTGGCGATGTCAGCTGGATGACCGCTGGCAGCGCCATCGCCCATGTCGAGCGCACCCCTGCGCCGCTGCTTGCCGAGACCTTCACCTTGCATGGCTTGCAAGTCTGGCTGGCCTCACCCAGGGAATACGAACAGGGCCCGGGGCATTACAGCCATCACCCGGCTGCGACACTTCCGGTCAGCGATAACCTTGGCGTGCAGATTCGGATGATTGCCGGGTCAGGTTTTTGCCTGGAATCGCCAGTGCCGGTGCTTTCTCCTACGCTGTATGCCGAAGTGAAAATGCAGACTGCGACCACACTGCTGATTCCGACCGAGCATCAAGAGCGCGCGGTGTATGTGTTGAGCGGCGATGCGCAGTTGAATGGCGAGGCGGTTGAGCCGCATGCGCTGGTGGTGTTGCCCGCTGGCGAAGCAATGAGTCTGTTTGCTGAAAGCGATGTGCACGCGGTGGTGTTCGGCGGTGCGCCGCTGGACGGTCCGAGACGGATCAACTGGAATTTCGTCGCCAGTGATCCGGCGGCGATTGATGAAGCCAGGCGGAAGTGGGCGGCTAAGGACTGGCCGACGGTGCCGGGGGAAGTCGAGCGGATCGAACTACCGCGCTAGGCCGCTTACCCTCACCCCAGCCCTCTCCCAGAGGGAGAGGGAGCCGACCGAGGTGTCTTGCGTTATACATCGACCTGAAAAGTCCCGGCGATTATGGATTCGCCTATTCACGTTCAGGTCGACGTCACTCCCGAGCACCCCCCAATCAGCCCCCTCTCCCAGAGGGAGAGGGAGCCGACCGAGATGTCTTGCGTTATACATCGACCTGAAAAATCCCGGCGATTATGGATTCGCCTATTCACGTTCAGGTCGACGTCACTCCCGAGCCCCCCCCAATCAGTCCCCTCTCCCAGAAGTAGAGGGAGCCGAACGAGCTGGCTTGCGTCATACATCGACCTGAATCCCGAGCCCCCCCAATCAGTCCCCTCTCCCAGAAATAGAGGGAGCCGAACGAGCTGGCTTGCGTCATACAAAGACCTGAAAAGTCCCGGCGATTATGGATTCGCCTATTCACGTTCAGGTCGACGTCACTCCCGAGCATCCCCCAATCAGTCCCCTCTCCCTCCGGGAGAGGGCTAGGGTGAGGGGCTTTTCGCTTTTAGCCGTTGAACACTTCATCCAGCAAATCATGCATCGACTTGAACGCGCGCTTGGCGGTCTTTGCGTCGTACATCATTTTGCCCGGCACGTTGGCGTGCGGATCGGTAAACGAGTGCACCGCACCGCCGTAGCTGAGCAGTTGCCAATCGACGTTCGCCGCGTTCATTTCATCTTCGAACGCCGGCAGTTGCTCCTTCGGCACCAACGGATCGGATGCGCCATGCAGCACCAGCACCGAGCCCTTGATGTTCTGCGCATCCGCCGGATTCGGCGAATCCAGCGTGCCGTGGAATGACACCGCCGCTTTCACAGGCGCGCCAGTGCGGGCCAGGTCCAGCGCGCAGCAACCACCGAAGCAGAAACCGAACACCGCCAGTTTCGACGTATCAACCGTTGCTTCGCCCTGGCTTTGCAATTGCTCGAAGGCCACTTGCAGACGTTTGCGCAGCAGCGCACGGTCGTCCTTGAGCGGCATCATCGCTGCCAGCGCCTCATCAGCATTCTGCGGACGCACGGTCTGGCCGTAGACATCTGCGATCAGTACCACGTAACCCTCGGCGGCCACCGCTTTGGCGATGTCTTCGGCACCGGCGCTGACGCCCATCCAGTTCGGCGCCATCAGCAAACCCGGGCGCGCGGCCTTGTGCTCGGCGTCGAAGGCAAGGCGACCTTCATAGGCTTGGCCGTCGATCTGATAGACCACGGAACGTACAGTGACTTGGCTCATTTCTGACTCCTGATTGGGTAGACACCAGAACGAAAAAACCCGCCGAAGCGGGTTTTTCCTACAACGTGATCAAACCGACAGTTCAACCAGCAGCTTGTTCAGACGGCGCACATAAGCGGCCGGATCCTTCAAGCTGTCGCCCGCAGCCAGGGCGGCCTGATCGAAGAGGATGTGCGACAGATCGCCAAAACGCTCTTCGCTCTGCTCGCCATCGAGTTTCTCGATCAGCGGGTGGCTTGGGTTGAATTCGAAGATCGGCTTCGAATCCGGGACTTTCTGCCCGCTGGCTTCGAGGATCTGGCGCATTTGCAGGCCCAGGTCCTGTTCGCCGATGGCCAGAATGGCTGGCGAATCGGTCAGACGATGGGATACACGCACCTCAGCCACGGAATCGCCCAGTGCGGTTTTCAGACGCTCGACCAGACCTTCTTTGGACTTGGCGACTTCTTCTGCAGCTTTCTTGTCCTCTTCCGAGTCCAGGTTGCCCAGATCGAGGTCACCACGCGCCACGTCGACAAAGGTCTTGCCGTCGAACTCGCTGAGGTAGCTCATCAGCCACTCGTCGATGCGGTCGGTCAACAGCAGCACTTCGATGCCTTTCTTGCGGAAGACTTCCAGGTGCGGGCTGTTCTTGACCTGCGCGTAGGTTTCGCCGGTGAGGTAGTAGATCTTGTCCTGACCTTCCTTGGCGCGTGCCAGGTAGTCAGCCAGACCGACAACCTGCTCGCCGTCGTCGCCCTGGGTCGATGCGAAACGCAGCAGACCGGCAATTTTCTCTTTGTTGGCGAAGTCTTCTGCCGGGCCTTCTTTCATGACCTGACCGAAGTTCTTCCAGAAGCCCTTGTATTGCTCAGGCTCGTTCTTCGCCAGTTTTTCCAGCATGTCGAGCACACGCTTGGTCAGCGCGGTTTTCATCGAATCGATGATCGGGTCTTTCTGCAGGATTTCCCGCGACACGTTCAGCGACAGGTCATTGGAATCGACCACGCCTTTGATGAAGCGCAGATACAGCGGCAGGAACGACTCGGCCTGATCCATTACAAACACACGCTGCACGTACAGCTTCAGGCCCTTCGGCGCTTCACGCTGGTACAGGTCGAACGGCGCGCGGGCCGGCACGTACAGCAGCGAGCTGTACTCGAGCTTGCCTTCGACCTTGTTGTGGCTCCACGACAGCGGATTCTCGAAGTCGTGAGCGATGTGTTTGTAGAACTCCTGGTATTCCTCGTCCTTCACCTCAGTGCGCGGACGGGTCCACAAGGCGCTGGCGCGGTTGACGGTTTCCCATTCAACGGCAGGAGCCTCTTCGCCTTCGGCCGGGGTAACTTCCTTCGGCAGTTCGATCGGCAAAGCGATGTGATCGGAATACTTCTTGATGATATTGCGCAGACGCCAGCCATCAGCGAATTCATCTTCACCGGACTTCAGGTGCAGGACGATGCGGGTGCCGCGCTCTAGCTTGTCGATGGTGGCGACTTCAAACTCGCCCTCGCCTTTCGACGACCAGTGCACGCCTTCGCTGGCATCGGTGCCGGCGCGACGGCTGTAGACATCAACCTTGTCGGCAACGATGAACGCCGAGTAGAAGCCCACACCGAACTGGCCGATCAGGTGCGAATCTTTTTTCTGATCGCCGGACAGGTTTTTCATGAAATCGGCGGTGCCGGATTTGGCGATGGTCCCCAGGTGGGTGATCACATCGTCACGGTTCATGCCGATACCGTTGTCTTCGAGGGTGACGGTCTTGGCGTCCTTGTCGAAGCTCACACGGATTTTCAGGTCAGCGCCACCTTCGAGCAACTCAGGCTTGGCCAGAGCTTCGAAGCGTAGCTTGTCGACAGCGTCAGAGGCGTTCGAGATCAATTCGCGCAGGAAAATTTCCTTATTCGAATACAGCGAATGGATCATGAGGTGCAGCAGCTGCTTTACCTCGGTCTGGAAGCCCAGGGTTTCCTTTTGAGTTTCCACACTCATGGTCATCAAACTCCAATCAGATGGCATTGGCCGCGACCCGAATGGTCTGCGGCGGGTTGTCATCTGAGTTGGGGGCGCTGTTCAGGATTTCAAGGGCTCATCGATTTTGAAGTGCGCGCGGGCGGTGGCGATCGGTTCGCCCTCGGTACTCTGCCACGCAGTGACCGCGACGTTGGCCACGCGCCGGCCCTGACGGCAGACCTGACACCTGGCCCAAGTGTCGCGAAACTGCCCGGCGCGCAGGTAATCGAGGGAAAAATCGATGATCTTCGGCACACCCGGCGTGCCGGTGAAAATCAGCAAATGCAGGGCTGCGGCCAGCTCCATGAAGCCGGCAATCACCCCGCCGTGGATGGCCGGCAATAAAGGGTTACCAATGTTGTCCTTGTTCGCCGGTAGCTTGAACAGCAGCTCATCGCCGACCCGCGAACATTCGATACCTATCAGCCCGGCATAAGGGATCAACGCCAGCAGCGGCGCGTAATCGCCCTGCGCGTGGGCCTGTTGCAGCTGTTCCCTGAGGTCGACGCTCATTTCCCGCCTCCCTTTATAGCGCCCGCGAATCCTCTGCTGCCCTTCAGACCGATGCCCATGCGCATGAACGTGCCGACGACATGGGCGATCGGCTGCTCGGGATTGTCCTGGTAGGCGAAACCACGGGCAAAGATCACGTCAGTGGTGACGCGGTAGCACTGGGCAAAGCCGTACACGGCTTTGTTGGGTTCAGCGGCGTGCATGTAGTCGATGCGCAGATCAAGGGTCGGACAGACTTCGAACTCCGGCAGTACGCACAAGGTCGACATACCGCAGGCGGTGTCCATCAACGACGTAATGGCGCCGCCATGGATGACTCCGGTTTGGGGATTACCAACGATTTTTTCGCTATAGGGCAGGATCACTGTCAGGCCTTCGCTGGAGGCACTGTGTACCTGCAGACCCAAGACCTGACAGTGACGCAATGCCGATAAAAAACGCGTCGCGCGCTCAAAAACGGGGTTTTCGGCCATGTGATAATTACTCGCGTTTGGGCCTTGTGCCAGTAGTGAGAAAAGCGGCAAAAGTTCCGTGATAAAACAAACTTATATATCTGAAACAAATGAGGAACTTAAACCGTAGCGCCGAGTTCTTAAGGCCAGTAGTTATTTTCCATAAGGAGATACACCCCATGCGTAAGACTTTAGCTATTGCCTTGATGTTGACCGCTTCCCTCGGTCTCGCTGCCTGCGATAAAAAATCCGAGGACAAAGCTCAAGATGCCAACCAACATGCTGAGCAGGCTCAGCAAGACATGAACAAAGCTCAGGATAAAGTGAACGACGCAGCAAAAGAAAACGCCGAAGCTGCCAAAGCTCAGGCTGAATCGAACGCCGCTGCTCAAGAAGAAGCCGCCAAAAAGCAATAAGCTTTCTGGTGTGAAAAGAAAACCCGCCAAGTGCGGGTTGTCTTTTGCCTGCGATTTACCGGTTATAGCAACACGGTTCTAAAAGTCGGACTAATCATCAGCAACAACGAGCAGATGAAGCCAACTAGCCACATCAGGCTGCGTAACTTCGCCAGGTCGGCCAGATAGAACCACAGATAGAGGATTCGCGAGATCACGAAGATGATCGCCAGCGCATCGATCAGCCAGCCTGCGGTTTGCGTGGTGTGCGCCATCAGCACACCGACGGCGAACAGGATGAAGGCTTCGATGCTGTTCTGATGGGCCGCCAGCGCTCGCGCACCGAAGCCGGTCAACTGTGCCTGCTGCTGACGGGGCTGATGATTGTCATACCCACCCTGCTCTTTCATGGCCTTGGCCACCGGCATGCGCGCCACATAAATCAATAAAGCACTGATAAACACACACCAGAACGGAATACTCATCAAACAGCCTCTTTGTTTGCCTCAGGGACGGGCGCCTCTGTAGGGGTATAGACCATGACATCGAGAACGTCGGAATGAAACTCGCGGCGATACAAAACCACCACGACGCCCGCGCTCATGATCATGAATAACCACGGGCTGACGAACCACGCCAGCATACTCATGCCGAAGTAGTAAGAACGCAGGCCGAAGTTGAACTGGTTGGCCGCCATCGAGATCACCCGCGCCGCCCGCGATGCGAACGCCTTGCGCTCTTGCTCGGTGACCTGGCGCTCGCCGATCATCGGCGCCGAACCGACCAGAATCGCGGCGAAGTTGTACTGCCGCATGCACCAGCTGAACGTGAAGAACGCGTAGACGAACACCAATGCCAGACACAGCAATTTGATCTCCGACATGCCCTGCGACGCCTGCTGCACCATCGGAATATCCGCCAACAACGACACGGCCCGTTCGGACGCACCGAGCACGGTGAGGATACCGGCGAGGATGATCAGCGTGCTGGAGGCGAAGAACGAGGCGTTGCGTTCCAGATTGCCGATCACGCTGGCGTCGGCGATACGGTTGTCACGCAGGAGCATGCGACGCATCCAGTCTTCGCGGTACAGGTGCAACACGCTGGCCAGACACGCCGTGTCGCGGGCCTTCCAGGAGGCATAACGGGTGTAACCGCCCCAGCAGATGATAAACCAGACAGCGGCGAGCAGGTGGATCAGATTGGCTTGGATGAACGACATGCAATTCCCTGTGAGATGTAAACGCTGTACACCTGTAGAAGTGAGCCTGCTCGCGATAGCGGTTTGTCAGTCAGCATGGTGTTGACTGACAAACCGCTATCGCGAGCAGGCTCACTCCTACATAAAAGCTAAGCAACCCTTCGACGTTAGCTCAGCAAAAAAGACACTGCCTCACGCGCATAAAAAATGCCCCGTATCGATTGACACGGGGCATTTCTGTTTAACCGTGCCTGACCCGCTTGTGGCGGGTCATATCACGTCAGGCAGTGACTTCGCTGCGCTTGCCCAGCAGGCGATCGCACACGACGGCGACCACCAGGGTCATCACGCACGGCACCAGCCACGCCAGCCCCTGCTCGCTCAACGGCAGATGGGTAAGCTGAGTTGGCATCCAGTCGGCCAGACCGGCGCCTTTCAAGGCATCGATGGTGCCGAACAGGAACGACACCAGCATCACCGGGCCAAGAATGCGCGCGTGCTCATGCCAGAAATCCTTGCAGAAGCTCAGCGCAACCAGAACGATGCACGGCGGGTAGATCGCAGTGAGCACCGGAATCGAGAAGGCAATGAGCTTGGTCAGACCGAGGTTGGAGACCAGCAGCGAAAACGCCGCAAGGATAATCACCAGAGTCTTGTAGGACAGTGGCAGCACACGGCTGAAGTACTCAGCGCAGGCGCAGGTCAGGCCGACCGCCGTGACCAGACACGCCAGCGAGATCAGTACCGCGAGGAAACCGCTGCCCAGCGAGCCGAAGGTGTGTTGCACGTAGGCATGCAACACCGCCGCGCCGTTGGTGGCGCCGACAGCGACTTCATGACTGCCGGAACCGAGGCGGAACAGGCTGACGTAGACCAGCGCCAGACCGACACCGGCAATCAGCCCGGCGATGATCGCGTAACGGGTGATCAACGCCGGTGATTCGACGCCACGGGAGCGGATCGCGTTGACGATGACGATGCCGAATACCAGCGCGCCGAGGGTATCCATGGTCAGGTAACCATTGATGAAGCCCTGGGAGAACGGCGCCGCCACATATTCCGGCGTGCCGTGACCGATGTCACCCGCCGGCAAGACGAATGCGGCGATACCCAGCACTGCCAGCGCAATGATTTTCAGCGGCGCGAGGAAGCGGCCGACGGTATCCAGCAAACGCCCAGGGTAGAGCGAAACAAAGAACACCAGCAGGAAGTACACCGAGCTGTAGAGAAACAGCGCCAGCGGGCTCTCGCCGGTCAACGGCGCCAGACCCACCTCGAACGATACGGTCGCGGTACGCGGGGTGGCGAACAGTGGACCCACCGCCAGATAGCACGCCGCCGCGAGGATACCGCCAGCGATCTTGCCGATCGGGCTGCTCAACGCATCCATGGCGCCGCCGACCTTGGCCAGCGCCACCACGGTGATCACCGGCAAACCTACCGCGGTGATCAGAAAGCCCAATGCAGCCATCCAGACGTGAGGTCCGGCCTGCAAGCCGACGATCGGCGGGAAGATGATGTTACCGGCCCCGACAAACAGGGCGAACGTCATAAAACCAAGTGCCAGGATGTCCTGACCTTTCAAAACTTTCATTAAGGTAATACCACACTACTGAAATCGGAATTTAGAGGGGGATTGCCCTGTTGGATTAGGGAAATGCTGTCGATCCGTATAGGACTGACCTTTAAAGCGCGTAGCTGCCTTGTGGGCGGCGGACGCAAAAATGGCTGCCAGCCTAACGAATTCGGCTGATAAACGCACTGTTAGAGGGCGAACTATCCGATACGCGACGTTTCAGTGTCGCGTTTACATAAGAAAAGCAGCAGCAGGCTACAAGTTTCCAGCTGCAAGCTTCTATCTTGCAGCTAGCCGCTTGAAGCTTGCTGCTGCTCTGAAACGACAAAGGCCACCCGAGGGTGGCCTTTGTTGCTGGAGCTAAAAAGTCAGCCGTGGCTTACTTCTTCACTTCCCAGCCAGTCAGCTCGGCCAGGGCCTTGCCGATGTCTGCCAGCGAACGCACGGTTTTCACGCCTGCGTCTTGCAGCGCAGCGAATTTCTCGTCTGCAGTGCCTTTGCCGCCAGAGATGATTGCGCCAGCATGGCCCATGCGCTTGCCCGGAGGAGCAGTCACACCAGCGATGTAGGAAACAACCGGCTTGGTTACGTTTGCCTTGATGTAGGCAGCCGCTTCTTCTTCAGCCGAACCGCCGATCTCGCCGATCATTACGATCGCTTCGGTCTTCGGGTCTTCCTGGAACAGTTTCAGGATGTCGATGAAGTTCGAACCCGGGATCGGGTCACCGCCGATGCCGACGCAAGTCGACTGACCGAAACCGGCGTCAGTGGTCTGCTTCACAGCTTCGTAGGTCAGGGTGCCGGAACGCGAAACGATACCGACCTTGCCTGGCAAGTGAATGTGACCTGGCATGATGCCGATCTTGCATTCGCCTGGGGTGATCACGCCTGGGCAGTTAGGGCCGATCAGGACTACGCCCAGTTCGTCGCACTTAACTTTCGCGTCCAGCATGTCCAGGGTAGGAATGCCTTCGGTGATGCAGACGATCAGCTTGATGCCGCCGAATGCCGCTTCCAGGATCGAGTCCTTGCAGAACGGAGCAGGAACGTAGATCACGCTGGCGGTAGCGCCGGTGGCAGCTACTGCGTCTTTGACGGTGTTGAACACTGGCAGACCCAGGTGCTCGGTGCCGCCTTTGCCAGGAGTTACGCCACCAACCATCTTGGTGCCGTATTCGATGGCTTGCTGGGTGTGGAAACTACCTTGCGAACCGGTAATACCCTGGCAGATAACTTTGGTGTCTTTATTGATCAGGACGCTCATTACTTGCCCTCCGCAGCTTTGACAACTTGTTGAGCAGCGTCGGTCAGGCTGGTAGCAGCGATGATGTTCAAACCGCTTTCTGCCAGTACTTTAGCGCCCAGCTCAGCGTTGTTGCCTTCAAGGCGAACAACAACCGGGATTTTCACGCCGACTTCTTTCACGGCGCCGATGATGCCTTCGGCAATCATGTCGCAGCGAACGATGCCGCCGAAGATGTTGACCAGTACTGCCGCGACGTTCTGGTCGGACAGGATGATCTTGAACGCTTCAGTAACGCGTTCCTTGGTTGCGCCACCACCTACGTCGAGGAAGTTGGCTGGCTTGCCGCCATGCAGGTTGACGATGTCCATGGTACCCATGGCCAGACCGGCACCGTTGACCATGCAGCCAATGTTGCCTTCCAGGGCTACGTAGTTCAGTTCGAACTTGGCAGCGTGCGCTTCGCGCGGATCGTCCTGCGACGGATCGTGGAAAGCCTTCAGCTTAGGCTGACGGTACATGGCGTTGGCGTCGATGTTGATCTTGGCGTCGAGGCAGTGCAGATCGCCGTCAGCCTTGATCACCAGCGGGTTCACTTCCAGCAGAGCCAGGTCGTGGTCTTTGAACAGTTTGGCCAGACCTACGAAGATCTTGGCGAACTGAGTGAGCTGCTTGCCTTCCAGACCCAGCTGGAATGCCAGCTCGCGACCCTGGGATGGCTGAGCGCCAACCAGTGGATCGATAGTGGCCTTGAGAATTTTTTCTGGCGTGTCGTGAGCGATTTTCTCGATGTCCACGCCACCTTCGGTGGAAGCCATGAACACGATGCGACGGCTCGAACGGTCAACGACAGCGCCCAGGTACAGCTCTTTAGCGATATCAGTGCACGATTCAACCAGGATCTTGGTGACTGGCTGGCCATTGGCGTCAGTCTGGTAAGTCACCAGACGCTTGCCCAGCCACTGCTGTGCGAAGGCCTTGGCGTCTTCTTTGCTGCGAACCAGCTTTACGCCGCCCGCTTTACCGCGACCACCGGCGTGAACCTGGGCTTTGACGACCCACTCGTTGCCGCCGATCTTGTCGCAAGCTTCTGCTGCTGCTTCCGGGGTGTCTACTGCGTAACCAGTGGAAACTGGCAGGCCGTATTCAGCGAACAGCTGCTTACCCTGATACTCGTGAAGATTCATGCTTTTTACCGTCTTCGTTAGGTACTGCGCATTCGGCGCTGCGCTCGTTTGAGTGCCGCGCCACCTGTGACTGCTGCTTGCGTAGCTGAGCTACGCAAGACTGCGTCCGGCGGACATTCCGCGGTGAGTCTTGCTCGCAAGGCTCACGACGGGCCGCTACCGCCGTGGTTTCTTATTGTGTGTCTTAACGCTTCTTGCGGTTGGCAATGTGAATGGCGCCGCCATTCACTGCCAGAGCAGCTTCGTGCAAGGCTTCGGACAGGGTCGGATGGGAGAAAACCATCATGCCCAGGTCTTCAGCGCTGGTGCCGAATTCCATACCGATCGCGCCCTGCTGAACCAGTTCCGCAGCGCTCGGGCCAATGACGTGCACGCCCAATACGCGGTCGGTCTTGGCATCGGCGATGACCTTGACGAAACCACCGGTATCGTTGGCAGCCATGGCACGGCCGGAAGCGGCGAACGGGAAGGTGCCGACGTTGACTTCAACGCCTTCGGCCTTCAGCGCCTGCTCGGTTTTGCCAACCCATGCGATTTCCGGGTGAGTATAAATAACCGAAGGGATCAAATCATAGTTCATCTGAGCCTTGTGGCCTTTGATGCGCTCGACAACCATGATGCCTTCTTCCGAAGCCTTGTGGGCCAGCATCATGCCGCGAACCACGTCGCCAATGGCGAAGACGCCCGGTACGGCGGTGACGCAGTGGTCATCGACCGCGATGAAACCGCGCTCGTCGATTTCCACGCCGCAGTCGGCAGACAGCAGATCAGTGGTCACCGGACGGCGACCAACGGCAACGATCAGCTTGTCGAAAGTGATGGTCTGTTCGCCGTTGGCATCGGTGTAGCTGACGACAACTTCTTCACCGTTGACTTTCGAACCGGTAACGCGAGCGCCCAGCTTGATGTCCAGGCCCTGTTTGGTCAGGGTTTTCAGCGCTTCCTTGGAAACAGCGGTGTCCGCTGCCATCAGGAAAGTGTCCAGCGCTTCCAGAACAACCACTTCGGAGCCCAGACGCGACCATACCGAACCCAGTTCCAGACCGATCACACCAGCGCCGATCACGCCCAGACGCTTGGGTACGGACTGGAATTCCAGAGCGCCCGTCGAATCGACGATGACTTTCTGGTCAACCGGAGCCGGTGGGATGTCGATCGGACGCGAACCTGGCGCGAGGATGACGTTTTCCGCTTCGATGACTTCAACCGAACCGTCAGGCTTGGTGACTTCGACTTTCTTGCCGGCCAGCAGCTTGCCGTGGCCCTGGATCGAAGTAACGCCGTTGGCCTTGAACAGGGTGGCAACGCCGCCGGTCAGGTTCTTGACGATGCCAGCCTTGCGGCCAACCATCGCAGCGACGTCCATTTTGACTTCGCCGGTCGAGATACCGTGAACGTTGAAGCTCTCTTTGGCTTCCTTGTATTTCCACGAGCTGTCGAGCAGCGCCTTGGAAGGAATGCAACCCACGTTCAGGCAGGTACCGCCCAGGGCTTGCTTGCCCTCTGCGTCGGTGTACTTCTCGATGCAGGCAGTGGTCAGGCCCAACTGCGCAGCCTTGATGGCCGCTACATAGCCACCAGGGCCGGCACCGATCACTACTACGTCAAATTTCTGCGACATTCAAAAAATCCTCTTTAGCAATAAAGCTACAAGCCGCAAGCTTCAAGCTGCAAGCCCACCCGCTCGCCTTGAGCTTGAGGCTTGTAGCTGAAAGCTTGCAGCTGCTTTTTAGATATCCAGCAACAGACGAGCCGGATCTTCCAGCAGGTTCTTGATGGTCACCAGGAAGGTCACAGCTTCTTTGCCATCGATCAGACGGTGATCGTAGGACAGTGCCAGGTACATCATCGGACGGATCACGACCTGACCGTTGATGGCCATTGGACGCTGGATGATGTTGTGCATGCCCAGAATCGCTGCCTGCGGCGGGTTGACGATTGGCGTCGACATCATCGAACCGAAGGTACCACCGTTGGTGATGGTGAAGGTACCACCGGTCATCTCGTCCATCGACAGTTTGCCGTCACGGGCTTTCTTGCCGAAGGTTGCGATGCCGCCTTCGATTTCCGCCAGGCTCATCAGCTCGGCGTTACGCAGAACCGGTACCACCAGGCCACGGTCGCTGGAAACGGCAACGCCGATGTCCGCGTAGCCGTGGTAAACGATGTCGCCGCCGTCGATCGACGCGTTGACAGCCGGGAAGCGTTTCAGCGCTTCGGTGGCCGCTTTCACGAAGAACGACATGAAGCCCAGGCGTACGCCGTTGTGGGACTTCTCGAACAGGTCCTTGTACTTCGAACGCAGAGCCATGACTTCAGTCATGTCGACTTCGTTGAACGTGGTCAGCATCGCCATGTTCGACTGGGCTTCAACCAGACGCTTGGCCACGGTGGCACGTACGCGGGTCATCGGTACGCGCTTCTCGATGCGGTCGCCAGCAGCGAACACAGGCGCAGCAGCCGAAGGAGCAGCAGCCTTGGCAGGTGCGGCAGCCGGTGCGGCTTTCTTGGCAGCAACTGCTGCTACCACGTCTTCCTTGGTCACGCGACCGCCCTTGCCGGTGCCGGCAACGGAAGCGATGTTGATGCCGTTTTCTTCAGCCAGCTTGCGAGCGGCAGGAGCTGCGATCGGGTCATCTTCGCCATCGGCAGCAGCTGGTGCGGCAGCGGCAGTAGCAGCCGGGGCAGCAGCGGCCGCTGGAGCAGCGGCAGCAGCGCCGCCCTCTTCGATCGAGCCCAGGACCTGGTTCGACAGAACGGTAGCGCCCTCTTCGGCAACGATTGCGCCCAGCACGCCGTCCGCTTCAGCCAACACTTCGAGCACGACCTTGTCGGTCTCGATGTCGACGATCAGGTCGTCACGCTTGACGGCCTCACCTGGTTTCTTGTGCCAGGTGGCAACGGTGCCATCGGCAACCGATTCCGGGAATGACGGGGCTTTGATTTCGATAGCCATTATCTGTGGGTCCTTAAAATTCGGTTTCAGTCAGCGCGAAGGCGTTAAACAGTGAAAGCATCTTGCAGCAGTTTTTCCTGCTGCTCGGCGTGCATCGATGCATAACCACAAGCTGGGGCAGCCGAAGCCTCACGGCCCGCGTACTCGAGTACGAGAGTCCTGTCGAGGTTGGCGATGCTGCGACGCAAGTGATGCTGGCTGCAGTACCACGCACCCTGGTTCATCGGCTCTTCCTGACACCAGACGGCATGCTTGACGTTGGTGTACGGAGCCAGGACTTCTTTCAAGTCGTCCTCAGGGAACGGATACAGCTGCTCGATACGCACGATGGCGATATCTTCGCGGCCTTCGGCACGGCGTTTTTCCAGCAGGTCGTAGTAGACCTTGCCGCTGCACAGAACCACACGCTCGACCTTTTTCGGGTCCAGTGCGTCGATTTCCGGGATCACGGTCTGGAACGAACCTTCGGCCAGATCTTCCAGCGTCGAGATGGCCAGCTTGTGGCGCAGCAGCGACTTCGGCGTCAGCACGACCAGCGGCTTGCGCAGCGGACGAATCACCTGACGACGCAGCAAGTGGTAGATCTGCGCCGGGGTAGTCGGCATGCACACCTGAATGTTGTGCTCGGCGCACAGCTGCAGGTAACGCTCAAGACGTGCCGAGCTGTGCTCAGGGCCCTGGCCTTCGTAACCGTGTGGCAGCAGCATGGTCAGACCGCAGAGACGGCCCCACTTGTGCTCGCCGCTAGTGATGAACTGGTCGATCACGACCTGTGCACCGTTGGCGAAGTCACCGAACTGGGCTTCCCAGATCACCAGCGCGTTTGGCGTGGTGGTCGAGTAACCGTATTCGAATGCCAGTACCGCTTCTTCCGAGAGGAACGAGTCGTACAGGTCGAAACGTGGCTGACCGTCGTACAGGTTCTGCAGCGGAATGTAGGTGCCCGCGTCTTTCTGGTTGTGCAACACAGCGTGACGGTGCGAGAACGTACCGCGGCCGATGTCCTGACCGGTCATGCGGATCGGGTGACCTTCGAACGCGAGGGTCGCGTACGCCATGGTTTCAGCGTAACCCCAGTTGATCGGCAGGCCGCCGGCTTGCATCTTCTGACGGTCTTCGTAGATCTTCGCGACCTGGCGCTGAACCACGAAGCCTTCCGGGATTTCCAGCAGCTTGGCGGACAGCTCTTGCAGGGTCTTCAGATCGAAACGCGTGTCGTGACGTGCAGTCCAGGCATGGCCCAGGTACGGACGCCAGTCGACGAACAGCTCTTTGTTCGGCTCCTTGACCAGCGATTTCACCACGTGCAGACCGTTGTCCAGCGCGTTGCGATATTCGTCGACCTTGGCCTGGACACGTTCAGCGTCGAGCACACCGGCCTGGGTCAGGCGTTCGGCGTACAGCTCACGGGTGGTGCGCTGCTTGGTGATCTGCTGATACATCAGTGGCTGGGTGCCGCTTGGCTCGTCGGCCTCGTTGTGGCCGCGACGACGGTAGCAGACCAGATCGATCACCACGTCACGCTTGAATTGCATGCGGTAGTCGATGGCCAGCTGGGTCACGAACAGCACGGCTTCCGGATCATCACCATTCACATGGAGGATCGGCGCCTGGATCATCTTGGCAACGTCGGTGGCGTACTCGGTGGAACGCGAGTCGAGCGGGTTGCTGATGGTGAAACCGACCTGGTTGTTGATCACGATGTGCACGGTACCGCCGGTCTTGAAACCGCGGGTCTGCGACATCTGGAAGGTTTCCATGACCACGCCCTGACCGGCGAATGCCGCGTCACCGTGGATGGAGATCGGCAGGACTTTCTCACCGGTCAGGTCGTTGCGACGGTCCTGACGGGCGCGCACCGAACCTTCGACCACCGGGGAAACGATTTCCAGGTGGGACGGGTTGAACGCCATGGCCAGGTGAACTTCACCGCCGGTGGTCATCACGTTGGACGAGAAGCCCTGGTGATATTTCACGTCACCGGAACCGAGCTCGACCTTCTTCTTGCCTTCGAACTCGTCGAACAGCTCGCGCGGGTTCTTGCCGAAGGTGTTGACCAGCACGTTCAGACGGCCACGGTGGGCCATGCCGATGACGACTTCCTTGGTACCGTACGAGCCGGAACGCTGGATCAGTTCGTCGAGCATCGGAATCAGGCTTTCGCCGCCTTCCAGACCGAAACGCTTGGTGCCCGGGTATTTGGTGCCCAGGTATTTTTCCAGGCCTTCACCGGCAGTCACGCGCTCAAGCAGATGGCTCTTGATGTCGGCGGAGTACGTCGGACGACCGCGCACGCTTTCCAGACGCTGCTGGAACCACTGGCGCTGCTCGGAATCGGTGATGTGCGTGAATTCAGCGCCGATGGTGCGGCAATATGTCTGCTGCAACGCTTCGTGAATTTCGCGTAGGCTCGCTTCCTCTTTGCCGATGAACAGGTCGCCGGCACGGAAGGTCGTATCAAGATCGGCATTGGTCAAGCCGTAATGATTGATCGACAGGTCTGCAGGTGCAGGACGCTGCCACAGCCCCAGCGGGTCAAGCTGGGCTGCCTGGTGGCCACGCATACGGTAGGCCTGGATCAATCGCAGCACTTCAACTTGCTTCTTCTCGTGCTCACTGCTCACGCTGCCGGCGGAAACCGGTTGGGCGCGGCGCTGGTTCTTTGCCAGCAGCACGAAATGATCGCGAATCGTCGAGTGCGAAACATCAGTGGCAGAGTTGCCGTCGGCTGGCAACTTCTGAAAGTAGGTGCGCCACTCTTCTGGCACAGCGTTAGGGTCGTGCAGGTAGAGCTCATAAAGCTCTTCCACATAGGCAGCGTTTCCACCTGAAAGGTAGGCGCTGTTCCACATGCGCTGCATCACGCTTTCTTGCATGCTTGGTCACCCTCGGTTAGGGGAACACCATCGGTGTCGACACCGAGCAAACTTGCAGAAGTCCGAATGCAGCGACTAAAACAAGCCACCTAGGATCACACTGATAGTCCGGGTACCAGCCCGGATGCCCCTGCTTGTCTCATTTCTTCAAAAGAAGAGCTGCAGCTTATGGCTACGGCTCTGGTTATAGCCATGACGCGGGTTGAAGCCCGCGCCACAGCCTCTACGGTGCAACGGTTACAGCAGCTGAATCACACGCCGCTCGAAAGCAGCATGTTACGGATGTGACCGATGGCCTTAGTCGGGTTCAGGCCTTTCGGACATACGTTGACGCAGTTCATGATGCCCCGGCAGCGGAAAACGCTGAACGGGTCGTCAAGTGAAGCCAGACGTTCGCTGGTCTTGGTGTCACGGCTGTCTGCCAGGAAGCGGTAGGCTTGCAGCAGCGCAGCTGGACCGAGGAACTTGTCCGGGTTCCACCAGAAGGACGGGCAAGAGGTCGAGCAGCAGGCGCACAGGATGCACTCGTACAGACCGTCGAGCTT
This sequence comes from Pseudomonas sp. FR229a, assembly GCF_030209115.1. Classification (NCBI taxonomy): domain Bacteria; kingdom Pseudomonadati; phylum Pseudomonadota; class Gammaproteobacteria; order Pseudomonadales; family Pseudomonadaceae; genus Pseudomonas; species Pseudomonas sp. FR229a. Next base: position 58,457 of record NZ_JARVSP010000002.1, on the reverse strand, counting down.
TTCGCGCTCTTCTGGCGACTGCAGACGCTCGATAGCCGGAGCCGGCGTGTCGTTCTGCAGGTAAGGCTTCACCTTCTCGTATTGCTTGTAGAAGATGCTCATATCGACGACCAGGTCACGGATAACCGGCAAACCTGGCAGCGGACGAACGATCAGCTTGTTACCTTTTACAACAGCGGATAGCGGCGTGATGCACGCCAGGCCGTTCTTGCCGTTGATGTTCATGCCGTCGGAGCCGCAGACGCCTTCACGGCAGGAGCGACGATAGGAGAAACCTTCGTCCTGCTCTTTGATCAGGGCCAGCACGTCCAGCACCATCAGGTCCTTACCACCGGTATCGACCTGGAAATCCTGCATGAACGGCGCAGCGTCCTGATCAGGGTTGTAGCGATAAACACTGACTTGCAACATGGCGGTCACCCTTAATAAGTCCGGACTTTAGGTTCGAAAGTCGGAACAGTCTTCGGCGAGAAGTTCACGGCACGCTTGGTGACGCGCTTGTCACCCGGGAAGTACAGGGTGTGGCACAGCCAGTTTTCGTCATCACGGTCTTCGAAGTCTTCACGGGCGTGAGCGCCGCGGGACTCTTTACGTACTTCGGCCGCGATGGCGGTAGCTTCAGCCACTTCCAGCAGGTTTTGCAGTTCCAGCGCTTCGATACGTGCAGTGTTGAACGCCTGCGACTTATCGTTGATCTTCACGTTGGCGATGCGAGCACGCAGGTCAGCGAGCTGAGCGATGCCCTTCTGCATGTATTCGCCGGTACGGAATACACCGAAGTAGTTCTGCATGCAGCTTTGCAGCTCGCGACGCAGGGTGGCAACGTCTTCACCGTCGGTACGGTTGTTCAGCGCGTTCAGACGCGACAGTGCAGCTTCGATGTCGGACTCGGTAGCGTCGTCGTATTCGATGCCATCGGTCAACGCCTTTTCCAGGTGCAGGCCGGCAGCGCGACCGAATACCACCAGGTCGAGCAGCGAGTTGCCGCCCAGACGGTTGGCACCGTGTACCGATACGCAAGCCACTTCGCCTACTGCGAACAGGCCAGGAATGATCTGGTCCTGACCTTCGGCATTCTGGGTGATCGCCTGGCCATGAATGTTGGTGGCAACGCCGCCCATCATGTAGTGGCAGGTCGGAACAACCGGAACCGGCGCAACCACCGGGTCAACGTGGGCGAAAGTCTTCGACAGTTCGCAGATGCCTGGCAGACGGCTGTGCAGCACTTCCTCGCCCAGGTGGTCGAGCTTGAGCATTACGTGGTCGCCATTCGGACCGCAACCGTTGCCGGCGATGATTTCCTTAACCATCGAACGGGCAACCACGTCACGACCTGCAAGGTCTTTCGCGTTCGGAGCATAACGCTCCATGAAACGCTCGCCGTGCTTGTTGATCAGGTAACCACCTTCACCACGGCAACCTTCGGTAACCAGTACACCGGCGCCGGCAATGCCGGTCGGGTGGAACTGCCACATTTCGATGTCTTGTACCGGCACGCCAGCACGCAGAGCCATGCCGACGCCGTCACCGGTGTTGATCAGGGCGTTGGTGGTCGACGCGTAGATACGGCCTGCACCGCCAGTCGCCAGAACGGTGGCCTTGGCACGGATGTAGGAGGTTTCGCCGGTTTCGATGCAGATCGCGATCACACCAACGAATTCGCCTTCCTGGTTTTTCACCAGATCGACAGCGTAGTACTCGTTGAGGAACGTGGTACCGGCTTTCAGGTTGCCCTGATAAAGGGTGTGCAGCAGCGCGTGACCGGTACGGTCGGACGCAGCGCAGGTACGTGCAGCCTGACCGCCCTTGCCGTAGTCCTTGGACTGGCCACCGAACGGACGCTGATAGATGCGGCCTTGCTCGGTACGCGAGAACGGCAGACCCATGTGGTCCAGCTCGAACACGGCAGCCGGGCCTTCCTGACACATGTATTCGATAGCGTCCTGGTCACCGATGTAGTCGGAACCCTTGACGGTATCGTACATGTGCCAGCGCCAGTCATCGTTCGGGTCGGCGGAAGCGATGGCGCAAGTGATGCCGCCCTGAGCGGAAACAGTGTGCGAACGGGTCGGGAAAACCTTGGTGATCACCGCAGTCTTGTGGCCGCCCTGTGCCAGCTGCAGCGCAGCGCGCATGCCGGCACCGCCACCACCAATGATGATGGCGTCGAAAGAAATCGTTGGAATGTTAGCCATGAATCAGATACCCCAGAGAATCTGCACACCCCAGACGAAGTAAGCGAACATCGCAACGCCGCATACTGCCTGGAAAAGGAAACGTATCGCCGTTGCGGACTTGCCGAACGCCATCGGCGTCAGGTAGTCGGTCGCGATGGTCCACATGCCGACCCAGGCGTGAGCGCCCAGAGCAACAAGGGCCAGCAGGCTGAAAATACGCATTCCGTTGTGAGCGAACAGTTCATGCCACTGGGCATACTCGAGGCCTGGATTGGCGACGATGTATCCGATCAGAAAGATGAAGTAAGCCGCGAGAACGACCGCAGACACACGCTGTGCCATCCAGTCATAGAGGCCCGAACGCGACAGGTTAGTGACGTTAGTTACCATATCCAGACTCCTGCCAGAACGATTACCACCACGGAAACGGCGATAACGATTTTCGAGCCCAGTTTGCCGCCTTCCAGCGTCTCACCGATGCCCATGTCCATGATCAAGTGGCGCACACCGGCTACCAGGTGATACAGCAGAGCGGACAGGATGCCCCAAATCACTAGCTTGGCTAGCGGACTGGTCAGACACGCTTTCACCTGACCGAAGCCTTCCTCGGAGCTCAGCGACTTGTCCAATGCGTAAAGCATGATGGCAAGGCACACGAAGAGGATGACACCGGAGATACGGTGAAGAATGGACGTGTAAGCAGTGACTGGGAGTTTGATGGTCCTTAGGTCTAGGTTTACAGGTCGTTGGCTTTTCACGGCTTTTTTTTTCACACTGAAGAGCCCCTAACAATCAGGGCAAAGTTGTTGGGGAGTGCACTGGTCAGGTAACCACCACCCAGGGATGCGACCCCCAATGAAAGCAAGCCCAAAAGCCCTTGGCGGTCGGTGGCCGAGTATAGACAGTTAGGCTACTAATGACAACGCGTTCACCTACCCCCAATAGCGGATTGCACAAGTTGCATAAAAGGCGTAAATGGCAGGCAATTTCGAGGAAAAAGTCGGCTTAAAGCCTTCTGGAGCAAGACTTTAGGCAAATTGACATTCGAATTTATCTCACTATAGTGGTGCGGGCCCTGCGTGGGGGGTCTGTCTGATGGTTCAAGCATAAATAGGAGGCCACATGGCTGACAAAAAAGCGCAGTTGATCATCGAGGGCGCAGCCCCCGTCGAGCTGCCCATTTTAACCGGCACCGTTGGTCCCGATGTAATCGATGTTCGGGGCCTGACGGCCACGGGCCGCTTCACTTTCGACCCGGGTTTCATGTCGACCGCTTCGTGCGAATCGAAAATTACCTATATCGACGGCGACAACGGCATTCTGTTGCACCGCGGCTACCCGATCGAACAGCTGGCTGAAAAGTCGGACTACCTGGAAACCTGCTACCTGCTGCTCAACGGCGAACTGCCGACCGCAGAACAGAAGGCCCAGTTCGTCAGCACCGTGAAAAACCACACCATGGTTCACGAGCAGCTGAAAACCTTCTTCAACGGCTTCCGTCGCGACGCCCACCCGATGGCCGTCATGTGCGGTGTAGTCGGCGCCCTCTCGGCCTTCTACCACGACTCCCTGGACATCAATAACCCGCAGCATCGCGAAATCTCCGCGATCCGTCTGGTTGCGAAGATGCCGACCCTGGCAGCGATGGTTTACAAGTACTCCATGGGCCAACCCATGATGTACCCGCGCAACGATCTGACGTACGCGGAAAACTTCCTGCACATGATGTTCAACACCCCGTGCGAGATCAAACCGATCAGCCCGGTACTCGCCAAGGCCATGGACCGGATCTTCATCCTGCATGCCGACCACGAGCAGAACGCTTCGACCTCCACCGTGCGTCTGGCCGGCTCCTCGGGTGCCAACCCGTTCGCCTGTATCGCCGCCGGTATCGCCGCACTGTGGGGCCCTGCCCACGGCGGTGCGAACGAAGCCGTGTTGACCATGCTCGACGAGATTGGCGATGTGTCGAACATCGACAAGTTCATCGCCAAGGCCAAGGACAAGAACGATTCGTTCAAGCTGATGGGCTTCGGTCACCGCGTCTACAAGAACCGCGACCCGCGCGCGACTGTCATGAAGCAGACCTGCGACGAAGTGCTGAAGGAACTGGGCATCAACAACGATCCGCAACTCGAACTGGCCATGCGCCTGGAAGAGATCGCCCTGACCGACCCGTACTTCATCGAGCGCTCGCTGTACCCGAACGTCGATTTCTACTCGGGGATCATCCTCAAGGCGATCGGCATTCCGACCAGCATGTTCACTGTGATTTTCGCGCTGGCACGTACTGTCGGCTGGATTTCGCACTGGAAGGAAATGCTCTCGAGCCCGTACAAGATTGGCCGTCCGCGCCAGCTGTACACGGGTTACGAGTCGCGTGACATTACCTCGCTGGAAGATCGCAAATAAGGTTTTTTCTTTTTGTGATGGGTTAGTGGTGTGTCAGGAACGGCCTCTTATATAGAGGCCGTTTTTGTTTCTGTTGGTGTTCATTGGATTGGGGGCATATCTGTTGCTGCGGTAACGGCTTCTTATGGTTTCGCTCTTACAGCGACTCACTTTTCAAACGCCAAAAAGTAAGCAAAAGGCTTTGCCCCGGCGTACGGCCCGCTCGCTAAAGCTCGGGGTTCCTTCGTTACGGGACCGATCCCGTAACGAAGCCTGCCGAAGGGGCAAAAGATCAAGAGCCGGATCAAGGGCACCTCACCCTAGCCCTCTCCCAGAGGGAGAGGGGACTGACCGAGTTGTACAGGCGAAGTACGCCGACCTGAGATACCGAGTCGAATGCAGGTTTTGAACACCACACAGATCGGCCCCCTCTCCCTCGGGAGAGGGCTGGGGTGAGGGGCGAATCCACCGAAAATCTCAAGCCATGCGACGCTTCTAACCACTCAACAATGAGCGTTAGCTCGAGTGCTCTTGATCTTGATCCACGGGCGACGTCGGAAAGCTGAGTGGAGGGATTGATCGCAACGGATATACACACCAGACCAACCGATAACCGCCCACAAAAAAACGCCCCAATCTCTCAACCAGGGCGTTTTCTTGAAGCTTGAAGCTTGCAGCTGATCTCTTAGTGCGAAACCGCCCCACTCGCCCCCAACCCGGTCTGCGAACGCACAAACTGCGGGAAGAACAGCGCCCGCTCGTTATCCGCAGCCGCCGACTTGTCAGTGATCGAGAAGAACCAGATCCCGATGAACGCAATCATCATCGAAAACAGCGCCGGATACTCGTAAGGGAAGATCGCCTTCTCGTGATGCAGAATCTGCACCCAGATGGTCGGGCCAAGGATCATCAGGCCCACGGCACTGATCAGACCCAGCCAGCCGCCAATCATCGCGCCACGGGTAGTCAGCTTCTTCCAGTACATCGAAAGCAGCAGTACCGGGAAGTTGCAGCTCGCCGCGATCGAGAACGCCAGGCCCACCATGAACGCAATGTTCTGGCTTTCGAACAGAATGCCCAGACCAATCGCCAGCACTGCCAGGGCGATGGTGGTGATCTTCGACACGCGAATCTCATCCTTCTCGTTGGCCTTGCCCTTCTTGATCACACTGGCGTACAGGTCGTGGGATACCGCCGAGGCACCTGCCAGCGTCAGACCGGCTACCACCGCGAGAATGGTCGCGAACGCCACCGCCGAGATGAAGCCCAGGAAGATGCTGCCGCCGACCGCGTTGGCCAGGTGCACCGCCGCCATGTTGTTGCCGCCGAGCAAGGCCCCCGCTGCATCCTTAAAGGCCGGGTTGGTGCTGACCAGCAGGATCGCGCCGAAGCCGATGATGAAGGTCAGGATGTAGAAGTAGCCGATGAAACCGGTAGCGTACAGCACGCTCTTGCGCGCTTCCTTGGCGTCACTCACGGTGAAGAAGCGCATCAGAATGTGCGGCAGGCCAGCGGTACCGAACATCAGCGCCAGACCCAAGGAGAACGCCGAGATCGGATCCTTGACCAGACCGCCCGGGCTCATGATCGCTTCACCCTTGGCGTGCACCTTGATCGCCTCGGAGAACAGCGTGTTGAAGTCGAAGCCGACGTGCTTCATCACCATCAGCGCCATGAACGAAGCACCGGACAGCAGCAGCACTGCCTTGATGATCTGCACCCAAGTGGTCGCGAGCATGCCGCCGAACAGCACGTACATGCACATCAGTACGCCGACCAGAATCACCGCAACGTGGTAATCGAGGCCGAACAGCAACTGGATCAGCTTGCCGGCACCGACCATTTGCGCGATCAGGTAGAACGCCACCACCACCAGCGAACCGCAAGCGGACAGCGTGCGGATCTGGGTTTGCCCGAGGCGGTAGGACGCGACGTCGGCAAAGGTGTATTTACCCAGGTTGCGCAGGCGCTCGGCGATCAGGAACAGAATGATCGGCCAGCCAACGAGGAAACCGATCGAGTAGATCAGGCCATCGTAGCCGGAGGTGAACACCAGCGCGGAAATGCCCAGGAAGGACGCCGCCGACATGTAGTCACCGGCAATCGCCAGGCCGTTCTGGAAACCGGTGATCTTGCCGCCAGCCGCGTAGTAGTCGGCGGCCGAGTTGTTTTTCTTCGACGCCCAGTAAGTGATGTACAGGGTCGCGCCGACGAAGGCCACGAACATCAGGATCGCCGGGATGTTCAGCGGTTGCTTGGCCACCGCACCGGTCAGGGCGTCAGCCGCCCAGGCGCCGGGTGCGAACGCGGCAACGCTCAGAAGAGCCAGTAGACGCCGGATCATTGCTGAGCCTCCTTGAGAATCGCATTGTTCAGGTCGTCGAACTCGCCATTGGCGCGGCGCACGTAGATGCCAGTCAGGACGAAGGCCGAGAGAATCAGGCCGACACCGATCGGGATGCCCCAGGTGATCGACGATTCAGGACTGAGTTTCGCCCCGAGCACGTGCGGCCCGTAGGCGATCAGCAGGATGAATGCGGAGTAGAGCCCAAGCATGATTGCCGAGAGAATCCAGGCGAATCGTTCCCTTTTCTGAACCAGCTCCTTGAATCGGGGACTGTTTTGAATCGAGAGGTAAATGCTGTCGTTCATTGTTTTTATCCTCGCAGCACAAATTATTGTTGGAACGTAGCTAATGTATGCGGCTGCGAGAGAGGTTCCAGACGACCTTAGTAGTAGATGGCCATGATCCTTCTGCCATTTTCCGGACACTCAAAACAACTGTAGGAGTGAGCCTGCTCGCGATGGCGTCGTGTCAGTCGACATTTCTCTCAACTGACGGAACGCTATCGCGAGCAGGCTCACTCCTACAGGGGTGTGGCGGGATTTAAATTATTTGGTCCAGTCAGCCACGCGATCCGGGTGTTTGGCCACCCAGTCCTTGGCCGCTGCATCAGGCTTGGCGCCGTCCTGAATCGCCAGCATCACTTCGCCGATTTCGTCTTTCGAGGCCCACTGGAAGTTCTTCAGGAACTTGGCCACTTCCGGTGCCTTGGCTTCCAGGCCTTTGCTGCCGATGCTGTTGACGGTTTCAGCCTGGCCATACACGCCTTTCGGGTCGTCGAGGAAGCGCAGTTTCCACTTGGCGAACATCCAGTGCGGCACCCAACCGGTGACGGCGATGGATTCGTTTTTCTTCTCGGCACGGGTCAGCTCGGCAATCATGCCGGCGCCGGAACTGGCCTTGAGGCTGTACTTGTCCAGACCATAATCCTTGATCGCCTGATCGGTCTTGAGCATCACGCCTGAACCGGCGTCGATGCCGACAATGCGGTTTTTGAAGGTGTCGTCGGTTTTCAGGTCTTCGATCGATTTGGCTTTGACGTACTCAGGCACGATCAGGCCGATTTTTGCGTCCTTGAAGTTCGGGCCGTAATCGACGACCTGATCCTTGTTTTTCGTCCAGTAGTCACCGTGGGTCACGGGCAGCCAGGCCGAGAGCATGGCGTCGAGTTTGCCGGTGGCTACGCCCTGCCACATGATCCCGGTGGCGACGGCTTGGAGCTTCACGTCATAACCGAGTTTCTGTTTGATCACTTCGGCCGCCACGTGGGTGGTCGCCACGCTGTCGGACCAGCCGTCAACGTAACCGATGTTCAGGGTCTGTTTTTCAGCGTTGGCGAAAGTGGAACTCATCGCAAGCACCAGAGCGGCACCTGCGCCTAAAAGTCGTCGCATCTTCATCGTTTACTTCCCCGAAATGCTGCGCCCGACGGATGCCGGACATCGTCAACGTATTGTTATGGTGCACAGCGCCCCCATCACGCCGGACCTCACACACCGAACATCAGCCGATTTTTCAAAAAGGGTACTGATGGTTTGATCATCAACCTCAAGCGGCAGGCGACCTGCTCTGTCAGCGACCTCAAGGCAACGAGAAACGACATCAGAAAGCCATTAATCAACCAAGATTAATTGACGCCAGACAATCCGCCCGAACTTTGCATGTACAACGCCTGCAAGCCCCCTGCCCCTCTATAAATGCAGGTAACATGCGTCGCTTTGCAGCCACTCGGCCCGACCATGTCCGCTACGTTCCGATTTCCTTTTCTGCCTTATCTGTTCGCCTGCCTGCTCGGGCTGCTGGCCCTTGGCGGTTTCTGGTACGGCCTCGGCCAACCGGTGATCCTGCCCGACGCTGCAACGCCGACGCACAAGCTGCAATGCGCCTCGTACACGCCGTTCGACAAGGACCAGTCGCCGTTCGACGTGCCGTTCAAATTGCGCCCGGAGCGCATGGACGCCGACCTCGCGCTCCTGGCGACGCGCTTCGAATGTATCCGCACCTATTCGATGACCGGCCTCGACGCTCTGCCCGATCTGGCGCGAAAGCACGGTCTGAAGTTGATGATCGGCGCCTGGGTCAACAGCAACCCCGTGGATACCGAGCAGGAAGTCGAGCTGCTGATCAAATCCGCCAACGCCAACCCCGACGTGGTGACGGCGGTGATCGTCGGTAACGAGGCGCTGCTGCGCAAAGAGGTCACCGGAGCGCAACTGGCGCGGCTGATCAACAAGGTCAAAAGCCAGGTCAAGCAACCGGTGACCTACGCCGACGTCTGGGAATTCTGGCTCAAGCACCCGGAAGTGGCCCCGGCCGTGGATTTCCTGACCATTCACCTGCTGCCGTACTGGGAAGACGATCCGTCGAACATCGACGTGGCGCTGCGGCATGTGGCGGATGTGCGTCAGGTGTTCGGCAACAAGTTCGCACCCAAAGACGTGATGATCGGTGAAACCGGCTGGCCGAGCGAAGGCCGTCAACGCGAAACCGCCGTACCGAGCCGGGTCAACGAGGCAAAATTCATTCGTGGATTCGTGGCGATGGCCGAGCAGGAAGGCTGGCGCTACAACCTGATCGAAGCCTTCGATCAACCGTGGAAGCGCGGCAGTGAAGGCGCGGTCGGCGGCTATTGGGGGCTGTTCGATGCCGATCGCCAGGACAAGGGTGTACTCGCCGGGCCGGTGAGCAATGTGCCGTACTGGAAAGAATGGCTGGCGGTCGGTGCTGTGATTCTGCTCGGCACGCTAATCCTCGGTGGCCGCGTTCGGTCCACCCGTTCGGCGCTGCTGCTGCCGCTGCTGGGCGCCGTCGCTGCTTGCTCGATCGGAGCCTGGGGCGATCTGGCGCGTTTGACCACACGGTTTGCCGGCGAATGGCTGTGGGTCGGTTTGCTGACCGGGTTGAATCTGTTGGTGCTTGCCCATGCCGCGCTGACGTTGAGTGCCCGTAGCGGATGGCGCGCGCGAGCCTTTAATTTCCTCGAGCATCGCGCCGGCTGGCTGGTCGCAGCGGCTGGTTTTGCGGCGGCGGTGATGATGCTGGAGATGGTCTTCGATCCGCGTTATCGCAGTTTTGCCAGCATGGCGTTCGTGCTGCCAGCCCTGGTGTACCTGTGCCGCCCGGTGAGTGTGCCGCGCCGGGAGATTGCGTTGCTGACTTTCATGGTCGGTGCGGGGATCGTGCCGCAGTTGTATCAGGAAGGATTGCAGAATCAGCAGGCGTGGGGATGGGCGCTGGTCAGTGGATTGATGGTGGTGGCGTTGTGGCGCTGTCTGCGGGTTCGCAACGGCTGAGCAAGATCAAAAGATCGCAGCCTTCGGCAGCTCCTACAGGTGTACGACATGCAACTGTAGGAGCTGCCGAAGGCTGCGATCTGTTCTGTCACGCGTTGCGTGAGGATCTGACCAAGCGCAACCCGGCAATCACTACGGCAAGCACCGCCAACGTCGTGTTGTACAAGGCCAGGGCCGGCAATCCGAACACCAGCGCCAGCACCGCCAGCCACCACCCTGCCCGTCCGGGCACGACAAATCCCAACAGCGCTACGCCTACCGCCGCCCAGCCCAGCACCTTGAAATGAATCATCAGCCCAAGGTTCGACCGCACCGCGCATTCCCAGCGACTGGCCTCGTCGACGCAGATGCCCACCCACTGTCCGTCTTCCATGAACCCGTAACGCGCGGCATAACTGGCGGCCAGCCACAGCGGCAACAAAACGAGCAGCACAATCACGGGCAAGCGGCGGGACATGGAGCACTCCAATCTGCGGAAATCGGCGGCCAGCTTAATCTGCCGGCCGGCATTCGCAAGCACTAACAACTGTTAACTGTTCAGCGAGCCCTCGCAACGTGTATCGTCCAGCTACTATTACCCCGAATTCCGCCTGTTTGGTGCCGCAGCATGGCACTTTGGCGCTTGGCCGGTGGTCATAGCCTGCGAACTTCAATCGGCACCTTCCTCTAAGGGATCTAGTCATGCTCCGTTCCTTGCGCTTCGCCGCGCTGTTCAGCGGCCTAATTTTGAGTGCGTCCGCGCTGGCGGTGGATATCGACGCCGCCAGTTATGGCTACCCGCTGACCAACCCGTTCGAGGCGACGATCGCCACGACACCACCGGACCTGCGTCCGGAGTTGCCGCTGGACGACGACATCACTCAGTCGGATCGCAGCCTCACCCTGCGCCCGGAGCGTGAATTCCAGCTGCCGGACAATTTCTGGGCAGTCAAAAAACTCACCTACCGCATCGCCACCCAGGACAAACCGGCGCCGCTGATCTTCCTGATCGCCGGCACCGGCGCGCGCTTTGACAGCACGCTCAACGAATACCTGAAGAAGTTGTATTACAAGGCCGGCTACCACGTCGTGCAGTTGTCTTCGCCGACCAGTTTCGACTTCATCAGCGCCGCTTCGCGTTTCGCCACCCCGGGCGTGACCAAGGAAGATGCCGAAGACATGTACCGGGTGATGCAGGCCGTGCGGGCGCAGAATCCGAAACTGCCGGTCACCGAGTACTACCTGACCGGTTACAGCCTCGGCGCCCTGGATGCCGCGTTCGTCGCGCATCTGGACGAGACCCGCCGCAGCTTCAACTTCAAGAAAGTCCTGCTGCTCAACCCGCCGGTCAATCTCTATACCTCGGTGACCAACCTCGACAAGCTGGTGCAGACCGAGGTCAAGGGTATCAACAACAGCACCACTTTCTATGAGCTGGTGCTGGCCAAACTGACCCGCTACTTCCAGCAGAAAGGCTACATCGACCTCAACGATGCGCTGCTGTATGACTTCCAGCAGTCCAAGCAGCATCTGACCAACGAACAGATGGCCATGCTCATCGGCACGTCGTTCCGCTTCTCGGCCGCCGACATTGCCTACACCTCGGACCTGGTCAACCGTCGCGGCCTGATCACCCCGCCGAAATTCCCGATCACCGAAGGCACCAGCCTCACGCCGTTCCTCAAGCGTGCGCTGCAATGCGACTTCGACTGCTACATCACCGAACAGGTCATTCCGATGTGGCGCGCCCGCACCGACGGCGGCAGCCTGCTGCAACTGATCGATCAGGTCAGCCTGTATGCGCTCAAGGATTACCTGCACGACAGCCCGAAAATCGCCGTGATGCACAACGCCGACGACGTCATCCTCGGCCCTGGCGACCTGGGCTTCCTGCGTAAAACCTTCGGTGATCGCCTGACCGTTTATCCACTGGGCGGCCACTGCGGCAACCTTAACTACCGCGTCAACAGCGACGCCATGCTGGAGTTCTTCCGTGGCTAAATATCTCCTGCTGATTGCAGCGTTCCTCTGTGCAGGCGTGGCCCAGGCCGACAACAGTAAAGCCGACGCACCGGTGGTGGTCGACAGCGACGGTTTCAAGGAACCGCTGACCAAACTCAAATTCAACCCGGGCCTGGACCAGCGCGAGTTCGAGCGCTCGACGCTCAACGCGCTGAACGTCTATGACCCGCTGGAATCGTGGAACCGTCGGGTCTACCACTTCAACTACCGTTTCGACCAGTGGGTGTTCCTGCCGGTGGTCGATGGCTATCGCTACATCACGCCAAGCTTTGTGCGGACCGGGGTGAGCAACTTCTTCAACAACATTGGTGACGTGCCGAACCTGGTCAACAGCCTGTTGCAGTTCAAGGGCCAGCGCTCGATGGAAACCACCGCGCGCCTGCTGCTCAACACCACGATCGGCATCGCCGGCCTGTGGGACCCGGCGACCGCCATGGGCCTGCCGCGCCAGAACGAAGACTTCGGCCAGACCCTGGGCTTCTATGGCGTGCCGGGCGGCGCCTACTTCGTACTGCCGATCTTCGGCCCGTCGAACATTCGCGACACTGCAGGTCTTGCCGTGGATTACACCGCCGACACTGCGATCAACTTCCTCAATGTCGCGGAAGTCAGCTCCAACCATCCGGAAGTCTGGGCACTGCGTGCGATCGACAAGCGCTACCAGACCAGCTTCCGCTACGGCCAGATGAACTCGCCGTTCGAGTACGAGAAAGTGCGCTACGTCTACACCGAAGCACGCAAGTTGCAGATCGCCGAGTAATTTCGGCGGGTACAAAAAAGGGCCATTCGATGCGAGTCGAATGGCCCTTTTTCATGGCATCACACAGATCAAATTGTAGGAGTGAGCCTGCTCGCGATAGCGGTGTACCAGTCACCACCTGTCTGGCTGACAAACCGCTATCGCGAGCAGGCTCACTCCTACAGGGGGCTGTATTCAGCCTTTGATTGCGCGCCAGAGCTTGCCCACGACAGTCACTACCGCCAGCACCACGGCGCCGGCAATAATCCCCGCAACACCATTGAGCAGCATTGGCACGGCGAACCCGGCGCTGCCCGCCGCTGCGCCGACACCTTCGATCCAGTGATGCAGCACCGGCACGCCATGAGTCAGGATGCCGCCGCCGACCAGGAACATCGCCGCCGTACCGACCACCGACAGGGTTTTCATCATGTACGGCGCGGCGCTGAGAATGCCGCCGCCGATTTTTTTCGCCATCTGCCCGGGTTTCTGCGTCAGCCACAGGCCCAGATCGTCGAGTTTGACGATGCCCGCCACCAAACCGTAAACGCCGACGGTCATGACGATGGCGATGCCGGACATGACAACCACTTGCTGGGTCAGCGAGGCATCTGCCACGGTGCCGAGGGTGATGGCGATGATTTCTGCCGAAAGAATGAAGTCGGTGCGGATCGCGCCTTTGATCTTGTCCTTTTCGTACGCCACCAGATCGGTGCTCGGGTCGGCCACAGCTTCAGTCAGTTGCGCATGCCCAGCCTCGTCTTCCTCTTTGCTGTGCAGGAACTTGTGCGCAAGTTTCTCGAAACCCTCGAAGCACAGGTACGCACCGCCGACCATCAACAGCGGCGTCACCAGCCATGGCACGAAGGCGCTGATTGCCAGCGCCGACGGCACGAGGATCAGTTTGTTGACGAACGAGCCCTTGGCCACCGCCCAGACCACGGGAATTTCCCGCTCGGCGCGCACGCCCGAGACCTGCTGGGCGTTGAGCGCCAGGTCGTCACCGAGCACGCCGGCAGTCTTCTTGGCGGCCATTTTCGTCATCAATGCAACGTCATCCAGAACGGTGGCGATGTCATCGATCAGCACCAGCAAACTGCTTCCTGCCATGAATCCTGTTTCCTTCTGTGTATGAGTGTTGCCAAGCATAACGCGACCGCCGGCCACAGGCTGCATTGTTGAGCGCCGCTCAAGGCCGGTGCTACCATGCGCCACCGCCAGAACAGGCAAGGAACCACCGGGTTTATGAGCACAATCCGCGAGCGTAACAAAGAACTGATCCTGCGCGCCGCCAGCGAAGAGTTTGCCGACAAGGGCTTTGCGGCGACCAAAACCAGCGACATCGCCGCCAAGGCGGGATTGCCCAAGCCCAACGTCTACTACTACTTCAAATCCAAGGAAAACCTCTACCGCGAGGTGCTGGAAAGCATCATCGAGCCGATTCTGCAGGCCTCGACCCCGTTCAACCCGGATGGCGTGCCGAGCGAAGTGCTGAGCGGCTACATCCGCTCGAAGATCCGCATCTCCCGCGACCTGCCCTACGCCTCCAAGGTATTCGCAAGCGAAATCATGCACGGCGCGCCGCACCTGAGCGCCGACCTGGTCGAGCAGCTCAACGCCCAGGCCAAGCACAACATCGCCTGCATCCAGAGCTGGATCGACCGCGGCCAGATCGCCCCGATCGACCCCAACCACCTGATGTTCAGCATCTGGGCCGCCACCCAGACCTACGCCGACTTCGACTGGCAGATTTCTGCCGTGACCGGGAAAGACAAACTCGACGAAGCCGATTATGAAGCGGCCGCGCAGACGATTATCCGGTTGGTTTTAAAAGGGTGTGAGCCGGACTGAAAGACCGCAGCGACGCAATCGCGAGCAGGCTCACTCCTACATTTGGAATACGTTCCCCTGTAGGAGTGAGCCTGCTCGCGATCGAGGCGATACGGTCCCACTCAAACCCAAATCGCATCCCATAGCGGATAGTCGCCAAGCTTTTCCACCAGCCCGGCCCGCAATGGGTTGGCTACTACATACCGCGCCACTTTCACCAGGTTCTCCTCCCGCCGCAACGCCCGATCATGAAAACCTCTCTGCCAGAGAACATTGTTATCTCCGGTAGCCTGTCTTACGGATCTGGTACTCATCGACTTGGTTTTCTGTATCAGCTCACTCAATGAGCCTCGTCGTAATTCAATTAGCCAATGGAAATGATCAGGCATGACGACCCAAGCCAGCGAATTCACAAGCCCGGAATCCTGGGCATTTTGGAATTGATCAGCGACCAGCTTGCCCAAGGCAAAATCCTTGAAAACCGGCCTTCGTTCATGGGCGTTGCTGGTTAACAGATAGATTCGGCTGACTTCGGCATAGCGCCCGACTCGCAATTTATGTGCAGCAGGTAGATCTGGCATTCCTTTGCCTCCTGTGATCAAGTCATAAGAGGCTAGTACCGGGGATGCTAATGGAGTGGCCAGACTGTTGGCAGGATGTGTCCGGAAGATAGCTATCGCGAGCAGGCTCACTCCTACAGGGGTTTTGTGGCGTTCCAACATTTTGTGTCTGAACCCACATCCACTGTAGGAGTGAGCCTGCTCGCGATGGCGATAGCTCAATCACCGCAAATTCAAGCAACCCCCCCCCCCATCCGCCCTCAGATCCAGCGCCTCCACCGCTTTGATCGCCACCTGCTCATCCACATCCGACAAATCCCCGCTGATCCCGATCGCGCCCAGCACTTCACCCGCCTGATTGCGAATCAACACACCACCCGGTGCCGGCACGACGCTGCCCTGCCCCATGCTGTTCAACGAAGAAAAAAAGGCCGGACGTTGTTGGGCGTCCTGGGCGAGCAGGCGTGAGCCTTTGCCCAGGGCGATGGCGCCCCAGGCTTTGCCGATGGCGATGTCGGGGCGCAACAGGCTGGCACCGTCTTCGCGTTGCAGGGCGATCAGGTGGCCGCCGGTGTCGAGTACCGCGATGGTCAGTGGCGCGGCGTTGATGCCGCGCCCCGCACTGATGGCTTCGCTGACCAGGTTGACTGCGACTTTCAAGGTTAAAGCGCTCATGGTGCCGTCCTCATTTTGTTATAGGGAAAGTCGTGGGACTGCGCGTTTCTGCCACAGTCCGATGCAACAAATAGAACACAATGAGTTAGTTTTTTGTATACAATAATTCTCGAAAAGCGCCGCATGCGACGAAAAGCCACAGCACAAGCGGCTTCCGACGAATGAAACAGCCGCTTGAGAAAATGGATTGACCTGCGCCGTCCGCCGTGAATACACTCTGCGCAAAGCCACTTGTATACAATTACAAAACGTAAAGAGGCACAAAACCATGAGCAAAATGAGAGCAATCGAAGCCGCCGTTCTGGTGATGCGCCGCGAAGGGGTTGATACCGCTTTTGGCATCCCGGGCGCAGCGATCAACCCGCTGTACTCCGCCTTGCAAAAGGTCGGTGGCATCGATCACGTCCTTGCTCGCCACGTTGAAGGCGCCTCGCACATGGCCGAGGGCTACACCCGCACCAAGGCCGGCAACATCGGCGTGTGCATCGGCACGTCCGGCCCGGCCGGTACCGACATGGTCACCGGGCTCTACAGCGCCTCGGCCGACTCGATTCCAATTCTCTGCATCACAGGGCAAGCACCCCGCGCCCGGATGCACAAGGAAGACTTCCAGGCTGTCGACATCACCAGCATCGTCAAGCCAGTCACCAAGTGGGCGACCACGGTGCTCGAACCGGGCCAGGTGCCTTACGCCTTCCAGAAAGCTTTCTATGAAATGCGCTCCGGCCGTCCGGGCCCAGTGCTGATCGACCTGCCATTCGACGTGCAGATGGCCGAGATCGAATTCGATATTGACGCTTACCAACCGCTGCCCCTCGCCAAACCGACCGCGACCCGCGTACAGGTCGAGAAGGCTCTGGCGCTGCTGGATCAGGCCGAGCGTCCGTTGCTGGTCGCCGGTGGCGGCATCATCAATGCCGACGCCAGCGATCTGTTGGTCGAGTTCGCCGAACTGACCGGCATCCCGGTCATCCCGACCCTGATGGGCTGGGGCACCATCCCTGACGATCACCCGCTGATGGTCGGCATGGTCGGTCTGCAGACGTCGCACCGTTACGGCAACGCGACGATGCTGAAATCCGACGTGGTATTGGGTATCGGTAACCGCTGGGCCAACCGTCACACCGGTTCGGTGGACGTGTACACCGAAGGTCGCAAGTTCATTCACGTCGACATCGAAGGCACGCAGATCGGCCGTGTTTTCACCCCGGATCTGGGCATCGTCTCTGACGCCGCCGCCGCGCTGACCGTGTTCATCGAAGTGGCGCGGGAATGGCAAGCCGCCGGCAAGCTGAAAAACCGCAGTGCCTGGCTGCAGGATTGCCAGCAGCGCAAGGCCAGCCTGCATCGCAAGACCCACTTCGACAACGTGCCGGTCAAACCGCAGCGCGTTTACGAGGAAATGAATCAGGTGTTCGGCAAGGACACCTGCTACGTCAGCACCATTGGTCTGTCGCAGATTGCCGGCGCGCAGTTCCTGCACGTTTACAAGCCGCGTCACTGGATCAACTGTGGCCAGGCCGGCCCGTTGGGCTGGACCATTCCGGCGGCGCTGGGCGTGGTCAAGGCCGATCCGAGCCGGAAAGTCGTGGCCCTGTCGGGGGACTATGATTTCCAGTTCATGATCGAAGAACTGGCGGTCGGCGCTCAGTTCAAACTGCCGTACATCCACGTCGTGGTGAACAACTCGTACCTGGGCCTGATCCGTCAGGCGCAGCGCGGGTTCGAAATGGACTACTGCGTGCAGCTGTCCTTCGATAACCTGAATGCGCCGGAACTCAACGGTTACGGGGTTGACCACATCGCAGTCGCTGAAGGCCTCGGCTGCAAGGCGCTGCGCGTGTTCGAACCGTCGGAAATCGCCCCTGCCCTGCGCAAGGCCGAACAGATGATCGAAGAGTTCAAGGTGCCGGTGATCGTCGAGATCATCCTGGAGCGTGTGACCAACATCTCCATGGGTACCGAGATCAACGCGGTCAACGAATTCGAAGACCTGGCGCTGGTCGGCAACGACGCGCCGACGGCGATTTCGTTGCTTGATTGATTGCTTTTAGCCCCCTCTCCCTCTGGGAGAGGGCTGGGGTGAGGGAAAGGTTTTGCGGTGCTTGTACAATCGGGATCAGATTCAGGATCTCCCCTCACCCTAGCCCTCTCCCCAAGGAGAGGGGACTGATCGCGTTCAGTCTGATCTACCGTGCCTCATCAGTTTTTAGGAGACCACCATGCCGCGTTTCGCAGCCAACCTGTCCATGCTGTTCACCGAACAGGATTTCCTTGCCCGTTTCGACGCCGCCGCCAAGGCCGGTTTCAGTGGCGTGGAATACCTGTTCCCGTACGACTTCAGCTCCGCCGAAATCAAGGCAAGACTCGAGGCCAACGGTCTGA
Source organism: Pseudomonas sp. FR229a (assembly GCF_030209115.1). Classification (NCBI taxonomy): domain Bacteria; kingdom Pseudomonadati; phylum Pseudomonadota; class Gammaproteobacteria; order Pseudomonadales; family Pseudomonadaceae; genus Pseudomonas; species Pseudomonas sp. FR229a. The sequence continues at coordinate 40,062 of NZ_JARVSP010000002.1, read as the reverse complement.
CCCAAGTGCTGTTCAACCTGCCGGCCGGTGACTGGGCCAAGGGCGAGCGCGGTATCGCCTGCCTGCCGGATCGGGTCGAAGAATTCCGCGCCGGGGTCGATCTGGCGATTGCCTACGCACAAGTGCTGGGCAACACCCAGGTCAACTGCCTGGCCGGCATTCGTCCGCAAGGCGTTGACGATGCCACGGTGGAAAAAACCTTTGTCGCCAACCTCAAATACGCCGCCGACAAGCTGCAAGCGGCGGGCATCAAACTGGTGATGGAAGCGATCAATACCCGCGACATTCCCGGTTTCTACCTGAACAACACGGCGCAAGCCCTGTCGATTCGCGAGCAGGTCGGCAGCGCCAATCTGTTCCTGCAATACGACATCTATCACATGCAGATCATGGAAGGTGATCTGGCCCGCACCCTGCAATCGCACCTGGGCGAGATCAACCATGTGCAACTGGCGGACAACCCGGGGCGCAACGAGCCGGGCACCGGTGAGATCAACTACCGCTTCCTGTTCGAACACCTCGACCGCATCGGTTATCAGGGTTGGGTCGGCTGCGAATACAAGCCGTTGACCACCACCGAGGCTGGCCTCGGCTGGCTGAAAACCCACAACGCAATCTGAGAACACAGCAAATCCTCTGTAGGAGTGAGCCTGCTCGCGATGAGGCTGGCACATTCAATATCCATCTCGCCTGACAAACCGCTATCGCGAGCAGGCTCACTCCTACAGAAATGCAGCTCCCCTATTTGCTTGCGCACGACAAAAACAAGAGGATTTTCTCATGGCTAAAATCGGATTCATCGGCACCGGCATCATGGGCCACCCAATGGCGGCGAACCTGCAGAAAGCCGGTCACAGCCTGTTCCTGTCGCAACACCACGACGCGGCCCCGGCCGATCTGGTCGCCGCTGGCGCCGTTGCCCTGGCGAACCCGCGCGAAGTGGCGCAGGAAGCCGAATTCATCATCGTCATGGTCCCGGATACCCCGCAGGTCGATGACGTGCTGTTCCGCGCCGACGGCGTTGCCGCCGGCATCGGCAAGGGCAAAGTGGTCATCGACATGAGCTCGATCTCGCCGACCGCCACCAAAGCCTTCGCGGCGAAAATCAACGAGAAAGGCGCGCAATACCTCGACGCTCCCGTGTCCGGTGGTGAAGTCGGTGCCAAAGCCGCGACCCTGAGCATCATGGTCGGTGGCGACGCCGATGCCTTCGAACGCGCCCTGCCGCTGTTCCAGGCCATGGGCAAAAATATCACCCTGGTCGGTGGCAATGGCGACGGCCAGACCGCCAAGGTCGCCAACCAGATCATCGTTGCCCTGAACATCCAGGCCGTTGCCGAAGCGCTGCTGTTCGCCTCGAAAAACGGTGCCGATCCCGCCAAGGTGCGTGAAGCCCTGATGGGTGGTTTCGCCTCTTCGAAGATTCTCGAAGTGCACGGCGAGCGCATGATCAAAGGCACCTTCGACCCGGGCTTCCGCATCAGCCTGCACCAGAAGGACCTGAACCTGGCCCTGCAAGGCGCCAAGGAGCTGAACATCAATCTGCCGAACACCGCCAACGCCCAGCAAGTGTTCAGCACCTGCGCGGCCATCGGTGGCAGCAATTGGGATCACTCGGCGCTGATCAAGGGCCTTGAGCACATGGCCAATTTCTCGATCCGCGACAATAAATAAAGCCTGCACAAAACCCTGTGGGAGCGAGCCTGCTCGCGAAAGCGACTTCACATTCAACATCCATGTTGGCTGACATACCGCGTTCGCGAGCAGGCTCGCTCCCACAAGGGATCTGAGTCGCCCATTCGAATAACAAGAATTCCGGGAGCCCGCCATGTCGGTCGATCCGCAACAACTGCTGCGCGAGCTGTTTGCCACAGCCATCGACGCGGCCCATCCGAACCAAGTCCTCGAAGCCCATCTGCCTGCCGATCGCAGCGGTCGAGTCATCGTCATCGGCGCCGGCAAAGCCGCTGCCGCCATGGCGCAAGTGGTCGAGCGTTGCTGGGAGGGTGAAGTCACCGGCCTGGTGGTGACCCGCTACGGTCACGGCGCTCCGTGCGAAAAAATCGAAGTGGTCGAAGCCGCGCACCCGGTGCCGGACGCGGCCGGCCTGGCCGTGGCCAAACGCGTACTCGAACTGGTCAGCAACCTCAGCGAAGACGATCGCGTGATCTTTCTGCTCTCCGGTGGTGGTTCTGCCCTGCTCGCCCTGCCGGCCGAAGGCATCACCCTTGCTGACAAACAAGCGATCAACAAAGCCTTGCTGAAATCCGGCGCGACCATCGGCGAGATGAACTGCGTGCGCAAGCACCTCTCGGCGATCAAGGGTGGCCGCCTCGGCAAGGCCTGCTGGCCGGCGACTGTCTACACCTATGCGATTTCCGACGTACCGGGCGACCTCGCCACGGTCATCGCCTCCGGCCCGACCGTGGCCGACCCGAGCACCTCCGCCGAAGCATTGGCGATCATCAAGCGCTACGGCATCGACATCCCCGCCTCTGTGCGCACTTGGCTGCAGAGTCCGGAATCGGAAACCGTAAAACCCGGCGACCCGAGTCTGGCGCGCAGCCATTTCCAATTGATCGCCCGGCCGCAGCAATCATTGGATGCGGCGGCGGTGAAGTGCCGTCAGGCCGGTTTCAGCACATTGATTCTCGGCGACCTCGAGGGCGAGTCCCGCGAAGTGGCGAAAGTCCACGCTGGCATCGCCCGGCAGATCATCCACCACGGCCAGCCGCTGGCGGCACCTTGCGTGATTCTCTCCGGCGGCGAAACCACGGTTACCGTGCGTGGCAACGGCCGGGGCGGACGTAACGCTGAATTCCTGCTCAGCCTCACCGACAGCCTCAAGGGCCAGCCCGGCGTCTACGCGCTGGCCGGCGACACCGATGGCATCGACGGTTCGGAAGACAACGCCGGCGCGATCATGACCCCGGACAGCTACGCCCGCGCAGCCGCCCTCGGTTTGAACGCCAGCGACGAGCTGGATAACAACAACGGCTATGGCTACTTCCAGTCGCTCGATGCGCTGATCGTCACTGAGCCGACCCGCACCAACGTCAACGACTTCCGCGCCATTCTGATCCTTGAGAACTGCAAATCATGACGCCTGATAAAAAGGTCAAAATCCTCGCCACCCTCGGCCCTGCGGTCGATGGCATTGACGACATTCGCGAGCTGGTCGAGGCCGGGGTCAACATCTTCCGCCTGAACTTCAGTCACGGCGATCATGCCGACCACGCCAAGCGCTATCAGTGGATCCGTGAAGTCGAGCGCCAGCTCAACTACCCGCTGGGCATTCTGATGGATCTGCAGGGGCCGAAACTGCGCGTCGGCAAGTTCGCCGACGGCAAGGTGCAGTTGCATCGCGGTCAGGCGTTCCGTCTCGATCTCGATGCGACACCGGGCGATGAACGCCGGGTCAACCTGCCGCATCCGGAGATCATTGCTGCACTGGAAGCCGGCATGGACCTGCTGCTCGACGACGGCAAACTGCGCCTGCGTGTGGTCACCAAGTACGCCGATGCAATCGACACCACGGTGCTCAACGGCGGCGAATTGTCCGATCGCAAAGGCGTGAATGTGCCGCAAGCGGTGCTCGACCTCAGCCCGCTGACCGCCAAGGATCGCCGCGACCTGAGCTTCGGTCTGGAGCTGGGCGTGGACTGGGTGGCGCTGTCGTTCGTGCAGCGTCCGCAAGACATCGTCGAAGCCCGCGCATTGATCGGCGACAAGGCGTTTCTGATGGCAAAAATCGAGAAGCCTTCGGCGGTCGAGCAATTGCGTGAAATCGCTGAGCTGAGCGACGCGATCATGGTCGCGCGCGGGGATCTTGGCGTGGAAGTGCCAGCGGAAAGCGTGCCGCAGATTCAGAAAAACATCATCACCACCTGCCGCGCACTGGGTAAACCGGTGGTGGTGGCGACGCAGATGCTCGAGTCGATGCGCTTCTCCCCTGCCCCAACCCGTGCCGAGGTGACTGACGTCGCCAACGCCGTGGCCGAAGGCGCCGATGCAGTGATGCTCTCAGCGGAAACCGCCTCTGGCGAGTACCCGCTGGAAGCCGTGCAGATGATGAGCAAGATCATCCGCCAGGTGGAAAACGGCCCGGATTATCAGACCCAGCTCGACGTCAGCCGACCGAAAGCCGAGGCGACCGTTTCCGATGCGATCAGCTGCGCGATCCGCCGTATCAGCAACGTGCTGCCGGTGGCGGTGCTGGTCAATTACAGCGAGTCGGGCGCCTCGACGCTGCGTGCATCGCGGGAGAGGCCGAAAGCACCGATCCTCAATCTGACGCCCAACCTGCAAACCGCGCGGCGCTTGAGCGTGGCCTGGGGCATTCATTCGGTGGTCAACGATCGCCTGCGTCAGGTCGACGAAGTCTGCTCGACCGCGCTGGAGATTGCTCAGGCGCAAGGCATGGCCGAGCGTGGCGACACGCTGCTGATCACCGCCGGCGTGCCGTTCGGCCAGCCGGGCTCGACCAATTCGCTGCGCATCGAGACCTTGATCTAGCGCTTGTACCGGCCTCTTCGCGAGCAGGCTCGCTCCCACATTGGTTCTGTGTCGATCCCAGAACCGAGACTGGACGCAGATCCATGTGGGAGCGAGCCTGCTCGCGAAGCAGGCGCCTCGGTTTTCCCTGACTTTCAGAAATGCCATGCCTGCCAATCATTTCAACACCCACTGCCCCGACTGGGCCGAGGCTTTGCTCAACGGTTTCAGTCAGATTTTCTTCCAGCGCCATCCGCTGTGCGGCCTGCTGTGTCTGTTGGCAATTCTGCTGACGGCGCCGGTGCTGTTCGCCGGAGCGCTGCTCGGTGGCGTTGCCGGTCTGCTCACCGCGCAGCGGCGCAACTACGCCAAGCCTGATCGCCAGGCCGGGCTGTTCAGCTACAACGGCGTATTGCTCGGTCTGCTGTTGAGCCTGTATTTCCCCTGGTCGCCGCTGCTGCCGCCGCTGATTCTCGCGGCCGGTGGCTTGAGCGCGATGCTCACTCAGCAATGGCTCAAACATGTGTATCGCAGCCGTTCCATACCGGCGTACACCTCGCCGTTCGTGGCGATAGGTTGGGTGCTGCTGGTGTTCGCCGAACCGTCCGCGCCGGCGGCGTTGATCGATCTGACTACGGCGAATGTGCTGGCCGCTGAACTGCGCGGATTCGGCCAGGTGATGTTCCTCGACCATCCATTGGCCGGGGCATTGATCGCCAGTGGTTTGCTGCTCGCCGATCGTCGCGCTTTCTGCTGGGCGCTGTTGGCGTCGGCGATCGGCCTCGGCTCCAGTCTGCTGCACCACGAGACATCCGCCGCGCTGCTCGGCCTCGGTGGCTACAACGCCCTGCTCGCCGCCCTCGCCTTCAGCGCCCAACGGCATCATCCGTGGCTGCCACTGCTCGGGATTGTCCTGGCGCTGTTGGTGACGCCGCTGTTTGCTGCTGCGGGACTGGCGACGCTGACCGCGCCGTTCATCCTCGCCTGCTGGCTGATTCGCGTCGGCATCCAGATGCTGGGCAAAGCGTCGCTTGCGCATGAGTCTTGCGCTCACGAGGACAATCACCCTAGGCTGCGCTGATCTTCGATTCAGGCGTTATTCATGGACAGCAGCAACAATTGGCGCGAACGGCTCTACGTCATGATTTTCCAGAGCGACACCCCGGCCGGGCGTCGCTTCGACGGCATCCTGCTGTTGATCATCCTCGCCAGTCTGGTGATCGTGATGCTCGACAGTATCGACAGCATTCACCGCAATTACGCCGACGTACTGGCCTATATAGAGTGGGGCTTCACGGCGATCTTCCTCGGTGAGTACATCCTGCGGCTGTACTGCTCGCCCAAGCCGCTGCGCTATGCCTTCAGCTTTTATGGGCTGGTGGATCTGCTGGCGATCGTCCCGGGCATCCTCGCGCTGTATTACAGCGATGCGCAGTACCTGCTGATCATCCGGATTATCCGGATGCTGCGGATTTTCCGCGTGCTCAAACTCAGCCCCTATCTCAAGCAGGCCAACTACCTGATGTCGGCGCTGCGCGGCAGCAAGCAGAAAATCGTCGTGTTTCTGGTCAGCGTATGCACGCTGGTGACAGTGTTCGGCACGCTGATGTACGTGATCGAAGGGCCCGAACATGGTTTCACCAGCATTCCCAAGGGCATCTATTGGGCGATCGTGACCTTGACCACTGTGGGTTTCGGCGACATCGTGCCGAAGACGCCGCTGGGCCAGGTGATTTCCTCGCTGGTGATGATTACCGGTTATTCGATCATCGCTGTGCCCACGGGGATTTTTACCGCTGAGCTGGCCAATGCCATGCGCGGCGAGCAGCTGCAACATGACTGCCCGGGGTGTCAGAAAAAGACCCACGAGCAGAACGCGGCGTTCTGTTCGCGCTGCGGCAGCCAGCTGTTCAAGAAAGTGGAATAAGCACAGAGCTTTTTAATCTTTAAGCGCCTATGCGTGGCCCGTTATAGTCGCTGGCAATTGAACATCACCCCTTGTAGGAGCTGCCGAAGGCTGCGATCTTTTTGACTTTGTTTTCAAGATCAAAAGATCGCAGCCTTCGGCAGCTCCTACATCGATAACCAACAAGGAATGCGCAGTGAAAAAACTCTTTGGCGCCTCACTTCTCGCCGCCGGCCTGGCCTTGGCCAACATCGCCCAGGCAGCACCGACGCTGCTTAACGTTTCCTACGACGTGATGCGCGATTTCTACAAGGACTACAACACTGCGTTCCAGAAACACTGGCAAGCCGAGCACAAGGAAAACATCACCGTACAAATGTCCTTCGGCGGCTCGAGCAAGCAGGCACGCTCGGTGATCGATGGCCTGCCGGCTGACGTCATCACCATGAACATGGCCACCGACATCAACGCCCTCGCCGACAACGGCAAACTGGTGCCGGACAACTGGGTCACGCGCCTGCCGAACAACAGCGCTCCGTTCACATCAGCCACGGTGTTCATCGTTCGCAAGGGCAACCCGAAAGCGTTGAAAGACTGGCCGGACCTGCTCAAGGATGGCGTGCAAGTGATCGTGCCCAACCCGAAAACCTCGGGTAATGGCCGTTACACCTACCTGTCGGCCTGGGGTTATGTGCTGAAGAATGGCGGTGACGAGAACAAGGCCAAGGACTTCGTTGGCAAGCTGTTCAAGCAGGCGCCAGTGTTGGATACAGGTGGCCGCGCCGCTACCACCACGTTCATGACCAACCAGATCGGCGATGTGCTGGTGACCTTCGAAAACGAAGCGGAAATGATCGCTCGCGAATTCGGTCGCGATCAGTTCGAAGTGATCTACCCAAGCGTCTCCGCCGAAGCCGAGCCGCCGGTTTCCGTGGTCGACAAAGTGGTCGACAAGAAAGGCTCGCGCGCTGCGGCAGACGAATATCTGAAGTACCTGTGGTCGCCGGAAGGTCAGGAAATCGCTGCAGCCAACTACCTGCGCCCACGTGACCCGGCGGTGCTGGCGAAGTACACCGACCGTTTCCCGAAAGTCGATTTCCTTTCGGTGGAGAAGACTTTTGGTGACTGGCGCACGGTGCAGAAGACTCACTTCAATGATGGTGGGGTGTTTGATCAGATTTATAGCGGGCAGTAAGGCTTGATCTGAAAAATCAAAAGGCGACCCACCAAGGTCGCCTTTTTGTTGAGCCAGAAGCCCCTCACCCCAGCCCTCTCCCAGAGGGAGAGGGAGCCGACCGAGCCGTCTCGCGTCAAACATCGACCTGAAGGACCGAGTGGATTATGGTTTGGAACGATCATGGATTCACTGTCGCACCTTCAGGTCGGCGCATATCCCAAGCATCCCCCAATCAGTTCCCTCTCCCTCCGGGAGAGGGCTAGGGTGAGGGGCTTTTGTTGAATGAACAAACACATCCAGCCTTCCCCCGTAACCATCCAGAAGTCATTACACAACGTAATAACAGTTATCATCCGAAAACGTCTTCTGCCCGTCCACGTTGTCCATTAGCCTCTCCGCTTTCCTGTGCCCCACCCGAGATCCCCTATGACCACCACTCCTCACGCAATGACCCGAGGCATGGTCCTGCTGTTCGCGTTCTGCTGCGGCGCCATCGTTGCCAACATCTACTACGCACAGCCGATCATCGGCCTGATCGCGCCGGACATCGGCCTCTCCGACACCACGGCCAGTTTCATCGTCTCGCTGACCCAGATCGGTTACGCGCTGGGCCTGTTCTTTCTGGTGCCGCTGGGCGATCTGCTGGAAAACCGGCGGCTGATGATCATCACCACGCTGGTGGCGATCGCCAGTCTGCTGGGCGCGGCGTTTACCGAGCAGCCCAACGTGTTTCTGCTGATCTCGCTGCTGGTCGGCTTCAGCTCGGTGTCGGTGCAGATCCTGATTCCGCTGGCTGCGCATCTGGCGCCGGAAGAATCCCGTGGCCGCGTGGTCGGCGGAATCATGGGCGGTCTGCTGCTGGGTATTCTGCTGGCGCGACCGGTGTCGAGCGTGGTCGCCGACCACCTCGGCTGGCGTGCCATGTTCATGATCGCCGCAGCGTTGATGGCGGCAATCAGCGTGGTGCTGGCACTGACCGTACCCAAGCGCCAGCCCGATCACAGCGCCACCTATGGCCAATTGATCGGCTCGCTGTGGACACTGCTGCGCCAACAACCCGTGCTGCGTCAGCGGGCGTTTTATCAGGGCTGCATGTTTGCCACGTTCAGCCTGTTCTGGACCGCCGTGCCGCTGGAACTGGCGCGCAACCATGGCCTGTCGCAAAGCGAGATCGCCATATTCGCCCTCGTGGGCGCCATCGGTGCCATCGCCGCGCCAATCAGTGGCCGCCTCGCCGATGCCGGCCACACACGCATCGCCTCGCTGCTGGCCATGCTCTTCGCCAGCCTGAGCTTCCTGCCCGCCTTCATCCACCCGGCCTATAGCGTCATCGGCCTGGCCGTGACCGGCGTGGTCCTCGACTTCTGTGTGCAGATGAACATGGTCCTCGGCCAGCGCGCGGTGTACTCGCTGGACGCGAAAAGTCGCGGCCGTTTGAACGCGCTGTACATGACCAGCATCTTCATCGGCGGCGCCTTCGGCTCGTCGGTAGCCAGCGCGGTGTACGAGCATGGCGGCTGGTTGTGGATCGTGATTGTCGGCAGCGTGTTCCCGTTGTTGGCGTTGTTGCGGTTTTTGAGTGCATCGCAAAACGCCTCTCTGGCGCAACGAAAAGTCGCGTCCTGACGCGATGTCATAGTGGGAGCGAGCCTGCTCGCGAAGGCGGTGTGTCTGCCGCAGATCAGTGCCTGACCTGACGCCTTCGCGAGCAGGCTCGCTCCCACAATTGCGTAGACCCTCAATACCGAACCAGTTTCTCCATCGCCGCATCCGCCAGGAACGAGGAGCGGCTTTTGACGTTATGCTCGCGCACATAGCGATCAATACGCTGAATCACATAGCCAGGCAGCGTAACGTTGACCTTCTCGGTCTTGCCCAGATACGGCGAGATATCCAGCTCGAGCATGCCCCAGCCCATCCCGGCAAAATCCGGATGGCTGCGATGCGCCGCTGCCGAAGTCGGCATCGGAATCGCCTGCCCGGCCGCCGCGATCTCCTGCAGCATGAGATGCGCGACTTCCACGGCCGCGTTGTAAGCCTCTTCGAAGCTGTCCCCGGCCGTGACTGCGCCGGGAATATCGGGGATTTGAATACCGATGGCAGTGTTCTCGTCACCCCACTCGATGCAGATGGGATATTGCATTACGGATCTCCTTCATGACGGGTTGGCGGGCTGAACAACCCCGCGCGCCGCCTGATGCTTGTGACTGTCCCCAGTGGTAAATCCTTTTTCGGATGCGGGACGGCAATCGTGTTCGGGTTGTAACGATGAGTGAAAATGTGATGACTGCCGGCAACCCGATCCAACGTCCAGCCAGCCTCCTCCAGCTCCTTCATCAACAGCCTGCTCTGCACCAACCGCCTCCACGGCCTGGCCCACTAAAAATAACTCTAGAGTTATCTTTACTCAAGCACAGAATGGGACGGGGTGATGGTGGGTTGTTTTACAAGGTGTGATTCAAACGGCAAAAAAACGGCGATCCCAGGATCGCCGTTTCTCTTACTGCCCGAACTGCTTGCCCAACCCCGGCGGTACGCCGTGGATATTGGTGTCTTCCCACGGGCCGTTGGGGCTGACCGAGCGGCTCCAGCCGTTGTTCCAGCGGTAGTAGGTGCGCTGGCGGTAGAAGGTGTTGGTCTGGTCGTCGAGGACGTAGACGCCGAGTTTCTGGTCCCAGTGGCTGTTGCCGCCCGGTGGCGGCGCGAAGCTGGCGGAGGTGCGTGGCACCGGCTTGGCGGGTTTGGCCGGGATGCTTTTGCCGGGGGTCGGCGAGGTCGACGGGGTCGGGCTCGGTTGCGACGGCGGAATCGGCGGCAGGCTGGTGGTCGGTTCCGGGCGTTGTACCGCACATGCACTCAAGCCCAGGGCCAGTGTGAGGACTGTGATGCGGGCGATGGTGTGCATGGCGGTGCTTTCCTGTTGGGTCCGGTTACTGGTCCGGGCTGTCGATGGTCAGTTTTTGTGGCGCAGTGGTGCTGCTGGCCAAGGGGCCGCTGCGACCGATCCATTCCCCGGCAGTCGGTTGACCGGCCCGTGAGATGCGCGCAACCAGTTGGACTTCAGGGAAGTTGGACAGTTTCAACTGCGGCATCATTGCATCGGCGTCGCCCAGTTCGACGGTCACTGGCAGGTCGGCGACGGTCAGGCGTTTCGCCGCCAGCGGCGCCGGTGGGCCAGAAGTGGCGCGGGCGAAGATGAACACGCTGTCGCCCGGTTGCACCTTGCCTTTGAGTTCGCTGGCCAGATCAACGCTGACTTTCAGCAACGCAGCTTTCGGCGCCGGAGCCTCGGCAACCTGACCACCGCTGGCCTTCAGGCGTTCGGCGGCACGCTCGATGCCGCCTTGCAGCGCAGTGCGCGAGTTGTCTTCCGGCGGCAGTTGCGCGAGCAGGCGATTCCAGTAGTCGATTGCTTCTTGATACCGCTCGCCTTCGAACGCGGCGATGCCAAGCAGGCCGAGGCTGGTGACTTCTTTCGGGTCGGCCTTCAGCGCTTCGTCGGTCAGTGCCTGAATCTTCTCTGACCATTTCTTACCGTCGGCGAAATACTGCGCCTGCGCCCACTGGCCAAGCAGTTCCGGCTGGCGACCGGCGAGGTTGGCGGCGCGTTCGAACATCTTCGCCGCGTCCGCCGGGCGGTCTTGAGCCATGTAGGTACGGCCAAGGAAATACAGGCCTTCGGCGGAATCCGGTTGTGCGGCGACCGCACGCTCCAGACGCTGGGTCATCTCTTCCATCGACTGTGGTGCCTGGGCGAATTCGCGGGTCAGTTCGACTTTGTCGGCGGCGCCGAAATGCAGGTACAGACCAAGGCCCAGCACCGGCACCAACACGGCGGCCAGCAGCGGCAACGGCTTGCCAAGGCGCGAGACACGCGGTGCGGTGACGCCTTCGGTGTCGGCGAGCAATTCACGTGCAGCTTCCGCGCGGCCACTGTCCAGTTGCGCGGCATCGAGCACGCCTTCGGCCTGCTGCGCTTGCAGTTCGGCAACCCGCTCCTGATACAGCGCGACGTTCAGCGCGGTGCGATCTTCTTCGCGCTGGGCGCGGCGTTCGCGCAGCACCGGGATCAGCAGAAAACTCAGGGCGACCAGAAGCAACAGCCCTGCGGCGAGCCAGAAATCAATCATTCTTGGTTTTTATCCAACAGTTGGTCGAGGCGCTGACGTTCTTCGGCTGACAGCGATGACGGGGTTTCGGCACGTTGCCCGCGACGCCTGCGCACGATCAGCACGATCACTACGAAACCGCCGAGCAGCAGACCGGCCGGGCCGAACCACAACAGCGCGGTCTTCGCATTGAGCGCCGGTTTGTAGCGGACGAAATCACCGTAACGATCGACCATGAAGTCGATGATCTGCTGATTGTCCTTGCCCTCGCCGAGCATGCGGAAAATCTCTTTGCGCAGGTCGGCGGCGATCGGCGCGTTGGAGTCGGCGATGTCCTGGTTCTGGCACTTGGGGCAGCGCAGTTCCTTGGTCAGTTCGCGGAAACGCTCGCGGTCGCCCTCGTTGGCGAACTCGTAGGTGTCGATGGCCGCTTGCGCGACACCGGCCAGGCTCAAGCCCAACAGCACTGCTGCGAGAAAACGCTTCATGGCGTGGCCTCATCGACCAGCGCCTGATATTTGGCCGCGAGTTTCTCGCGCCAGACCTGCTCGTCGATCACCCCGACGAACTTGTCGCGGATGACGCCCTTGGCATCGATGAAGAAGGTTTCCGGCGCGCCGTAGACACCGAGGTTGAGGCCCAGCGAGCCTTCGTCATCACGAATATCCAGCGCGTACGGATTGTGGAACTCGGCCAGCCATTTCAAGGCATCGGCGTTGGTGTCCTTGTAGTTGATGCCGTAGATCACCACGCCGCGCTCGGCGAGTTTGTTCAGCACCGGATGCTCGACCCGGCAGGAAATGCACCAGGTGCCCCAGACATTGACCAGCGCCGGTTTGCCGAGGATGTCGGCCTTGGTCAGCGTCTTGTCACCCTGCACGCTCGGCAGGGAAAACTCCGGGAATGGCTTGTTGATCATCGCCGACGGCAACTCCGCCGGATCGAGATACAGGCCACGATAAAGAAACACCGCCACCAGCAGAAAAATCGCCAGCGGCAATAACATTAACCAACGCCTCATGCCGCCGCTCCCGTCATGCCCAGCGCTTCGCGCACTTTGCTTTTCACCTTGACCCGATAACGCCGATCCAGCGCCGCCAGCAAACCACCCAATCCGGTGAGCAAGCCGCCGAACCAGATCCAGCGCACGAACGGTTTGACGTGTACGCGCACGGCCCAGGCGCCGTTATCCAGCGGCTCGCCGAGGGCGACGTAGAGATCGCGGGTGAAACCGGCATCGATGCCAGCTTCGGTCATCACCGAATTCTGCACCGTGTATAGACGTTTTTCCGGATGCAGCACGCTGATTTCCTGGCCGTCGCGAATGACGCGGATGGTGCCTTTGTCCGAGGTAAAGTTCGGCCCCTCGAAATGTTTGGCGCCTTCGAAGACGAACTGATAGCCGGCCAGGTCCATCGCCTCGCCCGGCGCCAGGCGCAGGTCACGCTCGGCACTGTTCTGGCTCGACAACACCACACCCAGCGCGCACACAGCGATGCCGAGGTGGGCGATCTGCATGCCCCAATAGCTGCGGGTCAGCGTCGGCAAGCCTTTGATCAGGCCTTTGTGGCGGGTCTTGTCGAGCAGATCGCGCACGCCGGCAAGCAGCACCCACGCGGCCAGCAGGAACGTCGCAATCACCGCCCAGTTGAAATCGCCATAGGCCACACCGGCCACCACGGCCAGTGCGACGCTGCCGAGCAGCACCGGGGTGAGCATGCTCGCCAGCCATTTCACCGGCGTGTCCTTCCAGCGCACGATCACACCGACCGCCATGACCAGCATCAGCAACGCCATCAACGGAATGAACAGCGCATTGAAATACGGTGGGCCGACCGACAGCTTCGCGCCGCTGATGGCATCGAGAATCAGCGGATATAAAGTGCCGAGGAGGATCATCGACGCCGCGACGACCAACACCAGGTTGTTGCCCAGCAGCAAGGTTTCACGTGACCACAGATTGAAGCCGACCTGACTTTTCACCACTGGCGCGCGCAGGGCGAAAAGGGTCAGCGAACCGCCCACCACGAACAGCAGGAAAATCAGAATGAACACGCCGCGCTCGGGGTCCGAGGCAAACGCGTGCACCGAGGTCAGCACGCCCGAGCGGACGAGGAAGGTGCCGAGCAGGCTCAACGAGAACGCGGCGATCGCCAGCAACACCGTCCAGCTCTTGAACACGCCGCGTTTTTCGGTGACCGCCAGCGAGTGGATCAACGCAGTGCCGACCAGCCATGGCATGAACGAGGCGTTTTCCACCGGGTCCCAGAACCACCAGCCGCCCCAGCCGAGTTCGTAATACGCCCACCACGAACCGAGGGTGATGCCGATGCCGAGGAACGCCCAGGCGACGATGGTCCACGGCCGCGACCAGCGCGCCCACGCCGCATCGAGACGACCGCCGAGCAGCGCGGCGATGGCAAATGCGAACGCCACGGAGAAACCGACATAACCCATGTAGAGCATCGGCGGATGCACGATCAGGCCGATGTCCTGCAGCAACGGATTCAAGTCGCGACCGTCCGCCGGGATCTGCGGCAGGATCCGCGAGAACGGGTTCGAGGTAAGAATCAGGAACAGCAGGAAACCGGTGCTGATCATGCCCATCACCGCCAGCACGCGAGCGAGCATGACTTGCGGCAACTGCCGGGAGAACACCGACACGGCGAAAGTCCAGCCGCCGAGGATCAGTGCCCACAGCAGCAGCGAGCCTTCGTGGGCGCCCCACACCGCGCTGAATTTGTAGTACCACGGCAGCGCGCTGTTGGAGTTCATCGCCACATAGCCGACGGAGAAATCGTCGGTCATGAACGCGTAGGTCAGGCAGCCAAAGGCAAACAGCAGAAAGGCAAACTGACCCCACGCTGCCGGTTGCGCCAGGCTCATCCACAAACGGTCGCCGCGCCACGCGCCGAGCATCGGCACCACCGCTTGGACCAGTGCAAAACACAGGGCGAGAATCATCGCCAGATGGCCCAGTTCAGGAATAAACAATGCGGCTGCCATCGATCAACCCTCCTTCACAGGCGTCGGCGCGGATTGACCGCTGTCCTTCAGCGCTTTGGTCACTTCCGGCGGCATGTACTTCTCGTCGTGCTTGGCCAGCACTTCATCGGCCACCACCACGCCGTCGGCGTTGAGCTTGCCGAGGGCGACGATGCCCTGCCCTTCGCGGAACAGATCCGGGAGGATGCCGCGATAAGCGATGGTCACGGACTTGTTGAAATCGGTGACGACGAACTTGACGTCCAGCGAATCCTTGGATCGTTGCAGCGAACCGGCCTCGACCATGCCGCCGGCGCGGATGCGCGTGTCCTGCGGCGCTTCACCGTTGGCGATCTGCGTCGGCGTGTAAAACAGATTGATGTTTTCCTGCAGCGCGCTCAGGGCCAGGCCGACAGCAGCGCCCACTCCGACCAGAATCGCCAGAATGATGATCAGACGTTTTTTGCGCAGCGCATTCACTGGCCGTTCTCCCGGCGCAGACGACGCGCCTCTTGTTGCAGATAACGCTTGCGCGCCGCAATCGGCGCCACCACGTTGAGGGCCAGCACCGCCAGACAGATGCCATAGGCCGACCAGACATACAGGCCGTGATGGCCCATGGCGAGGAAGTCGCCGAATGAAGCAAAACTCATCGCGCCGCCTCCAGACTCTGCTGCACTTCGGTTTTCACCCAACTGGCGCGGGCTTCGCGCTTGAGCACTTCAAGGCGCATGCGCAGCAACAGCACAGCGCCGAAGAAGCAGTAGAAGCCCAGCACCGTCAGCAGCAGCGGCAGCCACATTTCCGCCGGCATCGCCGGTTTTTCGGTGAGGGTGAACGTCGCGCCCTGATGCAGGGTGTTCCACCACTCCACCGAGTATTTGATGATCGGAATGTTGATCACCCCAACGATCGCCAGCACCGCGCAGGCCTTGGCGGCGCTGTCGCGGTTGCTGATGGCATTGCCCAGCGCGATCACGCCGAAATACAGGAACAGCAGAATCAGCATCGAAGTCAGGCGTGCATCCCAGACCCACCACGAGCCCCAGGTCGGCTTGCCCCAGATCGCCCCGGTAACCAACGCCACCGCAGTCATCCACGCACCGATCGGCGCAGCACATTGCAGAGCGACGTCGGCCAGTTTCATCTTCCACACCAGCCCGACCACGCCGCACACCGCGAGCATCACGTAGATCGACTGGGCGAGCATCGCGGCAGGCACGTGAATGTAGATGAT
The DNA here is from genome assembly GCF_030209115.1 of Pseudomonas sp. FR229a. Classification (NCBI taxonomy): domain Bacteria; kingdom Pseudomonadati; phylum Pseudomonadota; class Gammaproteobacteria; order Pseudomonadales; family Pseudomonadaceae; genus Pseudomonas; species Pseudomonas sp. FR229a. The sequence continues at coordinate 24,154 of NZ_JARVSP010000002.1, read as the reverse complement.
GCGGAAGCTGTTGCCTTGCTGATAATCCGGCGGCGCGAACGCCAGCCCCCAGACCACACCAACGCCGATCAGCAGCAACGCTGCGATGCTCAACCACGGCAGGAACTTGCCGCTGATGCCGTAGAACCACTTGGGCGAGCCGAGCTTGTGAAACCAGGTCCAGTTCATACTGTTTCCATCACGGTTGCCGCTCATCATCGCGAGCTGGCAGAGGGTCATGCCTTTCTTCTGAAAGAAGTGGTCAATTTTTGACCAGGCCTCATTATTATTCGCCGACGCTGATCTTCAGGCCAGCGGCTATTGCAAAGGGTGTCAGGGTGATCGCCAGCGCTGTGAGGCTGGCCATCCACAACAGGTATCCGGTCGCCGGCATGCCTTGCAGCGCGGCCTGCAACGCGCCGCTGCCAAGGATCAACACCGGGATGTACAACGGCAGAATCAGCAGCGCCAGCAACAGACCGCCGCGCTTGAGGCCGACCGTCAGCGCCGCGCCGACTGCGCCGAGCAGGCTCAGCACCGGCGTGCCCAGCAGCAACGACAGCAGCAGCACCGGCAGACAGGCGGCCGGCAAACCGAGCATCAACGCCAGCAATGGCGACAGCAGGACCAGTGCCAGACCGGAGAACAGCCAGTGTGCCAGCACCTTGGCCAGGACCAATAGCGGCAGCGGGTGCGACGAAAGGACCCACTGCTCCAGCGAACCATCTTCGAAATCACTGCGAAACAATCCGTCCAGCGAAAGCAGGACCGACAACAACGCCGCCACCCAGACTAACCCCGGGGACAGGTTTTGCAAGACTTGAGTTTCCGGGCCGACGGCCAGCGGGAACAGTGCAATGACGATGGCGAAGAAAATCAGCGGGTTGGCCAGCTCCGCCGGGCGGCGGAACAGCAGGCGCGATTCGCGGGCAAGCAGCAGGCCGAAGACACTCATACCGCCCATTTCCCCAGATCGATGTCGCGATAACCGGCCGGCATGCGGCTCAGCGTATGGTGCGTGGTCAGGACCACGAGACCGCCGCGCTCGCAATGCCCGGCCAGATGTTCTTCCAGTTGCGCGACGCCCTGCTTGTCCAGCGCCGTGAAAGGTTCGTCGAGAATCCACAACGGCGGGCTGTCCAGGTACAACCGCGCCAGCGCTACGCGGCGCTGTTGACCGGCGGAAAGACTGTGGCAGGGAACGTCTTCGAAACCGCGCAATCCTACCGCTGCCAGTGCCTGCCAGATCGCCTCGCGCTCGGCGGGATGATGCAGGGCGCAGAGCCACGACAGGTTTTCTTCGGGAGTGAGCAGATCCTTGATCCCGGCGGCGTGACCGATCCACAACAGATTGCGCGCCAGTTCGCTGCGTTGCTCGGCCAGCGGTTGCCCGTTGAGCAGCACCTGGCCATCGGTGGGTTGCATCAAACCGGCGAGCAGACGTAAAAGACTGGTCTTGCCGCTGCCGTTGGGACCGCTGATCTGCACCATGTCACCGCTGACCAGGCGCAATTCGAGGTGTTCGAACAGCAGCCGCAGATCGCGTTCACACGCCAGGGCAACGGTTTGCAGGACAGGACTGGTCAAGGGATCACGGGCCTTATACGGTTCAAGTCGGCTCTGGCGCGGCCGTTAAAGAGAAGCAGCATAGATGCTTTGATCGCTCGATCTGGCGAGCTGGATCAAACAATTGCTAGGTTTTTTGAACGAAGCGCACGACGCGCGGCATTATACATGCCGTGCCTTACTCTCAAGAGTGCAATTTCCTCAGGTTGTGTCCGCGTATGACAGGCGAAATGAACATCCTCCCGCTGCCGCCCACCGTGCCGGCGAGCGCTCGCCCGCAGATGGGTGAACTGCTCAAGCTGCTGACGCCGGTCGAGGGCTTGATAGGCGCGGGGCAAAGCGCCAAGGCCGAGGTGTTGTCGCTCAAGCAGGCCGATCAGACCTTTGAATTGCTGCTCAAAGTGACCCTCGACAGCGGTCGCCAGACCACCGTGCAGGCCAGCAGCAATCTGCCGTTGCCACAGGGCACCAACCTGGCGATCACCCAGCCATCGGCCGGGAATCTGGCAATCACCGTGCAGCAAGCGATTGCCAGCAGCGTCGCCACCCTCACCCGCATCGACACCGCGCAGTTGCCGGCCGGCACCCTGCTGCAAGGCAAAGTCGTGACCTCACAGGCTCTGCCGCAAACCCCAGGACAAGCGGCGGTGTTCCGTTCGATGGTGACCCTGCTCAACACTGCGTTGAGCGGCAGCACATTGACCGTCGACAGTCCGCAACCGCTGCGCATCGGCACCTTGTTGTCGGCGCAGGTGCAGGACGCGCAAACCCTCAAATTCGTGCCGTTGAGCAGCCGTCAGGAGCAACTGGCGGTCAGTCAGCAATTGCTCGGTCAGCAAAGTCGTCAGGGCTCGCTCGATGGCTTGCTGAAATTGCTGCAGAATCTGCCGCCGGCCACCGATCAGACCTCGGCCGATCTGCGCGCAGTGGTCGACAAGCTGCTCGCCAGCCTGCCCGACGTGCAGCAAATGGGCACGGCCAAAGGCGTGGCACTCGCCCTGGCCAACAGCGGCGCGTTCCTCGAAGCCAAATTGCTCGGCGGACAAAACCCGACGCTTGCCCCCGACATGAAGGCCGACCTGCTCAAGCTGATCGCGCAACTGACCCCCGGCCTGCCGAGCAACACCAATTTCAACGCGATCATCGCCGCCAACACCCTGGCGCAGGCCTTGCCGAGTTTCGTTCGAAATGCCTTGGGCACCCTCGGTCAGGTCAGCGCTAAACCGGTGCCGAGCAGCTTTCCGTTACCCGAACGGCTGCTGGCGAAACTGGAAGGCGAAGGCGATCTCGAACAACTGCTGCGCCTCGCCGCCGCTGCGGTGTCGCGCCTGCAAAGCCATCAGTTGTCGAGCCTGGAACAGACTGGCGTCACCGACGACGGCCGCCTGCTCAGCACCTGGCAGCTGGAAATTCCCATGCGTAATTTGCAGGACATCGTGCCGCTGCAGGTCAAGTTTCAGCGTGAAGAAGCGCCGGAGCGCGAACCGCAACCCCACGAACGCCGCGACGAACGTGAAGCCAAACAGCATCTGTGGCGGGTCGATCTGGCCTTCGATCTGGAACCCCTCGGGCCGATGCAGATCCAGGCGCAACTGATTGCCGGCAGCCTGTCCAGTCAGCTGTGGGCCGAGCGGCCGTACACCGCCGACCTGATCGAAAACAATCTGTTTGCGCTGCGCCAGCGCTTGCTCGATTCCGGGCTCAACGTCGGCGACCTCGACTGCCACCACGGCACCCCGCCGCAAGGCAACCAAACCCGCCTCGAACACCGCTGGGTCGACGAAACCGCATGAACGATTCCACTGCCCCACGCCAGGCCATCGCCCTCAAATACGACGGCAACCACGCCCCGACCCTCACCGCCAAGGGCGACGATGAACTGGCCGAAGAAATCCTGCGCATCGCCCGCGATTACGAAGTGCCGATCTACGAGAACGCCGAACTGGTGCGCCTGCTGGCGCGGATGGAACTGGGCGACAGCATCCCCGAAGAGCTCTACCGCACGATCGCCGAGATCATCGCGTTTGCGTGGAATCTGAAGGGCAAATCCCCCGAGGGACAAGACCCAAACGCGCCGATGGTCGAGAAGGACATCACCGCGCGCGGGGACGATTATTAAAGCCCAAAAGCAAAAGATCGCAGCCTTCGGCAGCTCCTACAGGGAAATGCGAATCCAATGTAGGAGCTGCCGAAGGCTGCGATCTTTTGATCTTGCTTCTAGTTCTTGTGAAGTTTGCGCATCAACTCCGCCTCAGCCTGGGTCAAGCCGCACGACTGAGTCAGTTCATCGACGCTCGCGCCCATGCCCACCAGTTTCGCCGCCTGGGCGAATGACAGGCTCGACGGGTCGCGTTGTTCCAGTGCAACGATCTTGTCCGGCAACGGGCTCACCACCGCGCGCAACTCGTGCAGGGCTTCGCCCATGCGCACGTTGCCGTTCTGGTAATCGTCGACGCGTTTGGCCAGTTCCTTGATGCGCTGATCACGCAGCGCATCGCCCTGGGCCTGCTGTGCAGCGATCACCCGCTGCGCCTTGATGTACGACACGAACATCGCCAGCGTGCCGGCCCAGAACAGGAACAGAACAATTACCGCAACCTCGAGAATCAAATCAGATGCTCTCCAGTTCCGACCATTCTTCTTCGCTCATCATCTTGTCCAGCTCGACCAGAATCAGCAGCTCGTTGTTCTTGTTGCACACGCCCTGGATGAACTTGGCCGACTCTTCGTTACCGACGTTCGGTGCGGTTTCGATTTCCGACTGACGCAGGTAAACCACTTCGGCGACGCTGTCGACCATGATGCCGACGACTTGCTTGTCGGCCTCGATGATGACGATACGGGTGTTGTCGCTGATCTCGCCGCTGTGCAGGCCGAAGCGCTGACGGGTGTCGATCACGGTGACCACGTTGCCGCGCAGGTTGATGATGCCCAGCACATAGCTCGGCGCACCCGGTACCGGGGCGATCTCGGTGTAGCGCAGCACTTCCTGCACGCGCATCACGTTGATGCCGTAGGTTTCGTTATCCAGTTTGAAGGTCACCCATTGCAGGATCGGATCTTCAGAACCTTTTGCATTCGACGCCTGACTACTCATACCCTGACCCCTCGAAAAAACCGCCCTGGGCGGTGTGTGTTCTGTGTGGTGGCATTGAAAAATGCCATCGCCTGATTGTTATGTCGGCTGCTATGTCGGTTTATGTAGCGGCTTGTTGCCGCTCAAGTGCTTTGCCCCGCCGCTGGCGATCAACTCGGCCAGCGCGGATACGTCAAGCAATGCACACATGTGCTCGATCACCGTGCCGGCGAGCCATGGCCGCTGACCCCGATGACTTCTCCATTTGATTTCATTCGGGTCCAGGCGCAACGAGCGACTGACCTGATGCACCGCCAGCCCCCACTCGTAACCCTGAACCGAAATCACGTATTGCAGGCCCTGCCGGAAGTCATCGCGGTAACGATCCGGCATGACCCAGCGCGCGGTGTCCAGGACCTTCAGGTTGCCGGCCTGGCTCGGCAGAATTCCGAGGAACCACTCCGGCTGACCGAACAGCGGCGTCAGCTCATGGCCGGCCAGCGAATAGATCGACCCCAGGCACACCAGCGGCACGGCCAGCGTCAGCCCGGCGACATCGAACAACAGACACTCGAAAGCTTCAGCAGCCCAGGCCGGACGGCCATCGGGTTCAACCGGTGGCGGCGGGTTGTTCGGTGGCAGGTGCACTTCGACCAGTGGCGGAATCAGCACCTGCGGCTCTGCCACTGGCGGCGCCGGTTCTGGCTCCGGCTCGGGTTCTGGTTCTGGTTCCGGAACGGTCAATAACTGTGTTTGCAGCAGCGGCGCCAGCGTCGACAGCGGCGCGCGCGGTTCGTCGATCAGCGCCACCGGGGCCTTGGCTACAGGTGCAACAGCCGGGGCGGCAATTGGAGCGACAGACTTCTGCGCGTCGCGAGCCTGCTCTTCGAGCACCGCCGCCTGGAACTCGTCCATGGCCTCGGCGCTTTCCATCACTTCAGGCTGCGCCTGTTCGACGACTGGCGGCTGCGCTTCGACTGGTGGCGGCACGTCTTCGGGCAGGTCCAGCAGCAGGTCTTCCAGATAGGACTGCAAGGCCTGTTGCGGACGTGAAGTCAGCTTAACCGGCCGGTTCATGCGCGACTCCCTGTAGGAGCTGCCGAAGGCTGCGATCTTTTGATCTTTTCAGGAGCACTGACAGGCCAGATCAAAAGATCGCAGCCTTCGGCAGCTCCTACAGGAATAAAGATCATGTTCAGGCCACCTGCGGAACAAGTTGCTGCGCGAGCAGGTGCTTGAGCAGCGCGCGGTAGGCCAGCACGCCACGGCTCTTGCCGTCGAATTGCGAAGGCGTGACGCCCGCCCGGCTGGCGTCGCGCAGACGGGTATCGACCGGGATATAGCCGTGCCAGATGTCTTCGGGGAATTTGTCACGCAGCACGCGCAAGGTGCCCATCGACGCCTGCGTGCGGCGGTCGAACAGCGTCGGCACAATGCTGAAGGGCAGCGGCTGTTTGCGCGAGCGATTGATCATCGCCAGGGTGTTGACCATGCGCTCCAGACCTTTCACGGCCAGGTGCTCGGTCTGCACCGGGATCACCAGTTGCTGGCTCGCCGCAAGGGCGTTGACCATCAACACGCCGAGCAACGGCGGGCTGTCGATGATCGCGTAATCGAAGTCCTGCCACAGCTGCGCCAGACTCTTGGCGATCACCAGACCCAGGCCACTCTGCCCCGGCGACTGCCGCTCAAGGGTGGCCAGCGCAGTGCTCGACGGCAGCAGGGAAATGCGTTCGTCGCTGGTCGACAGCAGCAACTGCCCCGGCAGGCCTTGCGGCACGCTGCCCTTGTGCAGAAACAGGTCGTAGTTGCTGTGTTCCAGGCTGTCGGGGTCGTAACCGAAATAGCTGGTCATCGAGCCGTGCGGGTCGAGATCGACCACAACCACGCGCTTGCCCGCCTCGGCCAGCAACCCGGCTAAAGCGATGGAGGATGTGGTTTTACCGACACCACCCTTTTGATTGGCGACTGCCCAGACTCTCATTCAGTTCGTTCCTCCCGGCCAGGTTGATTGACCGAGACATGCTTCAGCGTGTTAATGCGGGCGACGGAGAATTGACGGCACTCTCGCGTCCCGGCGTCTTGACCGGGGTCGGTGCAGTTTGTGTGCCAGCGCGCTTCAGTGCCGCGTCCGGTTGCGCATTGGCGGTTCCGGTACCGGTGAGGCTGCGGCGTACATCGAGGTTGCGCGACACCACCAGCACTACGCGACGGTTCTTCGCCCGGCCTTCGACCGTGGCGTTATTCGCCACCGGCTGGAATTCACCGTAGCCCACCGACGCCAGACGCCCAGGGTTGACACCCTGCATGGCGAGCATGCGCACGATGCTCGCCGAGCGCGCCGAGGACAGCTCCCAGTTGGTCGGGTACTGCGCGGTACGGATCGGTTGATCGTCGGTGAAGCCTTCAACGTGGATCGGGTTGTCGAACGGTTTCAGGATCGCTGCGACCTTGTCGATGATGTTGAAGGCAATGTCGCTCGGCATTGCGTCGCCGCTGCCAAACAACAGGCTGGAATTGAGCTCGATCTCGACCCACAACTCGTTACCGCGCACGGTCATCTGGTTGGAGCTGATCAAGTCACCGAACGCGGCACTGATGTCATCGGCGATGCTTTTCAGCGGATCGCTGGCCCCGGCGATACCGGCGTCGACCTGCTCGGCATCCTTGACCAGCGGCTTGGCCGGGGTCACGGTCTTCGGCCGCTCGTCGCCGATCGGAATCGGTTTGAGCGAGCGATCGGAATCGGTGAACACGCCGATCAGCGCTTCGGAGATGACTTTGTACTTGCCTTCGTTGATCGACGAGATCGAGTACATCACAACGAAAAACGCGAACAGCAAAGTGATGAAATCCGCGTAGGACACGAGCCAGCGCTCGTGGTTAACGTGTTCTTCCTGATGCCTGCGACGAGCCATGATCCATATCCCCCATCAATCCATGAAGCCCTGAAGCTTCAGCTCGATAGAGCGCGGGTTTTCACCTTCGGCGATCGACAGAATTCCTTCCAGCAACATTTCGCGATAACGCGACTGCCGCAACGCGATGGACTTGAGCTTGGCCGCGACCGGCAAGAGGATCAGGTTGGCACTGGCCACGCCGTAGATCGTCGCGACGAAAGCCACGGCGATGCCGTTACCCAGTTGCGACGGATCGGCGAGGTTGCCCATCACGTGGATGAGGCCCATCACCGCACCGATGATGCCGATGGTCGGCGCGTAGCCGCCCATGCTTTCGAAGACCTTGGCCGCTTCGATATCACGGGATTCCTGGGTGTAGAAATCCACTTCGAGAATGCTCCGGATCGCTTCCGGCTCGGCGCCATCGACCAGCAGTTGCAGGCCCTTGCGCGAGTAGCTGTCGGGTTCGGCGTCGGCCACGCCTTCGAGACCGAGCAAGCCTTCCTTGCGCGCCGTCAGGCTCCAATTGACCACGCGGTCGATGCCGCCGGCCAGGTCGACACGCGGCGGAAAGAAGATCCAGGCGAGAATCTGCATCGCGCGCTTGAACGCGCTCATCGGCGATTGCAGCAGCGCGGCGCCGACGGTGCCGCCCAGCACGATCAGCGCCGCCGGGCCGTTGGCCAGCGCGCCAAGGTGACCGCCTTCAAGGTAGTTGCCGCCGATGATGGCGACGAACGCCATGATGAGGCCGATAAGGCTGAGAACATCCATCAGATACACGCCTCGACGATGTGCTTGCCGATATCGTCCAGACCGTACACGGCGTCAGCCAGATCGGCTTTGACGATGGCCATCGGCATGCCGTAGATCACGCAGCTTGCCTCATCTTGCGCCCACACCGAGCTGCCGCCCTGCTTGAGCAGACGCGCGCCTTCGCGACCGTCGGCGCCCATGCCGGTGAGGACCACTGCCAGAACTTTGTCGCCGTAGGATTTCGCCGCCGAACCGAAGGTAATGTCCACGCACGGCTTGTAATTCAGACGCTCGTCACCCGGCAGAATCTTCACCGCGCCACGGCCGTCGATCATCATCTGCTTGCCACCCGGCGCCAGCAGCGCCAGGCCCGGACGCAGGATGTCGCCATCCTCGGCTTCCTTGACGCTGATGCGGCAGAGCTTGTCGAGACGTTCGGCAAAGGCCTTGGTGAACGCTGCCGGCATGTGCTGGATCAGCACGATCGGCGCCGGGAAGTTCGCCGGCAATTGCGTCAGCACGCGTTGCAGCGCAACCGGGCCGCCCGTCGAGGTGCCGATGGCAACCAGTTTGTAGGCTTTGCGTTTCGGGGCCGACGACGAAGCGCTGGCAGCGGATGCACGAGCAGGCGCTGGCGCCGGACGCGCCGGCACAGGGCTGCTGTGGCTGCTGTAGCTCGACGCTGCCGGGGCAGGCGTCGGCGCTGGCGCAGCGGCGGGGGCCGGCGCGCTGTAGGCACTGAAACGACGATTGCTGCGCGAAATGCTGTGGACTTTTTCGCACAGCAGTTGCTTGACCTTCTCGGGGTTGCGCGAGATGTCTTCGAAATTCTTCGGCAGGAAATCCACCGCGCCGGCGTCCAGCGCATCCAGGGTGACCCGGGCGCCTTCGTGCGTCAGCGAGGAGAACATCAACACCGGGGTCGGGCAGCGCTGCATGATGTGCCGCACCGCCGTGATGCCGTCCATCATCGGCATCTCGTAGTCCATGGTGATCACGTCAGGCTTGAGGGCCATGGCCTGATCGATCGCCTCTTTACCGTTGGTGGCCGTGCCGACCACTTGGATGCTCGGATCCGCCGAAAGAATTTCCGAGACGCGGCGGCGGAAAAAACCCGAATCGTCCACCACCAGGACTTTGACTGCCATAAACACTCCATTAGGTGCAGCGGCGCGTCATCGCGCCGCCGTCCCGGATTCAAATACGCTTTGTGGCGTAACGCTTGAGCATGCTTGGAACATCGAGAATCAGCGCAATGCGGCCGTCACCGGTGATGGTGGCGCCGGACATGCCCGGAGTGCCCTGGAGCATTTTGCCCAATGGCTTGATGACCACTTCTTCCTGGCCGACCAGTTGATCGACGACGAAGCCGATCCGCTGAGTGCCCACCGAAAGAATCACCACATGGCCTTCGCGCTGCTCTTCGTGAGCGGCGGAGCTGACCAACCAGCGCTTGAGGTAGAACAATGGCAGCGCCTTGTCGCGCACGATCACCACTTCCTGACCGTCGACGACATTGGTGGTCGACAGGTCGAGGTGGAAGATTTCGTTGACGTTGACCAGCGGGAACGCGAACGCCTGATTGCCGAGCATGACCATCAGCGTCGGCATGATCGCCAGCGTCAGCGGCACCTTGATGACGATCTTCGAGCCCTGGCCCTTGGTCGAGTAGATGTTGATCGAACCGTTGAGCTGGGAAATCTTGGTCTTCACCACGTCCATGCCGACACCACGGCCGGACACGTCGGAGATCTCGGTCTTGGTCGAGAAACCCGGGGCGAAAATCAGGTTGTAGCACTCGGTATCGCTCAGGCGATCGGCTGCGTCCTTGTCCATCACACCGCGTTTTACCGCGATCGAACGCAGGACGTTCGGGTCCATGCCTTTACCGTCGTCGGAGATCGACAGCAGGATGTGGTCGCCTTCCTGCTCGGCCGCCAGCACCACGCGACCGCCACGGGCCTTGCCCGACGCTTCGCGTTCTTCCGGCGACTCGATGCCGTGGTCGACAGCGTTGCGCACCAAGTGGACCAGCGGGTCGGCCAGAGCCTCGACAAGGTTTTTGTCGAGGTCGGTTTCTTCACCCACCAGTTCCAGGTTGATCTCTTTCTTCAGTTGCCGCGCGAGGTCGCGAACCAGACGCGGGAAGCGCCCGAAGACCTTCTTGATCGGCTGCATCCGCGTCTTCATCACGGCGGTCTGCAGGTCAGCGGTGACCACGTCGAGGTTCGACACGGCCTTGGACATGGCTTCGTCGCCGCTGTTGAGACCCAGGCGCACCAGACGGTTACGCACCAGCACCAGCTCGCCGACCATGTTCATGATCTCGTCGAGCCGCGCGGTGTCGACGCGCACGGTAGTTTCTGCTTCGCTGGCCGGTTTTTCTGCCGGTGCAGCGGCTGGCGCGCGGGCCGGAGCCGGAGCAGCAGCGGCGGCCGGTTTCGGCGCCTCGGCTTTCGGTTCAGGCTTGGCCGCAGGTTTCGGCGCAGCAGCGGCGGCCGGAGCTTTCGCGGCTGGCGTGGCGACGCTTGATGCGGAGCCGGCAGTCGCCGCAGCGGCGTCAAACTTGCCTTTGCCGTGCAATTCGTCGAGCAGCGATTCGAATTCGTGATCGCTGATCAGGTCGCTACCGGCCGCAGCGGCGGCCGGTGCAGCAGGGGCTGCCGGCGCCGAAGCGATCGCCGATTCCAGCGCGTCAACGGCGAAGTTGCCCTTGCCGTGCAACTGATCGAGCAGCGCTTCGAATTCGTCGTCGGTGATGTCCGAGCTGTCGCCCGCAGCAGGCGCGGCCGGAGCCGCTGCTGCTGGCGCCGGAGCGACTGCATCGACAGCGAACTGGCCTTTGCCGTGCAGTTGATCGAGCAGCGATTCAAATTCGGCGTCGGTGATTTCATCGCTGGCCGCAGTGTCGGCAACCGGCGCGGATGCCACAGGAGCGGCCGGGGCCTCGGCTTGCGCCTTGACGGCATTCAGCGAGTCCAGCAGTTGTTCGAATTCGTTGTCGGTGATGTCTTCCGATGCGTTTTCCGCGACCGGCTCTTCCACCACTTCTACCGGTGCGGCCACGGCTTCATCCGCCGATTGCGGCTCGGCCAGACGCGCCAGCGCGGCCAGCAGTTCCGGGGTGGCGGCGGTAATCGGTGCACGCTCACGGACTTCGCTGAACATGCTGTTCACCGCGTCCAGTGCTTCGAGCACAACGTCCATCAGTTCTGCATCAACGCGACGCTCACCCTTACGGAGGATGTCGAACACGTTTTCGGCGATGTGACAGCACTCCACCAGCTCATTGAGCTGAAGGAAGCCGGCGCCCCCTTTTACAGTGTGGAAACCGCGAAAAATTGCATTGAGCAGATCTGCATCATCCGGGCGGCTTTCCAGCTCGACCAGTTGTTCGGACAGTTGCTCAAGAATCTCGCCGGCCTCAACCAGGAAATCCTGAAGGATCTCTTCATCGGCGCCGAAGCTCATTAATGGGGTGCTCCTAACAGGTCTAAAAACCTAACTTCAAAATCCAAGGCTGGATAGCAAATCGTCCACATCGTCCTGACCGGACACAACGTCTTCTCGTTTATCGGCATGAATCTGCGGACCTTCACCCTGCGAGAGATGTTTTTGTGGATCTTTTTCGGCGAGCATTGCGGCGCGGTCATGTTCGATGCCCGCAAAGCGGTCGACCTGACTGGCCATGAGCACGAGTTTGAGCAGATTGCTTTCGACTTCGGTGACCAGTTGGGTCACGCGCTTGATCACCTGACCGGTGAGATCCTGGTAATCCTGAGCCAGCAGGATGTCGTTGAGGTTGCTCGACACCGCACGGTTGTCCGTGCTGCTGCGTGACAGAAAACCGTCGACCCGGCGCGCCAGTTCGCGGAACTCTTCAGCCCCGACCTCGCGACGCATGAAGCGACCCCAATCGGCACTCAACGTCTGCGCTTCATCAGCCAGACTGTTGACCACCGGCGTGGCGCTTTCCACCAGATCCATGGTGCGGTTGGCCGCGGCTTCCGTCAGCTTGACCACGTAGCCCAGGCGTTCGGTCGCGTCGGTGATTTGCGACACTTCCTCGGCCTGCGGCATGTGCGGATCGATCTGGAAATTGACGATCGCACTGTGCAGTTCACGTGTGAGCTTGCCCACTTCCTGATACAGGCCGCGGTCACGGGTCTGATTGAGCTCATGGATCAGTTGCACCGCGTCGCCGAACCTGCCTTTTTCAAGGCTTTCGACCAGTTCGACCGCGTGTTTTTTCAGGGTCGATTCAAAATCGCCCTGTGAAGATTCGTTATGCTCCATAGCTCCCCCGCGCATTCATCAGCCGATGCGTTCGAAAATCTTCTCGATTTTGTCTTTCAACGCTTGAGCCGTGAAAGGTTTGACCACGTAACCGTTCACACCGGCCTGGGCGGCCTCGATGATCTGCTCGCGCTTGGCTTCGGCAGTCACCATCAACACCGGGAGGTGCTTGAGTTTTTCATCGGCACGCACGTGACGCAGCAGGTCGATACCGGTCATGCCCGGCATGTTCCAGTCCGTTACCAGAAAGTCGATGCTGCCGCTGTTGAGCACCGGAATGGCAGTGGTGCCATCGTCGGCCTCGACGGTGTTGGTGAACCCAAGATCGCGCAGCAGGTTCTTGATGATCCGCCGCATCGTTGAGAAGTCATCAACGATGAGGATTTTCATGTCTTTGTTCAATTCGACCTCCAAGCAGTCTTAAACGCGCCCAGCACCTGGACGCGCCACTTCAATCAATCGGCGCAGCACTTAAAGTTTGTCTGGAGCACAACGGATCGAGACCGGCGCCGCTCATCACCGCACCAGCCTCGTTTCGCAGTGTCCCCACACTGCCTTCAGCGCGCTCGCCACTCCCCCAAACGCCCCCGCAAACGGGCCGCGCACTGGCTGTGTAACTGGCTGACCCGCGATTCACTGACGCCAAGGACCTCACCGATTTCCTTGAGGTTCAGCTCTTCGTCGTAGTACAGCGCCAACACCAGTCGCTCACGCTCCGGCAAATTGGCAATCGCGTCCGCCAGCGCCGCCTGGAAGCGTTCATCTTCCAGATCGCGTGACGGCTCCATATGCGCACTGGCGCCATCCTCGTGCAGCCCTTCGTGTTCGCCGTCCTGCAACAGGTCGTCGAAACTGAACAGGCGACTGCCCAAGGTGTCATTCAGAATCCCGTAGTAATCGTCGAGACTCAATTGGAGTTCGGCCGCAACCTCGTGATCTTTAGCGTCACGGCCGGTTTTAGCTTCAATCGAGCGAATCGCGTCGCTGACCATCCGGGTATTGCGGTGAACCGAGCGTGGCGCCCAGTCCCCTTTGCGCACTTCATCGAGCATCGCGCCGCGGATACGAATGCCCGCGTACGTTTCGAAACTGGCGCCTTTGCTGGCGTCGTATTTGGTCGACACTTCGAGCAAACCGATCATCCCGGCCTGGATCAGGTCTTCGACCTGCACGCTGGCCGGCAGGCGTGCCAGCAAGTGATAGGCAATGCGCTTGACCAGTGGCGCGTAGCGCTCGATCAATTCGTATTGCGCGTCACGCGCCGACTTTTTGTAAAGATTCATGCCACTGGCGGTCATATCACAGGCCCTGCGGTTTGCTGCACGAGACGCTCGACGAAAAATTCCAGATGACCGCGCGGGTTGGCGGGCAGCGGCCAGGTGTCGACCTTCTGGGCGATGGCCTTGAAGGCCAGCGCGCACTTGGAACGGGGAAAGGCTTCGTAGACGGCGCGCTGCTTCTGCACCGCCTTGCGCACGCTTTCGTCATACGGCACGGCGCCGACGTATTGTAGGGCGACGTCGAGGAAGCGATCCGTGACCTTGGTCAACTTGGCGAACAGGTTGCGCCCTTCCTGCGGGCTCTGCGCCATGTTGGCCAGCACGCGGAAGCGGTTCATGCCGTAGTCGCGATTGAGCAACTTGATCAGCGCGTAAGCGTCGGTGATCGAAGTCGGCTCGTCGCAGACCACCAGCAACACCTCTTGCGCGGCGCGAACGAAACTGACTACCGAGTCACCAATGCCCGCAGCGGTGTCGATCACCAGCACGTCGAGATTGTCGCCGATGTCGCTGAACGCCTGGATCAGGCCGGCGTGTTGCGCCGGGCTCAGGTGCACCATGCTCTGCGTGCCGGAGGCCGCCGGCACGATGCGAATCCCGCCCGGGCCCTGCAACAGCACGTCGCGCAGTTCGCAACGGCCTTCGATAACGTCGGCCAGTGTGCGCTTGGGCGTCAGCCCCAGCAGAACGTCGACGTTGGCCAGGCCCAGGTCGGCGTCCAGCAGCATGACCCGACGGCCAAGCTCTGCCAGCGCCAGCGACAAGTTCACTGACACGTTAGTCTTGCCGACGCCACCTTTGCCGCCGGTCACCGCGATCACCTGTACGGGATGCATGCTGCCCATGTTATTTCTTTACCTTGTCTTGCATAGACGGAGGCCACATTACTGGCTGCGCGTTCCCGATCGGAACAATGCGTGGCAGACCATCGATGTAGGTACAAAAACTGTTCATGATTACCTCAGCCAACCTGCTTGGTCGGGCTGTGATAGATATCAGCGAACATGTCAGCCATGGCTTCTTCGCTGGGTTCTTCCTGCATTTGCACGCTGACGGCGCGGCTGACCAGTTGATGACGGCGCGGCAGATGCAGATCATCCGGAATCCGTGGGCCATCGGTCAGGTACGCGACCGGCAATTCATGACTGATCGCCAGGCTCAACACTTCGCCGAGACTGGCCGTTTCATCCAGTTTAGTCAGGATGCAACCGGCCAGCCCGCAACGCTTGTAACTGTGATAAGCGGCGGTTAGAACCTGTTTCTGGCTGGTGGTTGCCAGTACCAGATAATTTTTCGAGCGAATGCCACGCCCGGCCAGACTCTCAAGCTGCATGCGCAACGCCGGATCACTGGCTTGCAGCCCGGCAGTATCGATCAAAACCACGCGTTTGCGTAGCAGTGGATCCAATGCCTGGACCAGCGACTGGCCCGGATCGACGTGGGTCACCGGCACGTTGAGAATGCGCCCGAGGGTTTTCAGTTGTTCCTGCGCGCCGATGCGGAAGCTGTCCATGCTCACCAGCGCAACGTTCTGCGCGCCGTACTTGAGCACATAACGCGCGGCAAGCTTGGCCAGCGTGGTGGTCTTGCCCATGCCGGCCGGGCCGACCATGGCAATCACACCGCCCTCTTCCAGCGGCTCGACTTCCGGTACGGCAATCATCCGCGCCAGATGCGCGAGCAGCATGCGCCAGGCCTGACGCGGCTCTTCGATATCGGTGATCAGCGCCAACAGATCGCGCGACAGCGGGCCCGACAGGCCGATGCGCTGCAAACGGCGATACAGATTGGCCTGGGCTGGACGGCTGCCTTGCAACTGATTCCAGGCCAGGGTGCCGAGCTGCACTTCCATCAGCTCGCGCAGGCTGTTCAATTCAAAACGCATCGAATCCAGCGCACGCGGATCGACACCCGCCGAGGCCTGCGCAGGTGCTGCGGCCGGACGCGCCGGGGCAGCGTAGGTTGGCTCGCTCAGCGGCTCGGCAGCGGTCAGCGGCAGGCCTGCGGTCAATGGCAGCCCGGCGAACAACTGCTGATTGGTGTTGCCGTCGGCTTCGCCACGCAGGCTCAGTTCGGCCTGGGCGGTGACGATGCGCGACTGGGTCTTGCGCAGTTCGTCTTCGAGCTCCATGTTCGGAACCCGCGGCGCCAGCGCCGACAACTTGTAATCCAGTGCCGCCGTCAACTCGACGCCGCCGGCGATGCGGCGGTTGCCGATGATGGCGGCATCAGCGCCCAGCTCATCACGAACCAGCTTCATGGCCTGACGCATATCGGCGGCGAAAAAACGCTTAACTTGCATAAACCACTACCTCAGCCGTTGGGCCCTACTGTCGCAACGATGGTCACTTGCTTGTTGTCCGGTACTTCCTGGTAGGCCAGCACATGCAGCCCAGGGACTGCGAGGCGGCCAAAGCGCGAGAGCATCGCGCGAATCGGGCCTGCTACCAGCAGGATCACCGGTTGGCCTTGCATTTCCTGCCGCTGGGCCGCTTCGATCAACGAACGTTGCAGCTTCTCGGCCATGCTTGGCTCCAGCAGAACGCCCTCTTCCGAGCCTTGTCCTGCCTTCTGCAGACTATTGAGCAATATCTGTTCCAACCTTGGTTCCAATGTGATCACAGGCAGCTCGGACTCAGTGCCTACAATGCTTTGGACGATGGCGCGGGATACGCCGACCCGCACAGCGGCGACCAGAGCGGCGGTATCTTGACTCTTGGCGGCGTTGTTAGCGATCGCTTCGGCGATGCTGCGAATGTCGCGCACCGGCACGTGTTCGGCGAGCAGCGCTTGCAGGACCTTGAGCAACTGCGACAGCGAAACTACGCCTGGCACCAGCTCTTCAGCCAGTTTCGGCGAGCTCTTGGCCAGCAATTGCATGAGTTGCTGCACTTCTTCGTGGCCGATCAACTCGCTGGAGTGCTTGTACAGAATCTGGTTCAAGTGCGTGGCGACCACGGTGCTGGCGTCAACCACGGTGTAACCGAGCGATTGCGCCTGGGCGCGCTGGCTGATTTCGATCCACACCGCCTCGAGGCCGAAAGCCGGATCTTTGGCGTTGATACCGTTGAGCGAGCCGTAGACCTGGCCGGGGTTGATCGCCAGTTCGCGATCCGGGTAGATCTCGGCCTCGGCGAGAATCACGCCCATCAGGGTCAGGCGGTAAGCGCTCGGCGCCAGATCGAGGTTGTCGCGGATGTGCACGGTCGGCATCAGGAAGCCCAGGTCCTGCGAGAGCTTCTTGCGCACGCCCTTTATCCGCGCGAGCAATTGCCCACCCTGATTGCGGTCCACCAACGGGATCAGGCGATAGCCGACTTCCAGACCGATCATGTCGATCGGCGTGACGTCGTCCCAGCCCAGTTCTTTGGTTTCCATGGCGCGAGCCGGCGACGGCAGCAGCTCCTGCTGACGCTTGACCTCTTCCAGCGCCACGACCTTGGCGACGTTCTGCTTCTTCCAGAACAGGTATGCGCCGCCCGCGGCCAGCGCTGCCATGGTCAGGAAGGAGAAGTGCGGCATGCCCGGCACCAGGCCCATCACCGCCATCAGACCAGCGGCCACGGCCAGCGCTTTCGGCGAAGCGAACATCTGGCGGTTGATCTGCTTGCCCATGTCTTCCGAGCCGGAAGCACGGGTCACCATGATCGCCGCCGCTGTCGATAACAACAGTGATGGCAATTGCGCCACCAAACCGTCACCGATGGTCAACAACGCGTAAACCCGGCCGGCGTCGCCAAAGCTCATACCGTGCTGGAAGATACCAACGGCCATGCCGCCGATGAGGTTGATGAACAGAATCAGCAAACCGGCGATGGCGTCACCGCGGACGAACTTGCTGGCACCGTCCATCGAGCCGTAGAACTCCGCCTCTTGGGCAACTTCCTGACGGCGCGCCTTGGCCTGGTTCTGGTCGATCAGGCCGGCGTTGAGGTCGGCGTCAATCGCCATTTGTTTGCCGGGCATCGCATCGAGGGTGAAACGCGCGCTCACCTCGGAAATCCGCCCGGCACCCTTGGTCACCACGACGAAGTTGATGATCATCAGGATCGCGAAGACCACGATACCGACCACGTAGTTACCGCCGATCACCACCTCACCGAAGGCCTGAATCACCTTACCGGCCGCGGCGTGGCCGTCCTGACCGTGGAGCATCACCACCCGCGTCGAGGCCACGTTCAACGCCAGCCGCAGCAGCGTCGCCACCAGCAGAATGGTCGGAAACACAGCGAAATCCAGCGGGCGCAGCGCATACACGCAGACCAGCAGGACGACGATCGACAGGGCAATGTTGAAGGTAAAGAAGACGTCGAGCAGGAACGGCGGCACCGGCAACATCATCATCGCCAGCATGACCAGCAGCAACAACGGCACGCCCAGATTGCCTCGACTGAGGTCGGCAACGTTGGTGCGTGCTGTATTGAATAACTGAGTGCGATCCACCGGTTTTCCCCGTTCCTTTAAAGCAAACTTTTGACGCCCCGAACGGGCGCAGGGCGGCTACTGCAAGAAGCTTTCCAACTTTCGCGATTGATTGAAACAGACAGGGTGTTGAACGCGACCACTGTAGGAGTGAGCCTGCTCGCGATGAGGACTTTTCAGTCAATGCATTCACATCAGACAGACCGCTATCGCGAGCAGGCTCACTCCTACAGGGGACCGCATTCCAGATGTCAGATTGAAATGCCTTCCAGACTGTGGGAGCGAGCCTGCTCGCGAAGGGGCCAGTGAAATCAGCACAAAGTGCCCTTTAAACCGGGGAGTTCAAAAGACACTTCAGGACACGCCTTTGAGGCTACAAATCCTTGGCGCCATTGCCTACAGGCAAGCCAGAATCCGCCGGCTTTTGTGCTTTGGGGTCGGATTCTATTGTGGTCCGGTCGCTGACCAATCAGCGATCGGGTCTCGCAGCCCGTCGATCTCTGGACGCACAACACCCGTTTTTTTATGGCGGCTGTACGTGGGAGACCTTCGGGTCTGCCGGTTCTAGAGTCCCGGTCTGCGACCCGCGCATAGCTGCCACCAACCATTCCGCACACAAAAGGGGACAGCTTTATTTTCAGCTTTTAGAACATAAATCTGTCCCCTTTAGTCCCTAGTCCTTTTAGTCCAAAGCATCGAATATCGTGAACACCGAAGGCAGAAGCGACTAGAGCTGAAGGCAGCTCAAGGCTACCTTCAGCTATGAAACAGGGTTTACCGGATACTGGTGACGCTCTGCATGGAACGCTCGAAGCGTGATTTGAGACAGACTAGTGGCGTTCCCTACTACCCACCGCAATGACCACCACCGCCTCACCGGATAGGCTACAAACATAAATTCGGTTACCGTCCGGACTTACGGCGATCCCATACGGCTGCCCGACCGGGAGAGTGAACAATACCCCATTGGTAGCAGTATCTATCACCGAGACCGAATTGCTCGCAGGATGGGAGACATAGGCGCGGTTACCGTCCGGGCTGACAGCTATACTCTCACCGGGACCTTCCACAGGGATGCGCGTCAGTACTTGGCATGTCGTCGTATCGATCACCGCGACTGTATAGATATGATTATGGCAGACATAAGCACGGCTTCCGTCCGGGCTGACGGCTATCATGCGCGGGGTTGTCCCAACCGGGATTGTTGTCAGGACCAGCTCCGTAGTCGTATCAACCACGGAAACCGTATCATCTACGTGTCCACAGACATAAGCGCGAGTACCATCCGGGCTCAAAGCTATTCCCGAAGCATATCTAACGACCTTGATGTTCTTGAGGAGTTGGTCTGTCGCTGCATCAATTACCGAGACGGTGTCGCCCTCATTATTGCCAACATAGACGCGGAGACCATCCGGACTGACGGCTATTGCGTATGGAACATTTTCTATCGGAACAGTCTTCAGGACTTGATACGTAGCCGTGTCAATCACTGAGACATTGGCGGTGTAGATATTGCTGACATACACGCGTGCCCCATCCAGGCTGACGGCTATGTTGTGTGGAAATCCCTGGTTCGGGATTTTCGTCAGGATTTGATTTGTTGCCGCATCAATCACCGTGACTTGATGGCCGCGACCGTTGCTTACGTAAACACGGCTGCCGTCGGGGCTGACAGCGACCCACTGAGGTTGCCCCCCAACCGGAATGCTAGCGATCGACCCAGTATCCGTTGCGGCTGTGTTGGCGACACAAGCACCGCTGATAGCACTCAGACTTTGGGTAGTGCTCCTGTCAGGGTTTTCGCCATAGCTTACGAATGCACTCTTTGTATCTTTACCTTTCATTTCCTCTCTCCTTGACCACCGCAAAGGTAGGCGCACCAAATGTGCGAAACCGCCCAGCAATCAAAACGCAAAGGCACGCTTCTCACACCTGTAAAACCTGACAGGTCAGAAGCGCTTTCAGACGAAAGGGAAACCTGCGCAGCACGCCATAAGTCCGGTGACATCGGTCGATTGCCGTCGAGGCTTGGTCAGGGACAGCACACGTTTAATGTGAAAAAGGGTGCTGGATAATCTGGAGGTGCCGGGGTGATGCGGTTCGGCTGAGTTATTCGGGTGAGAGTGCCGGCTCCTTCGAGCAAGCTCGCTCCCACATTCGAAACAGGTTTCCTGTGGGAGCGAGGCGAAATCGACCTGACAGCCGAGCCATGTCTTCAGGCATAAAAAAACCGCAGTCCCCTGAGCGGGACAGCGGTTTTTTGGTTTCACCTACTCCCCCTGCCACGGAAGCGTTCGTACCGGTACCGTCCGGGCTGATTGCGAACCCGGTCGGACCGTTGCCGACCGTTATGTCGCTAGAACTCAAACCATCGTCGTATCGATCACCGAGACAGTGCTATTGGAAATGCAGACATAAGCGCGGGTACCGTCTGGGCTCAGGGCAATCCCGGCCGGAATACTCTCGACCGCAATCTCCGTCAGGATTCGATCCGTCGCCGTGTCAATCACCAAGACCTTTCCGTCATATTCACATACATAAGCGCGGCTACCGTCCGGGCTGAGGGCCATCCCGGTTATAG
Organism: Pseudomonas sp. FR229a; assembly: GCF_030209115.1. Classification (NCBI taxonomy): domain Bacteria; kingdom Pseudomonadati; phylum Pseudomonadota; class Gammaproteobacteria; order Pseudomonadales; family Pseudomonadaceae; genus Pseudomonas; species Pseudomonas sp. FR229a. The sequence goes on along the minus strand of NZ_JARVSP010000002.1, from coordinate 3,298 downwards.
CATCCCCGTGCTTGATGCTCGTCAGGACTCGATCTGTCGCTATGTCAATCACCACCGTCTCGGAGTTCAAGTAGACATAAGCGCGGGCTCCGTCCGGGCGGACGGTGATCATGCGCGGCGAGCCCCCGACCGGTATGTTTGTCAGGACTCGATCCGTTGCCGTATCAATGACCCATACCGACTCACTAGCAGCTTTGCTGCAGACATAAACACGGGTACCGCCCGGGTTGACGGCAATCCCTGCCAGCCTGGCCTCGACCGGAATGTTCGTCAGAACTCGGTTCGCCGCCGTATCGATCACCGATACCGTGCCCCTAGTGGAGTTACTGACATAAACGCGCGTGCCGTCCGGGCTAATGGCAATTTCGCGCGCGCCCTCGTCGACGGGAATAGACGTCAGGACTCGGCTCGTCGCCGTATCAATCACCGAAACTGTCTGGCTTGATTCGTGAGGGGTATAAGCGCGTGCACCGTCCGGGCTGACGACAATCCCGCCCGGCGAATCGTTGACCGCGATATCCGTCAGAAATCGGCTCGTCGCGGTATCAATTACTGAGACCGTGTTCCCAAAATAGTTGCACACATAAACGCGCGTACCGTCCGGGCTGACAGCGATCCGTTGTGGATTAACCCCGACCGGAATGCTACCGACCGGCCCCAGGCCCATTACAGTTACGGTGGTGCTGGCGGTCTCACTGCCACTGGTAGCGCTCAGACTGTAAGCGCCGGGGGCGGGAACACCTTTGACGCCGCTGACGCTGACCTTGCCGGCATCGTCGGTGAGGAAGTCGCGCTGCCCACTGCCGCCATCGGCGTAAGCGAAGTTGGCCGGCAGAGTCAGGCTGAGCTTGGCGCTTGGAACAGGGACGTTATCGCTGCTGGTGAGAAGCAACTCGATATTCTTGAGCCGGCCTGCCGGGGCGATGCTGTAGGGCGTATTGGTGAAGGCGAGTGTTTGATCGGTCATGGGGTGAGACTCCTGTCGCGGTTGATAGAGATGACGCCTTATTTACCCGCGCGACCCGGAGGTTTGGCTACTGTCAGAAATTACAGGTAGGGGCAGGTTTCCGACGAATGGTGTTGAGACGCTCCCTTTGAGTCTCCTCTCCCCCTATTAATCCCTCGCTCCAAAAAGCTTCAAAAAGCTCCACCAAGCGCCGACCGCGCCCTCGACCACTACCTCTACCCACCCCGCTCCACGCAACCATCTTTAAGCCCCTGGTCTATGGACGCCGTCACCGCCGTAAGGCGCTAGCAACCGACGAAGCTTTCTCGGGCTAAGCGTCCGAAGGCGACCGCTCGTCGGATATCACCGCACACCTGTCAAGTCTGACAGGTGTGCAATCACGCCAGTGCGCGTTAACTCGTTCCGTCACTTCCCGTCGGAGCCGTTTCCATGTCCACCCCCCAAAAACCTCTGCTACTCGCAGAACTCGGCATCCCTGGTCGCAGCAAGGACCCGGTGTCGAAGGATCCCGATGTCTGGGGTATCAACATCGCCGCCGCGCTGGACAACTTTCCGTATCACGGCCTGCGGTGCGAGGCGGGGCCGTGGGGAAATATGGCGAGTGGCGACAGGCTGACGATATTTTGGGGCACCGGGCACAACGTGCTGACCCAGACCGTCCTCAAGGATGAGGTCGATACGCAACTGCGCATGTTCGTGCCTTCGCGGCACATGGTCGACGGCGAGTTTGCGGTGTCCTATTCCGTCAAGCCGCTGGGCGGCACAGATCAACCGTCCGAAGTCATGCAGGTGCTGGTCAAGCTGACGCGCCCGGGTGGCCACGATAACAACGGTGACGACGGCCATTCCAGGCTGATCATGATCATTCCGCAGGAGATTCTTGACGGCGGCATCCACAAGAACAACGTGGCCGCTGGCGTGGACATCAGCATTGGCAAGGCCGACGGCACACCCCCCTATCCCTTCGCCGCGGCCGGCGATATTTGCCGCGTGAGTTGGGGTGGAATCTTCGTGCCCGGTGCTCCACTGACTCAGGAGCAGGCCGAAGGCACGGCGCCGATCATCGTGAAAATCAAAGAAGATATCATCCGTGAAGCGGGTGATGCCGGTGGTCCAGGGATCCCCGGAGTGGCCGTGGTGTTCGAGGTGTACGACAAGGTTTTCAACCGTTCCGAGGACTGGAGTCCTGAACAGCGTGTGGTGGTGGCCGTTCATGCGACCCGGCTGGGCGCGCCGTTGCTCAAGGAGGCAGTAAACGACGTGCTGGACGTCGACCAATTGGGCGACGCCGATGGCACCGTGCAAGTGGTCGCCACAGACAAGGCCAACTTCAAAATCGGTGACATCCCGTTCATCAAGATCAAGGGCACGCCGGTCGAAGGTCCACCGATTGATCTGGAAATAGAAGGCCTCCCGTTGATCAGCGTGCCGAGCGTTGTTGAAACCAAGGCCCCCAATGCCGTGCTGCGTCAGTTGGCCAAGTCCCAGATCACCGTGTCTTACCGCCTGAAAAAAGCCGATGGCAGCGCCGACCTGATATCCAACGGCCAATTTATCCGCGCCATCGGCGAAGTCCAGCGCCTGGCCGAACCGATCATGCTGGACGAGGATTCCGGTGCCCTGAACCCACCGCTGGACGTGGTACTCATGGACATTCCATTCGATACCTCCTTCGTCGAAGGCTATGTCCTGCAGCCGATCATGCTCGGCACCACCTCCGGCCTGAAGCCGTACCTGCCTGCTCTGCCAACGCGCCCCATCACCCACAACGACATCGTCGCAGCCAAACCGCTGTCGTACAGTATTGACAGCAACCACCTGACCCCGGTCAACGGCGGCACGGCGGAGTTCTACTACCAACTCCTGATCCCGAGCGCGGCGTTCGCCAAGCTGGACGCGTACCAGGCCTCCCACGCCATTCGCGAGTCGATCCACACCGACATCCTGCGAGTCGGCAAACCACGCCGGGAACTGCCCGAACCGGTGGTGGCCGGCGTGGTGGACGGCGTCCTGCCCGCCGACACCCCCGGCACTACCGCGACGGTCATCTACACGGAAACGGTCAAAGGCGATGAAGTGTTCATGTTCTGGGTCGGCTCGATCACCGGTGAGTATCCCGACTCGATCAAGCTGAACGAATTTACCGCCGGTAAGGAAGTACCGTTCCCCATCCCGGCCGCGATGATCAAGGGCAACGAAGGCGGGACGGTGGTGGCCAGGTACGAAATCAAGCGTGCCGATGGGAGGACCAGTTATGCCGAGCCGTTGAAGTTCGATGTCGGCGTGGCGCTGGATCTGAAAGAGCCGAAAATCAAGCAAGCCCCGAACGAC